>JAFXLD010000052.1 GCA_017531385.1 Clostridia bacterium
AAATGGCAATGTGGAAGTTCAAAAACGAAAAAAAGCCAACAAAAAAGCGTTTTTTAATAAATATTTTAGTGTATTCTTTTATTTATGCTAAAAAACCGTGTCTCGCTTGATTGCGAAACACGGTTTATCGACAGTCAGAAACATCCCGAAAAATCGGGATGTTTCTGACTGTCGATAAAGTGACAAGACCATACATAAAACAAAAAAACAATAAAAAAGTATTTTCGAAAAACCTTTAAAAAGTGGTAATAAAAAAAGATAATGGATATATCTGGTGAGATATGTCCATTATTTTTATGTATTTTGCGTGTTTTCGCCCTCTCGGAGTACCTTTGTACGCCTTCGGAGCGAAGAACACACAATCTTGCCTACTTTCTCAACAGTCTCACAGCTTGTCGAAAAGGCTTTTTCGACAAGCTGAAACATCCCGAAAAAATCGGGATGTTTGCTTTTACATTATGCTTTAAAATTCAGAGAGAATTACAGAACCATCTTCACCGCTGATTGTAACTGTGTAGTTTTTTGTTACACCTTGTGCATCCTTGTATGATATGCCGTATGCAGGTGAATCACCATAAAATGTGAGTGTTACTTCAAGAGGTTTTTCTTCGGTTAATTTATCAAGCTTGTATAAGGATTCTGTATCAAAAGTTGCTTTACCGTTTTCATCAACATCTTTGATTGAAAGAGAAAGAAAACTGAAATCTGTGACCGTACCTTCAGCCATAAACAGAACTTTGGTTGAATATTCGGACTCGTCAACCGTGTATGTGATATATTCTGCATAATCTGAAATTTTTTCGGAATAATCTGCTGTGACCTTTGCTTCTTTTTCAACAACTATTGCAAAAGGTGTAAGTTTTATTGTTGTTTTTTCAGCAATCAGAGCAGACTGCTTGTTGAAAAATTCATCTTCCGTGACATTCAGTTCTTCTGAAACAGCCTTGTCAAATTCACCTGTTGTGTTGTGATAATATCCGATTTCATAAGAAGTTTTATCTTTTTCATAAGTAAACCAGTAATCATTACAAACAAGCTCTGCTTTTTCAGTAAGAGCATATGAACCGAAAATGCTGTACATTGCACCTGCAGAGCCCTGATAAAACAGGTTTCCGTCATTCATAAGAAAATATGCACTTCTTGTCATACTTTCAAAAACAAAAGCAGGTTTTTCATTTTTTACGGTATAAAGGGCAAGAATTTCACTGCCTTTGCTATCTTCATCAATAACACCCACAATAAATTCGGGAATATTATCACCGCTGAGGTCTTTTACGGCATAGCCGATCACATCAAGTGATTCATTTTTACCACGCTGATTTATTATTTCTGAAACACCGATAGCGCCGTCAAATTCTTTGTCGGTATTGTCAAAAAGTGAAATGAAATCTGCTTTGATATCTTTGTAAATGTCATTGTAATCAACATTTGTTCCGATATTGCCATTGTCTGTGGTGCTTTCCTTTTCAGTGTGGTCATCAACAGTCGGCTTTTCTGTATTGCAACTGCAGAAAACAGTTGTTACAACTGCAATAATAAGAACTATTGAAAAAAATCTTGCTTTCATTCTGACTCTCTCCTTATTATACAAATATTCAATTATAGTATATCAGTAAATGAAAAAAATTTCATTGTACAAAAGTGCAGTTTTTTGTTGTAGATTTTTGTAACATTTTATGTTATATTAAAAACAGGGGGTGACTGAATGAGAAAAAATGAGAACAAGACAGTTATAATAACATCTGTTATACTGCTTCTTTTGCTTGCATTGTTTTATGAAAGACTGTATGAACAGTTTACTAATGCATTCTTAAGGTCTGCATTCAGCATCGTTACAAATATTTTTGAAATTGTTTCCGTTATGCTGTGGTGTGTTTCGGTAAAAAACAGAATAATAAACAAGCAGATCTGTCGTTATCTTATTTATGTTGGCGGACTTATGTGCTTCTGGCTGTTTATCCGTACAATAAAATGGTATTTTGTAAGCAATTTTGATGTTGTTACACGATACCTGTGGTATATGTTCTATATCCCGATGATACTGATACCGCTTTTCGGTGTTTTTATTGCTTTTTCTATCGGCAAGCCTGAAAATTACCGTCTGCCGGGTAAATGGAAGCTGTTGTTTGTGCCGGCTTTGGTGCTGATTGTTCTTATACTTACAAATGATTTCCACAGACTGACATTTGATTTTCCTGACGGAATTTATTATTTCGACGACAATTATACATATAATATCGTTTTCTATCTTAACTTTGCCTGGTTTACCGTTCTCGGCGCAATTTTTATTATCACAATGCTTGTGAAATGCCGTGTGCCGGGCAGTCGGGCTTTTCAAAAAATGCCTGCTGTTGTTTTTATCTGTGCAACGGTTTTCTGGATTGTGTATTATCTCGGATTCAGAGGCTGTGACCTTGTTGCAATGGACTGTCTGATGATTCTGTTACTTCTTGAAAGTTCTATTCAGAGCGGTCTTATACGCTCTAACCAGGGGTATAATGAACTGTTTAAAAAAACATCAATTGCCGTTCAGATTGCAGACAATGACTATAATCAGTGCTATATGTCTGAAAATGCGAAAAACTTCTCAAAGAGTGTAATGATAAAGGCTGCCCGTAATCCTGTTGATATCGGTAATGTAAGACTTTGCTGCAAAACAATTTCGGGCGGATATGTTCTCTGGCAGGAGGATATCGGTAAGATTAAAAAACTGATGTCTGAACTGCGTGAAACTCAGGAACAGCTCAATGAAAATAATGAACTGCTTCGTGCTGAGAATGAACTGAAAGAAAAGAAAGCCCGTATTGATGAAAAAAACAGACTTTATGACAGAATAACTCACGATGTTTCAGTACAGTTGGAAAAAGCAGAAAATCTTCTTGCCGAAGCCGGGGAAAATCCTGAAAAGTCAAAAGAAATACTCTCCGAACTCTGTGTTCTGAGTGCTTATATCAAACGAAGAGGCAATCTTCTGCTTCTGAGTGAAGACTATTATTTTGTAAGCTCGAAGGAGCTTGAATATTGTCTTCGTGAATCCCTTGATAATATCAGTCTTAACAATGTTTATGTTGCACTGGCAGGTAATTGTGACTGTAAAATGTCTATTGAAAACGCAGTTCTTTTGTATGACCTTTTTGAAAAGACAACAGAGCTTCTTCTGCATGAAATGACGGCATATTTTGTATATCTTAACTGTGACGAAAAGCAAATTGTTCTTCGCCTGCAGATTGGTTGCAAAACAGAAATCAATATGAATACACTTGCTGAAATTTCTGCATTTCAATTTGTACGCAATATTTCGATTGATGAAGAAGATGTCACGGTTGATATTGAAGTGGACAGGAAGGTGATGACGGATGCTTGACTTTTTTGAGATTTCATCGGGATTCCGTGTTGCTTTTCTTGCTGTGATTTTTGCAGGTGTTTTTGTTGCCGTATTTTTTCTGATATATTTATCAAGGATGGAAAAACAAACTTTTGCAAAAATATCCGTTGCTTTTTTCAGTATTCTTGACACTGTTATTCTCATAATTTATTCATCAGGTATGGAGTATTTCTTTTATTCAAAACCATTGAACGAAAAAACAAGAGAATTTATGAATATTCCGATTGTTTTTATCAGCATACCCGTTATCCTGCTTTTTGCTGAAATTGTTTATCTGGGAATCAGAGAACTTCATAACAGAAAACAGTCAATTACAAGCAATTCAATCAAAGAAAGCTTTGACAATCTTCCTACAGGGCTTTGTTTTTCACTTCCTGACGGAAGAATTCAGCTTTTTAATCACACAATGAGTGAATTGTGTTATACAATTACGGACGCTGAACTTCAGAATGCAGATTTATTCTGGAAAACACTCGCCAACGGATATGTCAGCAGAAATGTGAAAAGACTCTCATCGGGCGATAACCCTGAATTCAGACTGCCTGACGGAAGTATATGGTTATTCAGAAAGAATAAGCTTGACGATGAAAAAATTCAGATTACAGCCACCGATATTACACAGTTTCATAATCTTACCCAAAGGCTCAGGGAAAAGAATATCGTTCTGGCAGATATGAACGAACGACTTCGTAAATACGGCGAAAATGCAGATGAACTGACCCGTTCAAGAGAACGTCTTGAAACAAAAGAGAGAATTCATAACAGTCTGGGACAGGCATTACTTGCGACAAGACACAGTCTTAAAAATGAGAACGGTGATCTGTCTTCTGCTATGGAGCTGTGGAAAAGAAATATTTCCGTTCTTAAAACGGGTGCAACAAATAATGATGAGGAATATACGCTCAATACTTTGTTTGATGCAGCCTTTTCGGCAGGAATAACCATTGACCTGAGCGGAGAATTGCCCGATAACAGTGAAATAAGAAAGCTGTTTGTTATTGCCGCTACAGAAGCACTTACAAATGCAGTCCGTCATGCAAAAGCAAAAACTCTTTATATCGGTTTCAGCCATTGTGCAGATTATTATTCAGTAAGGTTTACCAATGACGGCACACCTCCTGCGAAAGAAATATCAGAAGGCGGCGGAATGGGAAATCTCCGTAAACGTGTTGAAAGAATGAACGGACAAATGCGAGTCATATCAAAACCGAGGTATGCACTCGAAATTACTATTGATGCAAAGGCAGATGATTCAGGATGTTGAATGTACTTATAGTTGAAGACGATTCAATGGCTCGCAAATTGCTTGAAATTTATATAAACGAAAGTGCAGACTATGAAATGGTTCATTCCATAGAAAGTGCGGCAATGGCTGAGTTTTATTGCCTTACAAACAAAATTGATATCATTCTTATGGATGTCTGCACGGCAATGGATGCAAACGGTCTTGAAGCTGCAGAAAAAATCAAGAAGAGCTTCCCCGATATTAAAATAATCATTATTACAAGTCAACCCGAATGCAGTTTTATTGACAGGGCAAGAGCGATAGGCGTTGACAGCTTCTGGTACAAAAATGCAAATGCCGAGGAAATTATTTCCGTGCTTGACAGAACGGTTGCAGGGGAAAATATTTATCCCGACACTACACCTGATTTAAAATTCGGTGATGCAAAAAGCAGTGAACTGACTGACAGGGAGCTTGAAGTTCTGCGTGAGCTTACGGGCGGTGAGCCTGATGCCGTCATTGCCGAAAAGCTTCATATGTCGCTGAGAACGGTAAAAGCGCATATTCAGAATATGCGTGAAAAAACAGGCTTCCGAAACAGAACGGAGCTTGCCGTAAGAGCCCGTGAAATCGGACTTGTCATAAAAGATAAAAAATCAGAATAAGTTTTATCTGAAGTGCCTTTCGGGGCACTTTTTTTTGCACTTAAGTACGATGAAGAATTATCTGATTTAATGTATTATTAAAATATAATATGTTGAATCAGGGGAGAATGCATTATGAAAAACATTAAAAAACTTACAATTCTTCACTCAAATGACCTTCACGGTGATTTCCTTGCAGAAGAAATTGACAATAATCTTGTAGGCGGAGTCTCAATGCTGTCGGGATATGTCAACAAGGTACGCAATGAAGAAGCAAATTCAATTTACTGTATCGCAGGCGATATGTTCAGAGGCTCCGTTATTGATTCTGAGTTTCAGGGCATTTCCACAATTGAAATTATGAATATGCTTTCTCCTGATGTTGTGACAATCGGCAATCATGAAACGGATTACGGTGTTGCCCATCTTCTGTTTATTGAGAAATGTGCAAAATTTCCCATTATAAATGCCAATATGCATATAAGGACAAACGGAGCAAGACTTTTTAAACCCCATTGTATTATTGAACGTGACGGAATGAAAATTCTGTTTATCGGTGTTCTGACTGAGGATGTTCTTTCACAGACAAAAAATGACGGAATTATCGGAACATTTGTTGATGTGAACGAAGCTGCAGAAGAAGTCGGAAAAATATGCAATGCCTATAACGCAATTGACATTGACCTTACCGTGCTTCTTACGCATATAGGTTTTGAAGAAGATAAAAAACTTGCTTCAAGGCTCGACCCTGCATGGGGTGTTGATATCATCGTCGGCGGTCATTCTCATACTCAGATTGAAAAACCCGAAGAAGTCAATGATATCCTTATTGTTCAGGCAGGTACGGGTACAGATTATATCGGAAGATTTGATATCACTATTGATACCGATAAAAACTGTGTTGCCGGCTATGAATAGCAGAATATAAGTATTAATGAAAAAACCTGCCCCCGTGATACAGCACTTGAAACAATAATTAATCGTTATAAAGTCCAGACCGACAAAAAATACAACCGTCTTGTCACCCGTTTTCAGAAGCAGCTTACACATCCTTCAAGATACCGTGAAACAGAGCTCGGAGGTCTTCTTTCGGATATTATGAAAGAGAGCCTCGGTCTTGATGTTATGCTTTTAGGTTCGGGAAGTGTAAGAAATACTGAAATGGGACCGATAGTTCTTTATTCTGACCTTACGGAATGTTTTCCGTATGATGACCCGGCATATATGCTCAGAGTTACGGGAATGCAGTTTAAACAGATGATTATGTTTATGCTCCGTGATGAAGTATGGCAGGGGTCTCATTGTGAATTCTATCAGCTCAGCTCCGGCATGAGAGTTGTGTATGACAGAAATGCTCATAAATTCCTTGATTTCTCATTGAACGGAAATCCCGTTGACGATGAAAAAGTGTATAAAATCGGGCTTCAGCATTTTCATTTTATGAATGTAGAGAATTTCTTTTCTGTTCCTCTTGAAGAGATAAAAAAGAACGGAAAACCTCGTATGGTTGCAACATCCTGCCGTGAAATCCTTGATGAATACCTCTCTTCTCATCAGAATCTTACAAGGGAAATCAGCGGCAGACTTGTTGTGCTTTAATAAAAATATGCACGAAAGTACAATGTAATTGTTGATGAAAATTTCTATAATAGAATTGATGTATTGGATAAATACAGAATAATCTTTTAAAGGAGATTTTTAAAATGAAGAAAATTACAGCATTACTTATGGCTCTTGTTATGTTATTGAGTTTTGCTGCTTGCGGTGAGAAAGAACCTGCAAACAATCCTGCAGGTGAAAATCAGTCAGCAGGCAACGAAGAAGCTCAGCAGACAACGGAAACACCCAAGCCCGCAGGACTTGCAACAGGCGAATGGGAAAACAATCTCGGCAAATTTGCAGTAGCTCTTACAGGTGCTGAGCTTTTTGACGACGAAGACGGCGCAAAGGCTATCCGTGTTTACCTTGATTTCACAAACAAAGCAGACAGCCACACAACAAGCTTTACAGATGAAAAGAATGATGTTATTCTCATGCAGGGCGAAGAAGAACTTGATGAAACAGATGCACCCTACGGTGAAGATGTTGCAGAATACGGTAACCACAAGAGAAATGTCCGTCCCGGTGTAACAATCCGTTGCATTTATCAGTTTGCTCTCAAAGAAGAAACAGGAACAGTCAATTTCTCTCTTACAGCAAAAAAACAGGAAAATGCAGTAATTACATATGATTTTGACCTTGCAGCTCTTCCCGGTGCTCCCGCAGAAGCTTTTGTTGCAAAAGAAATTGCAGCCCCTGATTTCAATAACGGATGGCCCGAAAGCGGCGAAATCAAAGATTATTATTCAGGTCAGGCACAGCATAATCTTGTAATTAAGAATGCTGAATTTGTTGACGGTGTGAATGATACAAAGCTTATCAGAGTATATTTTGATTTCACAAATAACAAAGATGAAGCGACAGACCTTTTTGATGCTGTTGACCTGAGAATTTTCCAGGACGGTATACAGCTTGAAGAAGGTCAGGCAAATGAACTCTGTGAATCAGACTTTGCATTCTCAAGGGATGTTGAAGCAGGTCAGACAGTCAGTGTTTCAAACGTATATGTTCTTATCTCCGATTCTCCCGTAGAAGTTGAAGCAAATGATATATGGGATGATATGGGACTTGCAAAGGTATTCACAGTGGGATAATTCTTGCATAAAGAATTTCAAGACGGCAGTTTTTCTGCCGTCTTATCTTATTTTCTGCACTAAAGTACAATGTGCAATCTGTATAATTATTATATAATATAATCAGCAAATGCTATACAGTATTTCTATATATTTCTACAAAGGAGATAAAAATCATGAAAAAGAAACTCTTATGCGGTATTCTTACCCTTATGATGGTTCTCGGCGTATTCATTTCCGTGAGTATGGTCAATGCATCGGCAGCCGGTGCAATCTATTCGGTAATTGATGAAGTCAAGACCTATCAGGTAGATACCTACGATGAACTAAAAGCGGCCCTTGAGGCAAACGAAACACAGCGAGTAATCGTTCTTACGGGTGATATTGAAGCAAACAGTACTGCAAATATCAGTATAACCCCCAATTTGTCAGGCAAAAAGATAGTTCTTGACCTTAACGGATATAATATCCATCTGTATTCAACTCATTATCTTTTCAGAAGTGTATTTACAATCGATCAGGCAGGACAGTTCCACATCATCAATACAGCGTTTGATGTTGCCGGAAAAGATAATTATTCAGAAATCAGTATTGACTGTGATTCGGGATTTGTTTTAAATATCAATAATCCTCAGGCAGAGGTTTCTGTTATGTGCGGTATCAATCTGAAATCTGATGTTGGCGGATTGTGTATAAATGCTTGCCACCGCCTTTATATGTACGGTGTTAATATCGCTGCTGACTATGAAGGTATATATTTCATTGAAAGTGAAAAGGATATTTTTGCACAGTCATATTTCTCATTTAACAACGTTGTTATAACAACAGGAAGAAACTGTGTTGACCTCAGAGGTATTCCCGAGCTTGATATCGATTCTGTTGATATCGATTTCAATCATGTGTTTCTCAACGTAACTTCTGCTGAGGCTGCAATTATATCCAAACAGACTCAGCTTGTACCCAAAGACTTCAAGCATGCAAAGTCAGCTGATCCTGTTTATACTTACAATAACGGCAATTCCACAGATCCGATTCTTTATTCAACTCTTGAAGATCTTCGTACAGACAGAAATATTGCATATTTTAACCATCCCTTTATGGCAAACGGTACACCCTGTACACATTCAAATAAGGCAGATTTCCTTGTAACAACAAGAGGTCATGTTGTACGTTGCAGTGATTGTTGCGCATATATGGAATATACAGATCACAAAGGCACAATGACTTCAACTCCTCCTTCTTCATACGGCAACGGCTATACAAGCGGTATCAACTGTGCCTGCGGTTACAAGACTTACTATCGTATCCCTTCTGTAAAACCTCCCAAATTCTTTGAAAATATTGTAGAGGTTTCAAGCTTTGAAGAAATCAAGGCAAAGGCAGAAAATGCATCTCTTACAGATGTTACACTTGTTCTCAAGAAGGATATAACTGTCAATGATGACACAAAATCATACACAATTGTTCCCAAGGTAAGAGGCGACCTTAAAATCGACCTTAACGGCTTTAACCTCATTGTTAATTCCGATGCAACAACATATCTGTTTGATATGTCATATGCTAAGAAGGGTGATGCAGGTACAAGACTGTGTATCACAAATACAAAACCTGAAAAAGCACCGTCTCTCATATTCAATTCAAGTGCAAAAAGAAATGCAATTATTCACATTGATAATCCTGCAAACAGACTGTTTGTTGCAAACATCACACTTCAGAACGGAACAACCTCTGATACAAGTGTTGAAGCATATACACAGACAAAAAATATCTATGTTGAATCAGCATACGAAATAGTTCTCAATTACGTTAAACTGATAAACTACAAAGAAAACGGTCATAATCTCTGCTTTAGTCATGAATATTCAACAGTATTCAAAGACACAACTGTAAAAATTGATGATGTTGAATTTGAAAGTGATACATTCAACCTTTGTTTTGAACATAATATAACAGATACAACATTCAAGGCATTCGATATCGGTAATGCAAAGTTTGTTTCAGACAACAGTTATGCACCTGTTATGGTTTCTTCATCATCAACAGCAAAGCTCGGTTCAATCATCAAAGATATATTCTACATTTCAGGCGAAAACGGTACTCCCATTGACCTGAACTCAACTCTTAACACATCACTCTTTGATAAAAAATATGAATACACTGTTGAATATAACGGTATGTTTGCATGTAAACACCCGACAAGTGCAGTTCTGATGTATTCTAAAGATTTCCACTTCAAAGCTTGCGGAGTATGTAACCACATAACTCTTGAAGAACATAAAAAGGTAGATGCAGTTCCTCCGACATCCTGTATTGGCACAGGTACATCAGAATACATTAACTGTGACAGCTACTGCGGATACAAGACAGAAGGTGAGACTATTCCCGGTTCTCACAAGATAACAGAATATAAGGCAAAGGCTGCAACCTGTTCAGCTGTCGGCTACAAGGAGTCTTATGCTCATTGTTCACTGTGCGGATTCGTTCAGGTAAGAAATGAGAATAATGAGGTTACAGCAACTTATACAGGTGCTGAAGCAACAGCATTTATCGCTTCGAACACAATACCCAAGGACGAAAATAACCACTCAAACCGTAAGGTTTATGAAGCAAAAGCCGCAACATGCTCAGAACTCGGCGTTAAAACCAGATTTGCTTTTTGTTCTGATTGCGGAGTACTCGCATACCAGAACGGTAAAGTAGTAAAAACACTTAAAGGTAAGGCTGCAACAGATTTCATCGTTGCAAATTCAATTGCAAAGGACCCCGATAACCATTCAAACCTTGTTGAATACACAAAGAAGGATGCAACCTGTACAGAAGAAGGTATTAAAGAAAACTTCAAATTCTGCGATGCTTGTCTGTATCTTGAAACAGAAACACAGAAGCTCACCGGCGATGCTGCTATGGATTATTTCTTTAATGCAAGTATCCCCACATCAGATGCTCATAACTATAAGCTGATTGAGAAAAAAGATGCAACCTGTACAGAATCAGGTTACAAATCAGACTTCTGGCTCTGCGATAAATGTAACGGTAAGTTCGTTGGTGAAGCAAAAACACCTATAGATATGCATGAATTTGCTAAAAATATTCGTCTTCCTGCAAAGGGACATACAATGGAAGCAGTGGCGGCAGTTGATGCAAAATGTACAGAAGACGGCAATATTGCTTACTACAAGTGTACCCGTGAAGACTGCGGAAAATATTATGCTGACGACAAGGGACTTACAGAGCTTGCAGCATCAGAAGTTGTTGTAAAGGCAACAGGTCATACTCCTGTGGATATTCCAGGCAAGGCTGCAACAGAAACTGAAACCGGTCTTACAGTCGGTTCAAAGTGTTCAGTCTGTGATGAAATTCTTGTTCCTCAGGAAGAAATCCCCAAACTCGAACCCGGTCATAAACATTCATACACAGATGTTGTAACAGCTCCCACATGTAAAGACAAAGGCTTTACAACTCACACTTGTGCTTGCGGTGATGTTGTAGTTGATACATATACTGATCCTACAGATGCACATACACCCGTTGTTGTTCCCGGCAAAGCTCCCACATATCAGGATACGGGTCTTTCGGACGGTGAAAAGTGTTCACTCTGCGGTAAAATTCTCAAAGAGCAGGAAGTTATTGATAAACTTCCCACAGACCATACACACGAATACACAGACACGGTAGTCGCTCCCACTTGTAAAGACAAGGGTTACACAAAGCATGCTTGTGTATGCGGTGATACATACATTGACACATATATTGATGTAACAGATAAGCACACTCCCGTTATCGTTCCCGGCAAGCCTGCAACAAAGACAGAAACAGGTCTTACAGACGGTGAAAAGTGCTCAGTATGTGACAAGGTTCTCAAAGAACAGACAGAAATCCCCAAGATTACCGACGACCATAAGCACACAGCAGGTGATTGGGTTGTTGTAAAACCCGCTGCAATCGGTGTTGAAGGTAAAGAACAGAAGAAGTGTACAGGTTGTGGTGAAGTTCTTGAAGAAAGAGTAATTCCGGCACTTACAAACCCCGATGCTGACATTATGCTCGGTGATGTAAACAAGGACGGAAAGATTACAGCCGCTGACGCTCGTCTTGCACTCAGAATTTCTGCAAAACTTGAAACACCGAACGAATATCAGCTCGTTGCAGCCGATATGACTCTTGACAAAAAGATCACTGCAGCCGATGCAAGAAAGATTCTTCGTAAATCAGCAAAACTTGAGTAATGATAATTTAACTTGATTAATATATGCAGATAAAGAAATGCACTTTATCTGCATATTGTGAAAGAATTTAAGGTGATGCCAATGGTATGTATAAAAAAGATTCTTGTTGCTGTTTTGTCTGTAATTCTGAGTCTTTCATTTGTTGGTTGTTCTGCGTCACCTGATGGAGAAAAAACAACAAACCATAATGATATCACAACAACACAGAAAACAGATGAAACTTCGGCAGAAGATGTTGTTTATGAGTTTTCGGAAGATAAACTTTTTGAAGTGAATTCAATTTCGGAGCTTCTGAAAACACACAAGTCTGTAAAAGTTATTGATAAACATGACGGCTCGGAAAATATACAGCAATTCTTCCTCTATGACGGTAAAACCGTCTTTGCACAGAAATGGACAGGTGAAAACGGCAATACACTCACAGAAGGCTGGATAAAAGGCTTTTTTGTTGAATACGCCGACGGACAATATAATGCTTCAGTCAATGTTAATGAATTCACAGGTGCAGATGCAGAATGTCCTTATGACGGTGCAATCACATTTGCAATCAGTGAGTATGAAATTGAACTGATTGATGAAACAGCAGACAGCTTTATTCTCAGCCTCAGTTTTGAAGGTCAGTCTGACGATGTGATTCATAAATGCACAGTAGACAAAAAAACACACGTCGTTACAAACATCCATTATGAAACATCAGACGGATATACGGCAAAAACTGACTGTGTTTATGATGAAGATGTGGATGATTTTGGTTTGACAAAAGGTTTTGATGACACCAAAACAGTCACTATGCATATTAACACCATTACAGACGGAAAAGAAGAGAATAAAACAGTGGAATATAATGTTCCGTCAGACTGGATGCTTACTCCGTCAATTTATGATGATTACACCCTTTATTCAAATGCTGAATATACTCAGTTGTTTGAATATCCGGGACACGGCGAAAATTATACAATTTATGCAACAAATTTGAAAGGTTAATATACAACCGAAAGGAGTAGTTCTTATGGGACTTATTAAAGCAGGAATAGGAGCAATCGGCGGTGTGCTTGCCGACCAATGGAAAGAGTTTTTTACCTGTGATTCACTTGACAGCGAAACACTTATTGTAAAGGGCAGAAAAAGCGTCGGCTCCCGTTCATCAAATACAAAGGGTCACGATAATGTGATTTCAAACGGTTCGGGTATCGTAGTCAACGAAGGTCAGTGTATGATTATCGTTGATAACGGTAAGATTGTTGAATTCTGTGCAGAAGCAGGTGAATTCACATACGATACATCATCTGAGCCCAGCCTTTTTACAGGCAAATTGGGTGAAAGCCTTAAAGAAACATTCAAAACAGTAGGTAAGAGATTTACTTTCGGCGGTGATGCAGGCAGAGACCAGAGAGTTTATTATTTCAACACAAAGAACATAATGAACAACCTCTTCGGCACACAGACTCCCATTCCCTTCAGAGTAATGATTGACCAGGCAAGAGGAATTGACTACGATGCAAGTATCCGATGCAACGGTACATATATCTTTAAGATTTCAGACCCTCTTCTTTTCTATTCAACAATCAGCGGTAATGTTGCTGATGAATACAGAACAGAAGAAATCGCACCTCAGCTCAAATCAGACTTCCTTAAGGCTCTTCTTCCCGCATTCGGAAAGATTTCTGAGCTGGGTATCAGATACAGTGCTGTACCTGCTCACACAGCAGAGCTTTACGAAGCAATCAATGAGGTTCTTGCTCCAAACTGGGGTTCAATCAAAGGTCTTCAGCTCGTTGATGTAACAATCAACTCAATCTCAATGCCCAAGGAAGACGAGGATGAGATTCAGCAGCTCAAGAGAACTGTAATTATGTCAGACCCGTCAATGGGAGCAAGCTATCAGCTTACACACAATGCCGAAGCCCAGAAAATTGCAGCAGGTAATACTGCAGGAGCAATGACAGGCTTTATGGGGCTTGGTATGGCAGGAAATATGATGAATGGCGCTCAGGTGCAGAATCTTTATGCTATGGGTCAGCAGCAACAGCAGATGCAGCAGGCACAGGCACCCGTACAGGCACCTGCAGACGGCTGGAAGTGTTCCTGCGGAAACACTGTTTCAGGAAACTTCTGTCCCAACTGCGGAAACAAGAAACCTGCTCCTGCAGAAGGCTGGACCTGTTCATGCGGAACTGTAAATCAGGGGAATTTCTGTATGAACTGCGGTAATAAAAAGCCCGTTTCTGATGAATGGACCTGCTCATGCGGTGCAGTGAACAAGGGTAATTTCTGTATGAACTGCGGAAACAAGAAAGCATAATCAATAATATAAATTTGTAAAGGAGAAATAACAATGGGACTTTTTGATAAGAAATTCTGCGATATCTGCGGAGAAAAAATAGGACTTTTAGGCAACAGAAAACTTGAAGACGGCAATATGTGTAAGGACTGTGCAAAGCTCCTTTCACCCCTTTTCAGTGACAGAAGAAGTTCAACTCTTGAAGAAATCAAACAGCAGCTCGCTTACAGAGAAGAAAACAAAGGCAGACTTGCTTCTTTCCGTTCATCAATGACTTTCGGTGAAGGCAGAAAAATCTATATTGACACAGTAAACGGTAATTTTGTTATTTCAAGCTCAAAGCCCGGCTCATGGTCAGACGAAAATCCCGATGTTCAGGCACTTTCAAGCATCATGAACTGCGGACTCAGAGTTGAAGAAGACAAGGATGAAATCTATACACAGGGCAAGGATGGTCAGAGAGTAAGTTATACTCCTCCCAGATATAAGTTCTACTATGATTTCTATCTTGATTTTACAGTAAATAATCCCTATTTTGATGATTTCAGCGTAAAACTCAATAACTTCCGTGTTGAGGGTATGGGTTCAATGGAATATAACAAATATCAGCAGATGGCAGTTGAAGCTATGAATTATCTGGTTCCCGGCAGAGGTGTTGTTCCCAATATGAACAATGCCGGCATGGGTGCAATGGGCATGGGTGCCGCTGCAATGGGCTTGGGTGCTGTTCCCAATCAGGGTTATGCTCCTTACGGTCAGCAGCCCAATATGTATCAGCCTCAGGGTGGTTATGCACTTCAGCAGGGATATGCTCCTCAGGGCGGTTTCGCTCCCCAGCAGCCCAATATGTATCAGCCTCAGCAGGGTTTTGCACCTCAGCAGGCTCCTTACGGTCAGCCTCAGCAGGGCTTTGCACCTCAGCAGAATCCTTATGCACAGCAGCCTCAGGGAGGTTTTGCTCCTCAGCAGCCTGCAATGCAGGGTTGGGTATGTCAGTTCTGCGGTGCTCAGAATGACGGCGGAGCATTCTGTCAGTCATGCGGTGCTCAGAAGGCTTAATGGCAGACTTTAAGAAAAAAAGATTGATTCTGATACTGATTGTTGTCGGTGTTGTTATCGGGGTGATTGTTGTGGGTTTCTTTTCATTCTTTAACAGAGATAAACATATTCTTGACGGTCCCGGTATGGTATATGACCCGACTTATGACATTACAGGATGTTCATATTACAGCGGCGGCGGAATGGAGAATTCTTATATCAGCTATGAGATGACAGTTGATGATGATCAGATTGTCACAATTGTCTATACATCAAAAAAAGCTGATGAAGTTTCCGAAACCGAAAAAACTGTCACCGTTCCGTATTCTGCAATAACTCAGATAAGGGATATATGCAGAGAGTGCGGAACATTAGGATGGAAAGAGCTTCCGACAACGGAACTTCTTATTGACGATGCACCGACAACTTCAATCACAATCAGATTCAGAGATGATTTTATTACAATAAGAGATTCTCATATTTTACCTGAAAAAGGAAAAGACTTTTTTACAAGAATTTATGATGTTTTTGAAACTAATTCTGAACAAGGAGTTGAATAACCTTGGCAACTTTAATGGAACAGAAGTGTCCCTGCTGCGGCGGTGCAGTCAGGTTTGACACAGGCTCACAGAAACTGAAATGTCCCTACTGCGATACTGAGTTTGATATTGACTCGGCTCCTCAGGGTGCCCCAGTTGATAACACAGCAACTGTTGAGCAGATAGAATGGAATTCAGACAATAATGAATGGGCAGCGGGAGAGACTGACGGTATGAAGGTCTACGGCTGTAACTCCTGCGGCGGTGAAATCGTTGCAGATGAAACAACAGGTGCAACAAGCTGTCCTTACTGCGGAAATCCCGTTGTGATGAAAGGTCAGTTTGAAGGTGCATTGCGTCCCAACCTTGTTATTCCTTTCAAATATGATAAGAAAGCGGCAAAGGAAGCACTTAAAAAGCATATTGCAACAAAGAAATTTGTCCCCAAGGCATTTAAGGATGAAAATCATCTTGATGAAATCAAGGGGGTATATGTTCCTCATTGGCTTTTTACATGCGATGCTTATGCAGAAGTTAATTTCAGTGCTGAAAAAACAAGGCAGTGGGAAGACAGTGATTACAGGTATACTGAAGTTTCGGAATTCAGTGTTTTCAGAAGCGGAAATCTGAGCTTTGACAATGTCCCCGTTGACGGCTCAACAAAAATGCCCGATGATCTCATGGAGTCAATCGAGCCTTTCAACATAAATGAAGCCGTTGATTTCAATACGGCATATCTTGCAGGTTACCTTGCCGATAAATATGATGTCGGTGTTGAGGAAAGTATGAACAGAGCCAACGAAAGAATCCGCCAGAGTGCCATTGATGCATTTGAAGACACAGTTGACGGCTATGAGTCTGTCACTTCACTCGGTGCAAATATGAGCGTAATGAACGGTAATTACAAATACGCTCTTTACCCCGTATGGATACTGAAAACAAACTGGAACGGCAAGGATTATACCTTTGCAATGAACGGTCAGACAGGTAAATTTGTCGGTGATATTCCTACAGATAATGCACTTATCAAGAAACTCGGTCTTCTTATCGGCGCAGGTGTCGGTGCGGCAGCATACGGCATACTCTGGCTGCTGACATTGCTTTAAGGAGGTGCAGTGATATGAAAAAAAGAATTATATCTGTTGCAATCGTGCTTATGATGCTTTTATCTTTCGCACTTACTGCATCTGCAAATTCTGACCATATTTTTGTTACAGGCAATCAGCTTACCGAATCTGAAATGTCAGAGCTTGAAGTCTATGCACAAACAATTGAAAACAATTACGGATATTGTGTAATGTTCGGAATAATTGACAGCCTTGACAGAGATTTATATGAAACAACTTACGACTATGCGGAAGATGTTTATAATTCTGTCGGTGACAGAGATAACGGTATCGTTATTGTTGATAATCTCGGTGACAAGGTTTATTCAATCTATATGACTGACGATGCTGAAGACCTCTTTTCAGCTAAAGAGGATGCAATATGGGATGCATATGAAGCATGTGATACATATTATGACGGTATAGTCGCATATTACAATGCCGTAAAGTCTGTTCTTGATGCTGATACTCCCGTTGTAAATGCTCCTGCACAAACAACTGCAGCAGCGATAACTGAAACAACAACAGAGTTTGTTCAGGTTGAAAGAACTCTGCCTCTTGTTGTAGACAATGCAGACCTTCTGACAGATGCAGAAGAAAAGGAATTTAATGATAAATTCAATGCATTTACAGAAGAATATGAAATGGAAATCGCATTCGTTACCGTTACATCACTTGACGGAAAGACAGCACAGGAATATGCAGACAATTTCTATGATTATAACGGTTACGGCTACGGTGATAACGATGACGGCTTCCTTCTTCTTTATCTTCCCGGTGAAGAAGGCGAAAGAGAGCTTTATGTAACAACTCACGGCGCGGCTGTTTACAAAATGAGCGATGATATGATAAACACAATGCTTCTTAATATGAAGGATGATATCATCAGCGGAAATTATACTGCAGCTCTTGATACATATATTGCAGAGCTTACTGAATATGTAAAGCCCGGTGTTCATTTTATCTGGCTGTTTGTGTTTATGCTTGTGGGCTGTGTTGTTGCTCTTCTTGTGCTTAACGGAATTGCAGCTGCAAACAAATCAGTACATAAGGCTTTTGATGCAAAGGTGTATGTCAGAAGCGGCAGTATGGTGATTATGAACAGTAACGATAAATTTATAAGAACTTATGTACATCAGGATGCTAAAGCCGATGAAAAGAGTGATTCAGGCTCATCATCTACGCATACAAGTTCTTCTGGCAGAAGTCACGGTGGCGGCGGAATAAAATTCTGATAAAGGAGTAAAAAAGATATGGGACTTTTCGATAAATTAAAGAATACTCCTGTCGTTTCTCAGCCCGAATCAGCAGGCGGAAACAAAACTCAGAGAATTGTTTTCAACACTTTACCTGATACTTTTGAAGAGTTTGTTTCATTGCCTCAGGCAAAAATGGAAACACCCTTTGACACAGCTGCAATGACTGTTCTTGCATTCTGTTTCTATCCCGAAAATAAAGAGCTTTCACTCAGAATGCTTGATTTCCTTAAAGGACCGCAACCGCTTTCACCCATGGATAAGCAGTTTATAAGGGACAGATTTATGGATAAGGATTATGTTCCCCGTTCATATTTCGACGGTGCAACTCCCGAAAATAACTATCTGCCTGCAGAGCCTTATACCATAACAGTCAGCTCAAATCCATATTCGTATCAGAATGAGGGATACGCAACACTGTATATCACATCAGGCGGTGCAGACAGCCCCAGAAGTGTTCAGATGCGAAAAGCAAAAGACGGCAAATGGTATCTGTGGGAACAGTTTATTCTTGTTGATATCCGTAAACCCGAAAGTATGAATCCCTGGGCATAAGACCAGCTCTATACCTAAAACTAAAAAATCTTCTGTAACAGTGAATCTGTTGCAGAAGGTTTTTTTATGCTTCAGAAAGCGCTATATACAGCCGTTTCCAACCGTTGCCAATGGTTCTACATCCCATTGGATCGTTACCATGCCGAGATTTTCAGCGGCAGAGATGGTTTTGTTATCGTAACTGCCTGACGGAGTACGGAAGAGAGTAGGAGAGTGTCCCGTAATATTTCTGACTGTTTCGTTGCATTTTTGTATATCAATCAGAATGTTTTCATAAGTCATTGACGGCGTATCCTTGTGGGAATATGAATGATTGCCCAGTTCGTGTCCTGCATCATAAATTTTCTGCACTTCTTCTATGTAATCATCAGCCCAAGAACCTAAAAGAAAGAATGTTGCTTTGACATTGTACTCATCAAGCGTTGCAAGAATTGAATCAATATCCGAATTCCCCACAGCACAGTTAAAAGTCACCGCAACCTTGTTTTTATTCGTATCAACATTGTAAATGGGTATCATTCTCGCTTCTGCCGACACCACATCAGACAGCGTGTGCGCTGTGAAAAATATCCCTAATGCCACTGCAATAATAATTAATGCTGTAATAATAATTGACTTAAGTTTAACCGATAAAATCCTCATAAAAATCCACCTTTCATTGAAGTATATGAAAGGTGGTTAATAATTAGATTCTTTAAAACTGAAATTAGTATTATTACATAGAATTTGTCTTTTTTTAGTTGTTGTGATTACTATGTTTTTAACAATGGTAAAAGTGAAGTTCTGTGTTAGAATTGTATAAAAAAGTATGTTTGATATTAACAAAAATATTTATTTGCAAAATTCTTTTGCCTTTTCAAAAAGCTCGGTTCTGCTTGATATATCAAGCTTTCTGAATATTCCCGAGGTGTGTTTTTTTATTGTGCTTTCTGTAACAAACAGATTCTGTGCAATATCCTTGCGTTTTGTGTTTTCGAGAATAAGTTTCAGCACCTCTTTTTCTCTTTGCGAAAGAGTTTCAATCTCATTCCAATTGCTGAGAATGTTCTCTATCTGACTGCTGTTGAAAGCTTTAATCGTTTCGGTTTCCGTTGTTGCAGGAGGCTGATTTTCAGAAGCTTCTGCTATCTGCTGTGTATCTGCAAGTCCGTAATCCTGCAGAATACCGTAAAGGAAAAGAATCAGGCCTTCTGTTACTATATATGAAATGGACAGAAACTCGAATCCTGCATCAATCATATTCTCAACAAGCCATATTGCGATGTTGCCGATAACGACGATTGCGAAAAATACCGAATGCTTTGTCGATACAACAGTATGCTTTACTGCCGTATAAATAATAATGCCAACCATTGCTGCAAAATAAGCAAACAGATAGACTTTATAAACACCGTGAAGCGGTCCGTATTCTTTAACAAGAACTGCTGCACCGTCAACAAAATCAAGTGTTACATTTTTATAGTAAATGGAAAGAAATCCTCCGCTTGCTGCAATAAACAGCATAACCGTATTGATTGCGATTAATATTTTAGGCAAAATTTTCGGATAACTGAACCGTGACAAATTCATTATCATCATAAGCATAAAAAAAGGAAGAAAAACACTTCCGAGATAGGCAGTTCTGTTTGACCACAGTGCACCGTCAAGTGTTTTTGAGGCGGACAGGAGAAAATACCCTAAATCGCAGACTGTAACAGATACAAACAGAAACATAAGCCAGATGTCATGTTTTCGGTCAACAAGGAAGTAAACACCTGTCATCAGAACCGAAACAGCGAAGATTACACCGTAAAGCGCAGTCATTTTATTTCTCCTTCTCCGTAAATATCAAAATCTATTCCGTTACGCATACAAAAGGAATAGAATTTACCCAGCATTGCAAGCTGAGGTGTGCGGTTTTCTCTTTCCCAACGGCTGACAGTTGCGTATGATATCCCGATTTGTTCTGCAAGTTCGGTCTGACTTAATTGCAAAAACATCCGTACAAATCTGACCTGTTCGGGAAAGGACATCTTTTTAATTTCAAGTTTCATCGTAAATCCCCACACCTTTTTATATATCATAATATAACATAGTTTGAATTTTATGTCAAATCTTTATGCTTTTGTACAACATTAACAATTGAAGTGTCGATTTTTTGACATGGTAGCCCTGAAGGTAGCCCTTTTAAGACAAAAGTAGCCTTTGGGGCTACTTATTTTTATGCTTTTGAAGCAGTACAATTTAATTGTAAATTAATCAGAAGGAGGTTTTGCGATGCTCAAAGCAGTTACCAAAAGGTTTGCCGACAAATCAACAATCAAGAAGTTTGAATTTGAATTTTATTGTGATTGCTGCGGCAAACCGATAAAAACAGAAGTTCACGAATTTGTAACAGGATTCAGGAACAAAGTGTTTTTAAATTCCGATGAAAGAGAAGCAAGAGCCATTATCTACGCAAGCGATCACGGCAAGGCTTATGAACGTGCAAACAATGAAGCACGCCTTGAACTGAACAAGTGTGAAATATGCGGTGATATGGTATGTGAGGATTGCACGGTTTACGGCGCAAAGCTCGACGGTGGAGTTTGTTGTAAAGCCTGTGCCGGAAAACAGAATTAAAAAGGAGATTTAAGGTATGAAAAAATATATTGCTTTACTTATTTCAGTAATTATGATTCTTGGCATAATGCCTGTTAACGCATTTGCCGCTGATGTTATTGCAACCGTGAAAATCGGTGATATTTCTGCACCTGTTGCAGGAGAAAAGCCCGATTATGTTGCCACATACGGCACAGGCTACAATTTCACAAAAAAGTTCGACGGTGTGAATACAAAGTTTGGTATTGCCTGGGTGGATGTGACAAACGGACAGAAAACAATGACACCTGATGATGTCTTTGTTACAGGTCATATTTACAGAGTTGCTGTTGTTGTAGTTGCCGGCAATGGATATTCTTTCAGTAAGTCCGATAATTACACATCAACAGTTTCGGGCTATATCAATAACAATAAGGGCAAGGTTTATGCAGTCTCAGGCTTCAATGCAGGTGAGTATGCAGGTATTACATATACTTTTGAAGCATGTCCGTATAACGTTGTAAGTTCTGTTGCTGTTACAGATCTTGATGTACCCGCGTCAGGTGAAAAATTTGATTTCACTGCAAGCACAGCAGATAAGGGTTATTTTGTGAATTCAATTTACTGGAAAGATGTTACAGCAAATAAAAATATGAATGAAAATGATGTTGCCATAGCAGGTCACAAATACGAAGTTGAAATCTGGCTTCGTGTCAATGACGGTTACAAGCTTAAGGTTGACCGTGACGGCTGCCCCGACGTTACAGCAAAAATCGGCGCATATAATGCGACTGTAATTACTTCTGTTTCTGATATTGTGGTCGGAATCACAGATTCTTACATTGTTCCCGACGACATCACTTCCGTTACTGTATCAGGCATTGATGCTCCCGTTACAGGTGCAACACCCGATACTACAGCTACCTGTGGTTCAGGCTATACAATTTCTGAAATTGTATGGGTTGACACAACGGGTGAATACAAAGACTGGGTTTATAATGTAACAGAGTTTGAAGCTGAAAGAGAATATACAGTTCAGATAACTCTCAATACAATAGGCAATTACAGATTTGTAATGGACGGACCCTATAACGACGTATCAGGTAAAATAAATAACAATTCTGCAACAGTTTACGGCTCAAATTCAGCAACAGAAGTTGCAATCGGTTATGAATTCCCCGCAACTGAAAAACCTGCACCTACCATAATTCCCTCGGTTTATGTAAACGGTATTGATGCTCCCGTTGTAGGTGCAACACCCGATACAGAGGGTACCTGCGGTGAGGGCTATGAGATAACTGAAATAATCTGGGTTGATACAACAGGAGAATACAAAGACCACATTGTCGGTATTACAGAGTTTGAAGCTGAAAGAGAATACACCGTTCAGATCACTCTTGCAGTCAAAGACGGATATGAATTCTCATCAGACGGATACTATAACGATGTAACCGGTGAAATCAATATGGAGCCTGCAATCGAGTACGGCACGGATTCTGTTACTGAAATGACAATCGGCTATGAATTCCCCGTGGTTGAGGCTGTACATACTCACAGCTATAATCCCGTTGTTACACCTCCCACCTGTACCGAAAAAGGCTTCACAACATACGGTTGTGCTTGTGGTGACAGCTATATTGATGATTATATTGATGCGACAGGTCATACTCCCGGCGAATGGGAAGTTGTAAAGAATGCTGAAATCGGTGTTGAAGGTAAAGAACAGAAGAAGTGTACAGGTTGTGGTGAAGTTCTTGAAGAAAGAGCAATTCCCGCACTTACAGAACCTTCTGACGATATTCTTCTCGGTGATGTTAACAAGGACACCAGAATTACTGCAGCAGATGCCCGTCTTGCTCTGCGAATCTCAGCAAAGCTTCAAACAGCTACAGATTATCAGAATAAAGCTGCTGACATGAATATGGACGGAAAAATTACAGCGGCAGATGCAAGAAAGATTCTTCGTAAATCCGCAAAACTTGAATAATTAATATAAGGCACGAAAGGAGAAACAGATATGGGACTTATTAAAGCAGGTATAGGAGCTGTTGGCGGTGTTCTTGCAGACCAATGGAAAGAATTTTTCTACTGCGATTCACTTGAAAATGATATTTTGATGGTGAAAGGTCAAAAACGTATAAATGGTAGAAGCTCAAACACAAGAGGTAATGATAATATTATTTCCAACGGATCGGGAATTGCCGTTGCAGACGGTCAGTGCATGATTATCGTAGAACAGGGTAAAATTGTTGAAGTCTGCGCAGAGCCGGGTGAGTTTACTTACGATTCATCAACGGAGCCCAGCATTTTTTCAGGTAAACTCGGCGATTCTATTAAAGAAACATTTAGAACCGTAGGGAAGAGATTTACATACGGCGGTGATACGGGCAAAGACCAGAGAGTTTATTATTTCAACACAAAAGAAATACTGGACAATAAATTCGGCACCGCAAATCCGTTTATGTTTGAGGTTGTCAACAAAAGAATCGGCATGAGCCGTACAGTTCAGGTAAGATGCAACGGTGTTTATTCTTACAGAATCACAGATCCTCTGCTTTTCTACACAAAAGTTGCAGGTAATGTGCTTGATGAATACACAAGGGAAGAAATTGATTCTCAGCTTAAAACAGAGTTCATTTCTGCACTTCAGCCTGCATTTGCGTGTCTTACAGAGCTTGAATTACGTCCGGCACAGATTCCTGCTCACACAACAGAGCTTAAAGATGCAATGAATGTTGCCCTTAAAACTGAATGGACAGATCGCAGAGGTATTTCCGTTGAGTCTATCGCTTTGAATCCGATTACCCTCACAGAAGAGGATATGAAAAAAATCAATCAGATGGAAGATGCCGCTACAATGGGCTCAAATCCATTTATGATGGCAGGCAGAATGACCGACGCACAGGCTAATGCCATGGAAGCGGCTGCCGCTAACGAAAACGGAGCTATGATGGGCTTTATGGGAATGAATATGGCAATGAACGCAAACGGCGGCTTCAATGCTGCACAGATGTATAACGCAGGTATTCAGCAGCAACAGCAGATGGCACAGCAACAGCAGTCAGTGCCAGTAAACGGATGGAAATGCTCCTGCGGCAATACCGTAAGCGGAAATTTCTGTCCTAATTGCGGTTCAAAAAAACCTGAACCAAAACCTGCAACAGATAGCTGGAAATGTAATTGCGGAGCAACTGTAACAGGTAAATTCTGCCCCGAATGCGGCTCACCGAAGCCTGCTGATGAGGGTTGGACCTGTTCCTGCGGTGCAGTTAATAAGGGTAAGTTCTGTCAGAACTGCGGAGGTAAAAAGCCCGCAGGTGCACCGCTTTATCAGTGCGACAAGTGCGGATGGAAGCCCGAAGACCCTAACAATGTTCCGAGGTTCTGTCCCGAATGCGGTGACAGATTTGACGAAAACGATATTAAATAACAAAGGAGATTTTACCATGGGACTTTTTGATAAAAAATATTGTGATATCTGCGGTGATAAAATAGGACTTTTAGGCAACAGAAAACTTGAAAACGGTAATATGTGCAAGGACTGTGCAAAGAAACTTTCACCTTTCTTCAGCGACAGAAGAAGCTCAACAGTTGAAGAAATCAAACAGCAGCTCGCTTACAGAGAGCAGAATAAACAGATACTTGCATCTTTTTCACCTATGTTTACATTTGGTGACAGTGATAAAGTTTATATTGACCCTATGAAGGCAAGTTTTGTTGTTTCACGCCGCAATCCGGGCAGTTGGAGTGATGAGAATCCCGATGTTATCCCTCTTTCAAGTGTTATGAGTTGCAACATGAGAGTAGAAGAGGACAGAGATGAAATCTATACTGAGGGTAAAGATGGTCAGCAGGTAAGCTACAATCCGCCAAGATATAAGTTCAGCTATGATTTTTATGTTGATATAAATGTGAATAATCCGTATTTTGATGAAATCAATGTAAAGCTTAATTCCTCACGTGTTGAGGGTGTAGGTACAATGGAATATAACCGCTATCAACAGGATGCACAGCAGATTATCAACAATCTTATGCAGAACAGAGGAAACACTCCCAATATGGGCGGTATGAATATGGGTATGAACAACGGTATGGGGATGAATCAGGGCTATGCTCCTGCAGGTGCTTACGGTCAGCCCAATCCCTATGCTCAGCAGAATGTATATAATCAGCCGATGAACAACGGATATGTTCCTGCTAACGGCTATAATCAGCCAATGAATAACGGTTACAACCAACCGATGAATAACGGTTATAACCAGCCTATGAATCAGGGCTACAATCAGCAGCCTGCTTATGGTCAGCAGCCCGTATCACAGGCTTGGATTTGTCCCGCCTGTAATGTAACAAACGAAAGCGGTGCATTCTGCACTTGCTGTGGAACCCCCAGACAGAGATGAACAGGATGAAAACCGCAGTCATTATTATTGTGATTGTGGCACTGGTTGTCGCAATGGTAATCGGAGTGTGGTATTACAAAATGAAGTTTTACGTGCCCGATAAAGACGGTATGGTGTATTCTTCAACAGACACAAACAATCAAGGAGATGATTAACCTTGTCAGCAATACTTGAACAAAAATGTCCATGCTGCGGTGGTGCGGTTGAATTTGATACCGGCGCACAAAGACTCAAATGCCCTTACTGTGATACTGAATTTGATATCACAGCTATGCCAGAAGATAATTCAAATCAAGTTGAGCAGGTTAGCTGGAATTCACAGAATTCACAATGGAATGCAGGAGAAGCAGATGGCATGAGTGTTTATGCCTGCAATTCCTGCGGAGGAGAAATCGTTGCAGATGCAACAACGGGTGCAACAAGCTGTCCTTATTGCGGCAATCAGGTGGTAATGAAAGGTCAGTTTTCAGGTGCATTGAAGCCCGATGTTGTTATACCTTTCAAGCTCGACAAAAAAGCTGCAAAAGCTGCTCTTAAAAAACATATTTCAACAAAGAAATTTGTTCCGAAAGCATTTCTTTCTGATAACCGTCTTGAAGAAATCAAGGGTGTTTATGTGCCGCATTGGCTTTTTACCTGCGATACAACAGCCGATGCGAGTTATAAGGCGGAAAAAATCAGAAGATGGTCGGATGAAAACTACAATTACACTGAAACCTCCTATTTTGATGTATACAGGAGCGGCAATATGGGATTTGATAATATCCCGGTTGACGGTTCAACCAAAATGCCCGATGACCTTATGGAGTCTGTTGAACCCTTTGACCTTTCGCAAGCGGTTGATTTCAATACGGCTTATCTTGCAGGCTATCTTGCAGACAAATACGATGTTACGGCAGAAGAATGCATGCCCAGAGCAAACGAGCGTATCAGACAGAGCATTGATGATGCTTTTAAGGATACAGTAAAGGGTTACGACAGCGTACAGTCGCAGAATGTTAATATGAATGTTGTAAACGGTATGTATAAGTATGCTCTTTACCCCGTATGGCTTCTCAATACCTCGTGGAACGGAAATAAATACACCTTTGCCATGAACGGTCAGACCGGTAAATTCGTCGGTAATATTCCCACGGACAAAAAAGCAGTTGCAATAGCATCTTTTCTACTGGGCACGGGCATAGGTGCATTGATTTACGGTCTTATGTGGCTCATTGAACTGCTTTAAGGAGGTGCGGAAAATGAAAAAAAGAATAGTTGCAACAGTAATTACATTGTTTATTTGCCTTTCATCTTTTATTTCCGTATCTGCTTATACAGACAGTCATATTCTTGATGCTTCAGATACACTCACCAACAGCGAGTATGATGAGCTTGAATCTTATGCAACATATATAGAAAATACATACGGCTGTTGCATAATGTTCTGCCTTACTGACGATACAGACGGTATGACAGGTGATGATTTTGCAAAAGAAGTGTACAGCAGTAACACCGATAACGCTGACGGCATTATAATCACTCACGATTTATGGAATAACTCATACCACATATATGTTTCAGGTAATGCAAAACAGATTGATGATGCAGATATTGATGCAATGCTTGATGCTTATGATTCAAACGAAGCATATTATGGCGGCATAAATGATTACCTTGAAAAAGCGGAAGAAATAATTGCAGAAACAGTCTATTCCTACGAAGAACCTGCAAAAGGTGATGAATCACCGCAAGACGATGTTCCTTCAAATGATACATATGACGGTACAACAGATGAAAAAGGCGGAGTGCCTCTCTGGCGTATACCTGTTGCCTTGGGAATTGGATTTATTATCGGTTTCCTCATTGTTTACGGCATTGCATCAAAAAACAAGTCGGTCAGAATGCAGAAAAACGCAACTGTTTACACTCGACCGGGCAGTTTGGTTATAACGGGAAGCGCAGATAATTTCTTATACAAAAACCTTGAACGCAGAGAAAAGCCGAAACAGACTGAGAAGAAATAAGGAGGAATTACCAATGGGATTGTTTGATTCACTCAAAAGACAAGCTGAATCGGCAATTAAAAGAGAGGTTTCGCAAGGCATTAACAAAGCAGAAAATAATGCAGTACAGTCAATCGGTAAAGGCAGAAATTACACAGAAACCTTTACATTTTCAGCCTTGCCGACCAATGTTGCCGAGCTTCTGTCACTGCCCGAAGCAAGACTTGATTCCGCATTTGCAACAACAGCTCTTACACTTGCTGTTCTGTGTAATTACGAGCATAACCCCGATGTAACAATTGAAATGCTCAATTTCCTGAAGGGTCCCTCAGAGGTGAGCGGATTTGAAAAGCAGTTTATCAAAGAACATCTCGGCTCTGAACCTTATAAAGCACGTTCGTATTTTGAAGGCGCAACACCTGAAAACAGTTATAAGCCCGATGTTCCGTATAAAATAACTGTTATTGAAACTCCGTATTCATTTGATAATGAAAACTGGGCAACGCTTTATGTTAAAAGCGGTGGTGCGGATAATCCCAGACCCATTAAACTGCGTAAAAAACCATCAACAGGTCAGTGGTTTCTTAATGATATTCAGTGTCTTTCTGATATCCGTGTGCCCGTTGAAGAAGATCCTTGGGCATAATATAATTAAAGAAAAGGAGAAATTTATATGAAAAAATTATTAGCAATACTTATTGCGGTTCTTATGATGGTTTCATTTGCAGCTTGTGGTGAAAAAGAACCTACAAATAATGATAAAGAAAGTCAGCAGAATTCTGTATCTGACGCAAACGGCGAAATAACAACACCTCTATTTATGCTTAAATATGATGACAGCGTGTGGATCAACATTGAAGAGGATCTTAAAAACGAAGAGGATTACTGCTTCGCCAATCTTCAGGTTCTTGATCCCGAAGATGAAGAGTATTACTTAATAGAGGCAACAATCAGTGTTGAACTTGACGAGCCTTACGATTTCCGTGAAGACCTTGTTTATTACGGTTTCAATCAGTATGAGTACAAAGAAAACAAAGCTTATGAAACCGTAAATGTCGGCGGCGTTGACCTTCTCAAATACGATGACGGAGAAGAAACTCTCGTTTATTTTAACCGTATTGAAGGTGCAAACGCAACGGTTTATGTCAAGTTTGACGTAACTGACATCAAAGATGCTCACATTCAGGCTTTGCTTGACGGCATCACCTTTAATATTAAAGACATCGGCAACGTTGACGGTCCTTGGGAATGGGAAGGCGAGCCCTTCTCTGCTGAACCTGCAAGTGCACAGGCAGGCTCATTGACAGTCAGCTCAACTTTTGTTCCGTTTGAAAAGCCCGTTACAACCTTTGAAACGTTTGACCACTCCGTTGCCGCAATCGGTGACAGAGTATATATGCTTGTTGACGGTGAGCTCAGTGAGTGCCACTACGACGGTACATGCCTTGCCTTTGTTCAGCCGATAGATCTTCCCGAAGACGATTATGACAGAGTTGAAGCAACAGCCGACGACACTCTCTGGGTCAGCGGTTCGATGAACGACATTCTCTGCATTAAGGACGGCAAAACAGTTGCAACATACGAAGACATTGATAACCTTGCTATCCATCCTTCAGGTGCTTGGGGTGTTAATTATTTCACTTCAAACGAGTGTGAAATCGTTACCTTCAGCGGCAATACATACTCTGCAGCTCCCGTAACTTTCAAAGAAGCGGATACCATAATGCACCTTTGTGTTGACGAGAATAATATTTATGTCTGTGCCAACGCCGCAGATGACAGCGGACACAAGGTCTTTATTTACAACAAAGACGGTGTTCTTCAGAAAACTCTCTG
Source organism: Clostridia bacterium (assembly GCA_017531385.1). Taxonomy (GTDB): domain Bacteria; phylum Bacillota; class Clostridia; order Oscillospirales; family Acutalibacteraceae; genus UBA1081. Next base: position 29,708 of record JAFXLD010000052.1, read on the forward strand.
CGATGCCGAAGGTGAAGGTCTCGGCAGTGTAACATTTGTCACTCAGACTGCAAACGGCTATATCGGCTTTGACGGTAATATGAGAGATGTTCTTCTCTGGGATAACAACGGTGCGTTTATTGCCGAAATCTCTGACAGTGAGCTGTTCAGCACAAATTATCCCTGGTTCTGTCATTCAACCGTACTTGACGACGGCAGTATTCTTACAATTATGACCGATGAACGTGAAGACAGATCCGCAACCGAGCTTGTAGCGTTCGTTGTCAAAGGATTCTGATTTAAATGAAGAAGTTAAAAAGAATTGTTTGTATATTATTGACCCTGTGTTTCACGGTTGCTTTAACCTCTTGCGGAGAAAAACCTCCGCAGGAGGTTACTCCGAGCGGAACAACTGAGAATGCCGAAAATAAAGAAATATCTGTTCTTTCGTTTAATAAAGAGTATATTTCGCATTACGAATGGTACAAGGATACTTCCACAATGCTTGTAAGAAGCGAATATACGGATGTTACCCTTGATGAAACAATGGAAAAAACATATCCGCTTCTTGCCAAAACGCTTGCGGAAACTTCCGTTATGCGCAAGAGAACAATGGAAGAACAAAAGGATAATTTCATTGCAACGGCAACCGATGAATTTGAAAGTAATAACGAAGCCTTTTCAACTTATGTTTCAACTCTTGACGTTCAGGTAAGACGAGCCGACAGTGTTGCAGTGAGTATTCTTGAGGATTACGGCACAGAAGGCTCACGATCCTTCAACGGACTTAATTACGACGCCGAAAGCGGAAAAGAACTTGGTCTTGCAGATGTTTTTGTTGACACTTCAAAAATTCCCGCAACAGTTGAAAAGGAGATTATGAGCCGTATAGGCGAAGATAAGCCGGCCGGCGATACTGCCGTTATTGAATATTTTAAAAATACTCCTGAAGACAGTATCATATGGACTCTCGATTACAACGGTGTAACTTTCTATTTCAATTCGGGTGATATTGCTCCAACCAATTTCGGTATTCAGATTGTAACGGTAACCTTTGCAGAATATCCCGATTTGTTCAATAAAAAATATACCTTCGTGCCCGATGAGTATATTGTAAGTCTGCCTGTGGAGTCATCATTCTTTGCTGATTTGAATAACGACGGAAAATGCGATGAACTTATTGTTTCAGGCAATTACGATAAAGAGGACAGATATTATTACACACTCGGCATATATACGGAATACTCAGATTATGAGGTTGATTGGTTTGCATATAATCTACAACCGTATTATGTGAAAACTGTAGACGGCAGCAGTTATCTGTATGTTTTCAGCGAAAATGCACGAGAGGAACATCGCCGTATGGTTCTGTCTGTTTTTAGCTTAAAGGCAGGCTATATCGTAAATATTTCTGAAACTGATACCGGTCTGCTTTACCGAGGCAATAATGTTTTTGCAGTTCCGACAAATCCTGATGAACTTCTGCTCTGCGATTATGATGACTATTCAACATCATTGATCTTTACGGTTGGTGAAGACGGAATGCCCATCAATAAATGAATTAAAATGACAACCTGTCCAATTGTGGCAGGTTGTTTTTTTTCATATAAAGCCATTTCCAACCGTTGCTGGTGGTTCAATATTCTGACGGTGCTCTGAACAGAGTAGGAGAGTGTCCCGTAATATTTCTGACAGTTTCATTGCATTTCTGAATATCGAGCAGAATATTTTCATAGTTCATTGACGGCATATCCTTGTGTGAATATGAATGATTGCCTATTTCATGCCCTGCATCATAGATTTTCTGCACTTCATCAATGTAATCATCAGTCCATGAGCCAAGGAGAAAGAATGTTGCTTTGACATTGTACTTATCAAGTGTTGCAAGAATTGAGTCAATATCCGAATTGCCCACAGCACAATTAAAAGTCACCGCAACTTTGTTTTCATCCGTGTCAACATTGTAAATGGGAATCATTCTTGCCTCAGCCGACACCGCATCAGACAATGTACTTGCCATAAAAAATATTCCCAATGCAACTGAAATAATAACTAACGCCGTAATTATAACAGACTTAAGTTTAACCGATAAAATTCTCATAAAAATGTTCCTTTCGTATTAAACTATATGGATTAGAATAAATAATTATATAAATGTATTGTAATTATTTTGATAATCCTGAATCTTATTGAACAGAATATCAAAAAACAGACTTCTGTTTGAACATTTTGTTCGGATTCCGAAGTCTGTTTTTAATTTTTACTATATGTTCTCGATAACATTAAGAGCATCGCATTATGCTCCGTAACTTGGTCGGAATGTTATTGTACGCTGTTCACCCGGCAAGATCGGTGTGTACGCAGCCGGGTACCATTCCCGAAAAATTAAATTTTTTTATACCGTTTGCTTCAAAGCATTCACCATGCCAACAACCGTTAAGATTTATATGTTTCATTAATGTAACCTCGAAAAGCTTTTATCTTATGTTTAATAAATTGGAATTTGACATTTACTTCTTTTTATATTCAAATAATTGATACAGCTTTTTTGAGAAGCCACCTGCATAAAGCTTCGCAAAAATGAATCTTTCAAATCCTTTTAACTCGTCTATGTATTTTTGTGGTATCATCGTGTGTTCTTTAACATAAGCAAGTTTCTCACTTTGATATGCTTGGGGATTGTCTATGCCATAAACCTCTATAACACCTACATCATTTATCGGGTTTCTGTGCTTCGACATTTTAGCAGCAAAAGAAGTATAGCAATCCACCAAAAGCGCAAGCTTTTCAAAATGAGCACACAAACTATCTGTCAAATTTCGCATTTCCTTGATAGTCAAGTACATACTCACGCCTTCCATAACAACGATGGCGGTTTTGTTTTCTTTAATATTTGTCAGCCACTTGCAATCCCTTGCATCACCTGCAATCATTTGATAGTCAGCAGATTCGGCATAGTATCGTTTTCTTTCTTCAATAACTTCAGAAAAATCCACATCGTACCACTTGTGATTTTCTGTTCCAACTCTTATAACTCGGCTATCCATTCCGCAACCGATATGAATAATCACCGCTCCTTGTAGTTCTGTCATTAGTTGCTTTATCCATTCATCAAATACGGCAGAACGAATGCCCATATAATAAGCAAGCCATTTGGACTTTGATTTTCCCTTAAGTGAAAATTCTTCCGCTTCCCAGATTTCTTCGGCTTTTTTATCATCAAGAAACAATTCCTTCTTGCTTACATAGGATTTGCCATACAAAGGGATGTATAATGTCTTGTTCACACTATTCATATATTCACCTGCAAATTCTTATTTATCGAGATAATTATATCACAATCAGGCCATTTAACCCTTGCGAATTTTTGCTTTGTCATTATAGAATTTATCACATAATAATTTACAACCCGTATTTTCGGATAAAATATGACGGTGTGCAGCTCCATGCGTGGCAAAGGCTGTTTACTTTTCTGTCGTTGTAAGGCGAAAAATCGTGGTCATCGGGCACATAAGCCTCCCAGAAGGTGTCTGCACCCAGCTCAACCATTCCTCCCCAGAACTTTTTAAGATAGCTTACTGCCGTGTCTTTCATTCCGAGTTTCATCATTGCTTCAGTAGCATAATGGTGCATATACGGGGTGACGGGTTGTTTTGCATTTTTGTTATCAAGGCAGAGAAGTAAAAGATTTTTTGCTTCTTCTCCGCATATTACACCGCCCAATATCATCCAGACTTGCGAATGAATGCTGAACTGCTTATTATCCAAATCATTTATAAACGCATTTGAGTTTTTATCATAAAGATGTTTTTTACAAGCGGAACGCACTTGCGAAAGAAGCAACGAATACTTATTGAAATCTTCATCGCCGATTTTTTTCAGCATTTCAGAAAACCGCTCGAGAGTGTAAAGATATACACCCTGCAAAGCCGTAAGTTTTTCGAGCCCCGGACACCAGTCAATGAATGTAAACCAACCATCCTGCATTGTTACAATCAGGTTTTCATCAAGTATTGCTTCAAAGCTGTCAAGCTGTGATTTGCAGATTTGCAGAAGGTCATTAACAACACTGATGTCTGCTGTGTGTTCATAATAATCGCAAACAGAAACAACATATAAAAGTGCATAGTCTGCGATATGAGTTTCCCCTGACTTATAATAAGGTGTTTCAAAAACAAATGACGACAGAAAACCGAGACTGTTACATTCACCTGCAGCAAAAAGATAGAGACATCTTCTGACAATTTCATAATTTTTAAAAGTATAGTAGTTTGTCAGAGCTTCAAGACGAAGATCTCCTATCCACAATCGACGGTCACGTTTCGGACCGTCTTCAAAGAAAGTCTGCATACATTCTTTGAGGGTATTTGTCGCAACGCAGTCAATTTTTTTTAATAAAGTGTCTTTTGTATCTGAAGGCATGAGTGCAGATGTATCCGCACTTGTTTGTGCAACAAATCTGAAATCAAAAAATCTTATGGGAAAATTTGTTTTATCAACGGTAATTTTTATATATCTGCAGGCATATCTTCTCGGCATATCTGTTTTCTGAGGATAATCAAGATGCAGTATTTCCTCCTGCAGCCAGGTTTTTGAAACCGTGCCGTTATACTGAGAAATATCATCGTTTATTTCCCTCATATCCTCACCAAATCTGATTATAAGTCTTACGGGAGCATCCATGAAACGCTCAACATTATCAAAACTGAATGAAAAGTGACCTACAGCGTGTTGTCCGAGGTCAAGAATAACACTGTTGCCACTTGAAGCGATAAATTCAGATATATCGGGAGTGAGAACGGTAAATTTAAGTTCAGGATAATTTTCCTGAGCCTTTCTCAGAAAGTAATTTTTATCTTTCATAATATAATATTTCCTTTATAATTGATGTTCTGATTGATAAATTGGAATTTAGCGACGTATTAAAATGCCTTTCATAAACTGTGTTTCATTGTGTGTTTCGTATACTATTGCCTTTTCTTCTTCTGTGCATCCAATCAGTATTTTAATTTCTGAATCTTTCTTTATTAAATCAACAATGCACATTATTGCATCAATCTTTTTTTCGCTGCTTCCTACCCATACATCTATTCCCGCACCATCCATAGACGATGTATCTTTCAAATATCCATAATCAACTCGATAAATGAAATTAGGGTACTTGGGGTGTGCCGTTCCCCTTGGCCTATCAATTACAATTTCCGAATTGGTCACTAATTCATCTAGTGCATCCCAAAATTCACTATTATTTTGTATCATATCAATTCCTCACAAAGTCTGATTTGTTGAGATGATTATATCACACATAATCTGAAATTACAATCAGGTGTGGGGGGTACAATCAATGCGAAGCATTGTATGGAATCCTTTCGCAGAAAGGTATGTAATCAAACCGAAGGAGAAATGCACCAAGGTGATGACATACGCCTACGGCGATTACATACCAATCCTTCGGATTGGATAAAAAATCGACAAGTTGCTGTCGATTTTTTGTCTGTACATCCCATTTTAGAACCACACTTATGTAACAGTAACCGCCGAGGATTTTTACGTCCCCGACGGTAAGTTTATTTTATTGTGCTGTGATTCAGTTAAAGCTCTTGACCCAATTTATTAAAGAGCCGTGATGTGTGTTTTCTCTCACCGTACATAACATATAGTCAGTTACGGGGCCGTTTTTTCTCATTTTTTCGAGAATCGCATCCTGAAGCTCCTCAACGGTCATTTCTTCGTAGGGCTTATTCGGAACTGTAACTATCGGGTCAGGCTTCTTTTCCTCCTGCACCTTCACGGATTCTTTTACTGTTTTCGGGAGTTCAGTTTTTTCAGTCTTTGCGACTTCGGGAGCTTTTTTAATTTCCGTCGTCTTAATCGGTTTAAAGCTTTCATCCGCAAACTCATCGGGAAGCCAGATTTCACCGCTGTTTGCAGGTATCTGAACCTGAATAGAACCACCGTATGCACTTATCTTTTCACCTGTAAGCGCACCGAAATATTTTTTTGCATTAGTGCAAGGAAGATTCATTGTGACATCGTTATCGGAGTTGTTAACCGTGATGATTACACTCCTGCCGTCAAGTTTTCTTTCATAAGCAAAATGTGTGGTCTGCAAAAGGAGTTCCCTGTAATCGCCGTAGCAAAGAGCAGGTGTGTTACGGCGTATCTTGCCAAGAGCAGAAATGAGCTGTGTACAAGGATTTGTTTTTGCCTCGTCTTTGTAATCATTAAATTTAAGTTCCGGTCTTAAAGAATCATCGCTGCTTCGTTCTTTTCTGCCTTCAATACCGAATTCCGAACCGTAATAGATTGACGGTATGCCCGGCAAGGTATAAAGCATAATGTGCACGGGTAGAAAATGAGCTTTGTTATTGAGTTTTGTGTGTATACGCTCAACATCGTGATTATCAACAAAGGTATAAAGTTTCAGGCGATCTCCTGTCATATCACTGACATATTTGATTGTGTGGGCAACCTCAAAATAATTGTGGTCATTGTGGGCGGAATAAAGAGCCTTGTGAAGCATATAGTTTGTTACACTGTGTAGTGTGCCGTCATTTGCCCAGCGTGAGTAATTGCCGTGAATAACCTCGCCCATCAGCCAGAAATCGGGTTTAATCTCATTTGCCACCTGACGAAGCGCCTTCATATAATCGAAGTCCATAACATCAGCCGCATCAAGACGGATACCGTCAATATCAAACTCTTTTACCCAAAAGCGGATTACATCGCAAATATAGTCTTTTACAGCGGGATTTTTCTGATTCAGCTTTACAAGAAGATCGTGTCCGCCCCAATTTTCATAGGAGAAACCGTCATTATATGAATTGTTGCCCCAAAAGTTCACATTGCAATACCAATCCTTATAACAGGAGTTTTCTCTGTTTTTCTTTATATCTTTAAAAGCAAAGAAGTCCCTGCCCGTATGGTTGAACACTCCGTCTAAAATCACACGGATACCTTGCTTATGACATTCGGCAACAAAATTTGTCAGGTCTTCGTTTGTACCAAGTCTTGAGTCTAATTTTTTGTAATCCGTTGTTTCATAGCCGTGTCCCACAGATTCAAAAAGAGGTCCGATATAAATTGCATTACAACCAATTTCTTTTATATGAGAAATCCACGGTAACAAAGTATTCAGCCTGTGAACAGGCTCGCTGTAAGAATTTTGCTTTGGTGCACCCGTCATTCCTAACGGATAAATATGATAAAATATTGCTTCATCATACCACGCCACAGTTTCTCCTCCTTGTTCAATAAAAACATTTACTACATTTTATGGGATAAAAATAAAATGTTGTGTCTGACAAATTCTTATTTGTCGAAATGATTATATCATAAGCATATGAACTTTTCAACAAAACAAAAAAACAGTGAAGAATCAGCTCATGGGTAAAAAATACAAAAAAATTACAAAATATAGTATTGTGTTGTGCAAAATGTTATATTATAATAAAATACAGATACAAGAAAAAGCAACATTTATCATTGTTCTTGCAGTATTCATAGCTGCATCTGTTACCATTTCGTTTATTTCAATGGCAAGATCTCCGTTTGAATATGAATATCAGACAGAAAAAGCGGAAAATCCCGGCAATGAAGGTTGGGTTTTATTCGGCTTCAACGGTAACAACAACACCAAAGAATTTTACATTGACTATGCTCACGTTATGGAAGTTCTGAAACAACGTGCCGAAGAAGGAAAAGTTCCTGATGAGGTAATGACTCAAACAAACAGCGAAACTGTTTAAAAACTAAGAGGTGTCAAATATGAATTTCGTAAATGTAATGCAGAATAAAAATGTGTATGCTGACGGTATTCACGACGATACAAAAGCTTTGCAGAAATGTATTGACGGAGTCAAAGACGGAGGAACGGTTTATTTCCCCGACGGAACATATCTTATTTCTGCCGCACTTATTTTCTACTCAAATCAGACACTTAAATTCTCCGACAAAGCCACTGTTTTGCGAAGTGACAAAAGCGAACCGTTAACAAGATATCTGCTCGCATCCTATTCAGAGCCTGAATGGGGCGGTTATGAGGGTACTCACGATGTTGTGATTTCAGGCGGTATTTTTGACGGTAATAAAAATCTTACAGAAAAATCTACTCTGATCAACACTGTCCACTGCAAAAACATCGTCATTGAAAACTGCCGTTTTGTTCATTGCTCCCGTTGGCATTTCATTGAAATTAACTCAACCGACAATGCAATTGTAAGAAATTGTGTTTTTGACGGCCCTACATATACGGAGATGCACGAGTATTTGTTGAATGAGCAGATTCAGATTGATCTGGCACAGGATGGTTCATACGGACCTGTTTACAACTGTGACGGCCAACTTATTGATTTTTGTATGGATGACACAATATGCAGAAATATTGTGATCAGCTCAAATATTTTTAAATGCGGTGGCTTCCCGGGAATCGGTCACCACGGTAACAGCGAACATTATAGCATCGAAATATGTGATAATATATTCGACGGTCCTTCAGGAAGCTTTTCAAAAAGCAGAGGTTACATAATTTTCAGACCCAATGTTCACGATATAAATATTCATAACAATGTTTTTCTCGCACCTGAAGAATCCGATTCGCCGAATATAGGAATTATTGTTGAAAATCCCGATGAAACAACGCTGACGGCAGAAGGTAATTTATTCTCAGGCTATTTTACTGAACAAATCAAACGGGGTTCAGATAATTGACAATGCTTTAAAACACGCTTATTTTTGTGATGATGATATGCTTAACAGAAAAAGCAATTACGATTACAGCAAAACAATGTGGATGAAGATGTTTCTTGCCAAACCTGATTTTAAATCAACCGTGAATCGCTGTAATGGCATAAAGAGAACCCGGGCAGAGTTTTACTCTCTGCTCGGGTTTATGTTATTCGATAAATTAGAATTCGGCTTATCCGTTATCGAGTGCTTTTTCCACAATCTCCACATTACCTTTTTTTTCACCGTTTACGTACTCACCGTTTTGGTAAAAAGGCTCTGAATTGATATTTACTGCAGCTCCGGCAGGCACATATAAAACAGCCTTCATACCTTGTGGGAGAGTAAGGTCGATAATATAATCCCCGTCAGTCTTTTCATAATCCAGAGTGATTAACCCTTTTACACTCGGAACGGTACAGTTTATGCTGTCCGACAGAGTGTATTGAGGGTTGATTTTAACCTTTTCATAGCCTGCTTCAAGGGGAGTGATACCAGCAAAATGCTTACTCATTATAACAAGAGGTCCACCACTCCATGCGTGATTCTTAGTGCCTCGCCAGGAGTCCCAGAATTCCCAAAGAGTAGAGTAATCCTCACTCATCATACCCTCGTATCTGTTCTTGATTCTGTCTTTTGCATCTTCATATTTTCCCATTTTGCAAAGGGCTTCAAGAACATAGTATTCCATATACGGGCTCGAATTTTTAGTGTACCGGAGTACATTTGTAATAGTATCATACTGCTCTTTTTCTGCAAGGCCGGACAAAACTGCAAGAGCATTGGCTCTGTCGTCGGGCTTTCTTACATCGTTACTTCTGAAACCTTCTTCTGTCCAGAGAGATTTGTAGCCCTTTGCGATAGTATCTTTTCTTTCGGTAATAAATGAGATGTCCTCGTCTTTTCCCAAAATATTTGCCATTTCCTCTGTGGCGGAAAGAGCATAGTAAACCCAGGCATTTTCGATGGCTGTCATATCTGCCTTTTTGCCCCAATCAGCCCAATCCCATGAGCCGCCGCGATGAACGACAAGATTATTTTCACCGATTTCCCAAAGTTTCAGGTAGTCAAGGGACGCATCATAAACCTTTTCGATAAAAGACTTGTCGCCAGTATATTCATAGTAAGTGAGGAAGCCCACAATTCCTGCAAGCTGCTGAACGGGAAGCTCAAAATAGTCACCGCTTATAGGAACAACAGTCTGAAGTACTTTTGTATCGTCAATGTGAGAGAGCATCGCCTCCACACCCTTCTGATACAGCAGGTAGGAATTACTGTCCATAGAATACATTGTCATAATCATTTCGCTTGTAACATCGCCCCACCATTGAGCTCTTTCTCTGTCGGGACAATCCATAAAATTGTCACGCATGGTAACGTAGAGAGTGCGAAGAGATTTCTGCCACAGAGAATTCAGGAATTCATCATCGCACCTGAAGTCACCGCAGAATTGACTGTCATATCCTGTTTCACGGTACCTGAGAGAAACAACTGTAACGCCTTTCGGTATTTTATAAGTAATATGCTCTCCGTTAAACCAGCCTAAAGCCTCAAACTCCTGTTCTCCCTCTTTAGTTATATAGGTAGTTGAAACTGCACCGATTAAAGTGTTTTCCGAAGTTACACGAATCTTTTTACCTGCAGGTGCTATAATTTTAAGATAGGGAGTAAGCTGTGCGTTATAGGGAATATCTACGGTGATTTTTTCACCCAAAAGTTTTTTTACGGTATAGTTTTCATAATCCTTTGAATTCTCATAATCTTTAAGACCGTAATCCTTCAGAAATGGTATTCCTCTCGGATAAAGCTTGCCGTAAACACCCTCGCCGCCGACGGCATATTCGACCCCATTTTCCCAATCGGACACATCATAATCTTCATTTATCCAATCGATATCTTTCCTTGCATCGAAATAAATACTGTATTCGGGAAGTCTGTAATTAGGTGGATAAAGAGCGCTGTCAACGAAAGCTTCGTTTCTTTTTACCTTCCAGCTTTTGTCGGAAATTATGGTGATGTCCGAATTTTTAGCTTCAAAAAGGAATCCGCCCTGACCGCTGCTGTTGTAGGAATAGCTTGTTTCATCATCCCAGTACCACACCAGAGCACAGATTGAATTTTCACCCTCTTTGAGGAAAGGAGCAATATCTATACTGTCATAATAGCCGCTGTTTTCATCGGGACCTCGTTTTACGCTTCCCTCAAAAACAACAGTTTCTCCGTTTATGTAAAGCCAATATTTCGAGTCGGCTGAGATGTGGGCAATGAGTTCTTCGGGCTTCTTTTCAAAAATGACCTTTTTATTAAAGCACATCCAGACATTTTTCTCCGTAAGGTTCTCCTTATCCCAGATCCATTTGGCCTTCCAATCGGTTTTCTCTTCGGCAGAAATCACACTGTATTCGGGAATACTGTCGGGAATGCTGTAATCATTTGTATACGGTATCATTGCAGAATCCCCCCATGAAAAACAAGAAGAAATAAAAGCTGCCGCTATTGCAAGATAAGAAATAATTGTCTGTAAAATGTTCATAGGAACCTCCCTGATATTATCTGCTATGTATTTGAAATGAACTCTTTCGAAATATGTATTAAGCTTATTTTATCATAATCGGCTCATAAATTCTTATTTCAAACTTATTATAACATATTGAAAGAAAAAATACCACCCTCTCGGATGAAGTGACACCCAAAGTTTAGACAAAAATAAATATTAAATTGCATGTGAATGAGTTCGGTATTGTACCGTGCTCATTCCTTTTAGTTTTGTAGAAATTCTGTCGTTTTTGTAATAATGAATATAATTCTTCAATTCATTAATGAAAGTGTGCTGCTTTCATGGCTAAATATATGAAGCAAACTTCAAAAAAATTAGAAGATTTTCTGAAATGAAAAAGTATCTTGTCGCTATCGTTGCAGATTGTAAAGCTTTTTTACGCATTTTTAGCCCGAAAAACTATATAGTTAATTCCAAAAAATTTATAGTAATAATTTCGTTGTTAAAAATATTTATTTTTTATATGAGACAGTATATAAAAAATTAAAGAAAAATTAAAAAAAAATTAAAAAATTGCTTGTATTTTGTTGAAAATAATGATACGATATTATTTAGTATAATAGGATTTTCATGTATTATTTGGAGGCAGTTTATGACTGAAAAGGAACTGAAGAAATTAAATCGCTTGGAAATTCTGGAGTTGCTTCTTGAGCAAAGTACGATTAATGAAAATATGAGACAAGAGCTTCATGAATTGAAAAACAAAAATAATGCTGCTGAATTAACTGAAAATTTAAATAAAATGATTTTGCAGATGAATTCTGCTTTAGATAATGTTAATCATATAGCGGAAAATCTTCAGGAAATGTCAAAAAAAGATCCCGAGCCGGAGAATATTGAAAATAAAAATGATAAAACTGTTCCTTTTCAACAGGAGAATGATACTGTTACAAATAAAAATCTGTATGGTCGCATAATGTATTTTTTTTGGCAGAATGACGATGTTTTGTCATCTCTTCCGGAAGAACTTCAAAAAGACATAAGAAAAAAACTCAGAGGTATTTTAAATGACAGAAAATGACATTGTGTTTCCTGACAGTGATGTGATCGAAGCTGAGATAAAAAGAGAAAGATACAAAAGAAAATATAAAGCATCACTGAAAAGTACACTGTTTACTTTAATAACAGTTTCTGCGATTGCGATTCTTGTTGCAACGCTGTGGTTACCGGTATTGCAGACGTACGGCAGCTCAATGACACCTTCGATTGAGGACGGAGACATAGTTGTTTCCACGAAATCGGGTAATTTTGAAACAGGAGATATTATTGCATTTTATTATAATAACAAAGTTCTTATAAAAAGAGTTATTGCCGTGTCGGGACAATGGGTGAATATCAAGCCTGACGGAACCGTTATTCTTGACGATCATGAGCTTATTGAACCGTATATTTCCTATAAGGCATTCGGAGAATGTGATATTAAATTGCCTTACCAGGTGCCGGAAGGAAAAATTTTTGTAATGGGCGACCACAGAAGTGTATCTGTTGATTCGAGAAGCAGTGTGATAGGCTGTGTTTCGGAAGAACAGATCGTGGGGAAAATTGTTTTCCGTGTCTGGCCTATAGATAAATTCGGCTCATTGCAATAGCAAATAGTAATTAATCAATTCTAACAAGAAAGGGGAGTATGAGCAAAAAATGCAAAAGTTATGGCAAAGAATTGCAGAAGTTTTACGTCTTTCGCATCTTGAAAAGCGATGGAAAAAGCTTGCAAGTGTTCTTGCGATTGCTGTTGTCTTCTGCACTACATATATGCTTATCCTCCCTGCTATAACCATGGAAAAAGATATCTATTGCGGACTTGACGAGCATTTACACGAAGACAGTTGTTATATCGTTGAAAGTACACTGGTATGTGATTACCAATCTGTTACTGATGCAGAAAATGACTCAGCTACAAAAGAAACAACTGCCAAAGAAGAAACGACAAAAGATACCGAGTTTTTTGAAGAAAACCACGAACATACATCGGAATGCTATGAATACAAAAATATACTCATATGCACAAAAGAGGAACATTCCCATGAAGAAAGCTGTTTCTTTGAAGAAATGGCACCGTACGCCGTGGATTCTCTTGCTGAAGTCGAGGACGGTATTGCAACCGTAGCAGATTCAACATATGCCACAAATGTTAATTTTGACAGTCTTGACGGCACAGGCTCAACCTACTACATAGTTTATACTCTTTATAACGGAACATACTATGCTGTGCCGGGCACCCAGAACGGAAAACCTTTAGCTATCACGGTAAACAGCAACGGTACCATACCTGTGGCTTCACTGGGTAACAATTATTACTGGAAATTCACGCGGCAGAGCGGTTCAACATATAAAATTCAGAATCTCGGTTCAGGCAGATATATGCACTCGTTCTATAACAGCAGCAGCGACTACGGTATCACAACATCGGGTGACTGGACATCTGAGCTGATTACAAGCGGAAGCGGGAGCAGTAAAACCTTCTCTGTCAAGAGTAATGCAAACTATTCGCGTCTTACAGGTTCGGGCTCCGGTGTAGCTTTCGGCACAACCACTGCTGCAAACAGTGCGGCTCAGTTTTATATCGCAGAGGTTTATATCCCACAGGATACCTACCATGTGTGGTTTGACGGCACCTGCGGCGGGCTCATGAGTCTTTACGAATCACCCAATACATACCGGGCTGTTCCGGCCGAAAATAACACCATAACCCTTCCCGATGAATGGGATTCCCCCAGCAAATACGACTATGTATTAAAAGGTTGGTACGATATTAAAAACAGCGTATACTATGAGCCGGGGGAAAGAGTGACTATTACCAAAAACACTGTATTTTATGCTGACTGGGTTGCGAGAGATTATAATGTAGGTATAGTAAATGACGAAAACGCAAGTCTGATTGCACCCAGCCTTGATACCAACAGCTTTATCAGAACTGATATGTTTGACTACAGCGCAATATTCAATATGCAGTCTGTTACTCATTCCGGTTCGGTAAGTGCTTCATCTCACAGCGAAACCTGGTCAATCGTACAGAATGCTACGGTCCCCTATCTTGGTATGCCTTCACTCGGTTTTACCTTCCGTGACTGGGATACGGGAAATGTACACATTTCATACGGTGCCAACAGAGCAAGACTCAACGACAATATGGGTACCGAAATCACAAACGGAATAGTTGATTATGTAGCCGATATGTCAGGTAAAAACATTATCGACCTGCTCTTTAATCCTGAAACGGATGTTATCGGAAAAAACCATGTCGGTCAGGCAAACTACCTTTACCAGTTTATGGAAGAGGGCAGTAATAACTATGACGGTGAGCACAACGGTTATTATTACTACGACTCAAGATATAATGCGGCTTCCTATAATCAGAGTAACGAGAGATTTTATATTTATGAATATCTTGAACGAACCTCCGACTCACTGAAAGACGGTTTTGACTCAAACGGTAATCCGACAGCAGGAGGCTCTTATTCCGACTTCCTGCCTTTTAACTCACCTTATACAAACAACAGTAATAACAAAGTTATTGTTGAGTATGAAGACGCTGACGGAAACGGTCCAAACTATCAGTATGATGCCAAGGCAACCAACCAGAGCAGTAATATTGCCAATGCAGGAACAAACTACTGGTTTGGTATGAAGTCTGAAATTCAGTTCTATCTACCCGACAGAACAGGTACAGTTGACCAATATCAGAACTACGGCAATATCTCTTCACACGGACAGCATATGACCTTTGAATTCAGCGGTGACGATGACCTGTGGGTATTTGTTGACGGCGAGCTGGTAATGGATATCGGCGGTCTGCACGGTATTATGAGCGGTAAAATAGATTTCTCTACAGGCGTTATCACAACAACAGCCGCCAACAATGTGCAAGAGACAAATTATCAGGCTTCGGTAACGGATCACATTAATCTGGATGAAGGTGACCACACTCTGACCGTTTACTATATGGAACGAGGCGGTTCACAGTCTAACTGTGCGATTTACTTTAACCTCACACCCCGTTATGGCTTTGAACTTATCAAGCAGGACTCAGTTGACGCAAACGGTCTGGATGGCGCAGTATTCGGAGTATATACTGATATTGACTGTACCGTGCCTGCCACATTGTGGACTTCTGAGGCAGCATATCAGAATGACAAAAGCAGCACCAACACATTCACTGCAAAAAACGGAATGGTACGTTTCTGGGGCGTTTCGGCGGGTAAGGTTTACTATCTGAAAGAGCTTGTAGCACCCTCGGGGTACCCGTTGACTGACGATGTTATACGTGTTTCGATGAACAGTCTGGGTAATTCTATATGCACCGTCGATGCACTGCGAGGCGAGGATGGAATGCATACCGACGGGTTCGACATTATACATAACGATGCCGATGAAGCTCATCAGCAGATTGCCCTTACTCTTACTAACCAGCAATACACAACCAATAAGAGAAATGTGGCGGTAACAAAACACTGGAATGTAGAGGATGAAAGCTTTATTCCCGAAAGCGTAACTGTTTATCTTTTGGCTAACGGACAGAGTACAGGAAGGACTGCAGTCCTGAGCGAAGAGAATGACTGGACCTATCTGTGGATAGATCTTCCTATTTATAACAGCATAGGAGAAAAAATTCAATACAGTGTTTACGAGGAACAAACTGAAGACTTCTATACTGATGTCGTTGTAGACGGTGAAGAGGTTGTCAGTGCCTGGATACAGACTGATACTTTCTATGATGGCGGTACATTCCTTATTGTAAACCGTAAAACGGGTAACGCACTCACCGTAAACAGCTCCGGCAATTTTGCATGGACTGACTTTGAGACAGCTAAAGAAACACAATCAGCACATTGGATTGTAAACGCTGACGGAATGGGCTTCCATGTTATAAACGAAGCAGGCTATAACATAATTCTTGACGGAACGGAGAGATTTATTCCCTATATGAACGGCAACCGAATTCTTTATCACAATAACTTCGGACTTGCCGCAAAATACAACAATACATATTATTATCTGAACGATAACTTCTCTGCAAGTGCTACAGACCGTCTTGAGCTTGAGCTTTATATCAATATGGATATTCTTATTCACGAAGAGGACAGAATAGATAATGATGACGGAGAAGACGAGCCCGAAGAAGACGGTGAAAATGACGGTGAAATCTTTGTTACGATGTTCAATGTTACCAACACTCACATTGACGAAGATAAGAGAACCTCTTTCAATATCAGTAAGGTATGGGAGGACGGCATTACAAATCACATTCACGACAGTATTAAGGTCCGTCTTTACGCGAACGGAGTTGATACGGGACGAATTCTTACCCTGAACAACTTCAATGGCTGGAAAGGCACTTTCTCGGGCCTGCTGTACGAGGATGATGACGGGAATGTGATTGAATATACCGTTACTGAAGATTCTGTTAACGGTTATTATCCCGAGTATTCGGAAATTATCGCAGTTTCCGGTGAAACGAGAACTGAAACTGTAATTACTGAAAGCTGGAGTACGGTAACTTCTCTTACGGCAGGAAATACATACCGATTTGTCAACAGCAGCGGATATGCACTTACAGCTAATGCAGATGATACATCGGTATCTACTGCACCCGCCAACGAGAACGATGAGTATCAACGTTGGTTATACCGGGACGACAGGCTGATAAATGTTGGCAAAACAACATCTTCAACTACTTATTATCTGTATCAGACTACCAGCGGTACAACAAGAACACTTTCACTCAGTACGACTGCAAGCGATGCTAACAATAAATTCTCATATACAAACAGTAAAATGAGAATGGGTAATAGCAATAGTAGCTACAGATATGTGGTTTTAGGAAACGGCAGTGTTTCATTGAACCAGACCAGCAGGAACGGTACAACTCCGACGATATACCGTCTGACTACAAGCAGTGAAACTGTCACTGTAACCACCAACGCCAGCTATTCAATCACGATTACCAATATAAAGGTACACTATATTCTCCCTGAAACAGGCGGAGAGGGAACACAATACCTGTATATAATCGGGGGACTGCTCACCGTTTTGAGCTCTGTCTTCCTGCTCTGTTATATAGTAAACAGGGAAAGGAGGCGAAAACGCTCTGCGGTGTGAGGACAACCCGAATATATAAAATAATAATGTAATTTATCTCCTGAAAAAAGGAGTAAAGAAAGGAAAGACAAATATGAAAAAGGCACAAAAACTTTTTAGCGTACTTCTTACTCTTATGCTTGCATTTGCAATGGCTATTCCCGCTTTTGCAGCAGGCGAAGTTCCCACAGGTACAATCACAATCAACAGTGCAGCAAATGTTTCTGTTGAAGGCAAAGTATTCAAGGCATACAAAATTCTTGATGCACAGGCAGTAGATTCATCTGATATCAATCAGGGCGTTATCTATTCTGTTCCTGCTGAGATGGCAGATTTCTTCAGTGCTTACGGCAGCACAATGAATGAAATCCTTGATAAGCTTAACGGTACAGAAATTGATCTTAATCAGTTTGCAAAAGATGCTCTTGCTGCAGCAAAGAGTGCAAATGTTACACCTGCTTCAGCAACTGGTACAGAAGGTGCAACAAGCATTGAAATAAAAGATATCCCCTTTGGTTACTATGTAATTGAAGATGCAAGCACAAGTACTCCCGTTGTTGCTCTTATGCTCAGAACAACAGAACAGGAAGTAACTCTTAAGCTTGACAAGCCCACAATCGAAAAGAAAATTGACGGTGATAAGGATACAGTATCAAGCACAACAGGTCTTGTAGATTACAACAACGCAGCTATCAGTGAAATCGTTCCCTATGTTCTTACATCTGCTGTTCCCAATATGGTCAGCTTCTCAAGCTATACTTACACCGTAACAGATACTTTCTCCGCAGGTCTTGCTTATAATGCAGACTCTCTTGTTATTACTATCGGTGCAAAGACACTTGCTAAAGATACAGATTATACTGTTGACGTAACAGCAAATGGTGACGGTACAACAACCGTTGAAATTGATTTTATCAATTTTATTCAGTATAAGGCAAATGCCGGTGAAACTATCAAAATTGAGTACACAGCAACTGTTGACACTGATGCAGTAATCGGCGAAATCGGAAATGCGAACACAGTTAACCTTACATATTCCAATAATCCCGATGATGCATCTTCCACAGAGACAACTCCCGATGATGTGGTTTATACTTATGTTACAAAGCTCGTTGTAACAAAGACTGATGAAGACGGAAATGCACTTGCAGGTGCAACATTTGAACTCAGAGATGCTGACGACAATGTTATCGCCTCTGCTACAACAACAGCCGAAGAAGGCGGCAACGTTCTCACATTCACAGGTCTTAAAGAAGGTACATACACTCTTGTTGAAACTGTAGTTCCCGAAGGCTATAATAAAGCTGACGATATCACATTTACAATTGAATGTGATTATCCCGAAAGCGGAACAGACTGCACATGGTCAACAACAAGTACAACAGTTACATACAATACAACTGCAAAGCAGTTTGAAACAACTGTTGTCAATAATTTCGGTTCACTTCTTCCCGAAACAGGTGGTATCGGTACAACTATTTTCTACATCGTTGGTGGTCTCCTCGTTGTAGGTGCTGTTGTTCTCCTTATCACAAAGAAGAGAATGTCAGCAGAAACTTCAAAATAATATAACTGACTTGCTCAGCCATGGGGTTTAATGCTCCATGGCCGAGCGTGGCTATGGCAGTGAGGAGAGGCTCAGATGAAAAAACACTGGACAACAGTATTATTAATTGTTATATTCACTCTGGGACTTTGCTTACTGCTTTATCCTTCTGTCAGTGACTGGTGGAACAGTTTGCATCAGTCAAGAGCAATAGCAACCTACACGGAAAAGGTTGAAAATATGGATGACAGCGAATATGAAGCGTTTTTGCAAAGTGCAGGAGAGTTTAACGAACAAATAAGGCAAAAAGGCGGATTAAAGCATTTAACAGAAGAAGAACTGAAAAAATATAATGATACTCTCGATATTACGGGAACGGGTATCATGGCATATATTGATATCCCCACAATTGATGTGTCACTGCCCGTTTATCACGGTGTCAGCGACAGCGTTTTGCAGATTGCAGTAGGACATATTGAGTGGTCAAGTCTTCCCATAGGCGGTGAGAGTAATCATTCGGTGCTTTCAGGGCACAGAGGTCTTCCGTCAGCAAAGCTTTTTACTAATCTGGATAAGCTTTCGGAGGGTGATGTATTCATGCTACACATTCTTAATGAGACAATAACCTATCAGGTGGATCAGATCCTGATTGTAAGTCCTGAAAATACTGATTCACTGGGGATTGTTAATGGTGAGGATCTTTGTTCACTCGTCACCTGTACACCGTACGGTGTAAATTCCCACAGACTTATTGTACGGGGACATCGCATTGATAATCTGCCTGATACTCCGACTGTCAACGTCGGACCGGAAGCAACTCAGATAGATCCTCTGTTGATTGCACCTGTTGTTGCGGCTCCGATGCTTCTGGCTCTTCTTATATATGTGCTTATAAAATACAGAAAACGGAAAGGTTGAGAAAAGTGAAAAGAATCATATGTTGTATTTTTACAGCCATTATGCTTTTGTCTTGTTTTTTTAGTTTTACTTCTTTTGCATCAAACGGGCAAAAAATCACTATAGAATATATTTCAACCGACGGGCCTATGCAGAATGCTTCGTTTTCAATTTACAGAATCGGAGATGTTTCAGGCACTAAAATTATCCCGAACAGTGTTTTCAATGCTTATTCGGTTTCATTTGATATATCCGATGCAGAAAAAATGACATCTCTTGCACAGACTGTTTCCGCTTACGCATTAAGAGATGATATAGTTCCCGATTTTACCGATACTACAGACGAACACGGTATTGCAGACTTTGACAGTCACATTTTTGAAGACGGTGCATACCTATATATTGGTGAAAAGCATTTTCAGAACGAAAATATCTATTTTTGTGAGCCCGTAATTGTAGTTTTGCCCTACGGTGACAGTGAAAGTGTTGTTAGTAAGCCGAAATATGAGGTTGTGCCCGAAGATACTGAAAGTATCAGTGTTGCATACAGAGTACTTAAAGGTTGGCAAAATGACGCAGAAAACAACAGACCTCCTGAAATTCAGGTTCAGCTTCTCAGAGACGGTGAAATCTATGATACAGTTACACTGAATAAAGATAACAACTGGCGACATCAGTGGGATAATCTTTCTGTCCGCTATCACTGGACCGTTACGGAAAAAGATGTGGCACCCGGCTATCTTGTTTCTCTGTCACAGAATGAAAAAACCTTGTTTTTGGTAAACAGTGTCACCGACGAAGAGGATACCACTATTCCTGATGAATCAACAACTGAACCTGAAGACACAACATCACCAACAGAAACAACAACATCTCCCAATGAAACCACTACAACACCCGATGAGCCCGAGCTTCCGCAGACAGGTGCACTTCGCTGGCCGATACCGTATCTTGCCTGTGCAGGTGTATTTCTGTTTATTGTAGGTTATGCAACATATCGAAAGAGTGAGTCGGCAGATGAATAAGGGAAAATTTACAGGCAGAATCATAATGCTAACAGGCGGAGTATTTGTAATTGCTGCCGTAGTTTTGACATTATATAACATACACCTGGAAAACACTGCAAAAAAACTTTCATCAGAAGTTCTTTCATTGATGGATATGGAAGATACAAGCATAAATCAAAACTATCTTCCGGATTATAGGGTAAATCCCGACATGGATATGCCTGTCAGAAATATCAACGGTAAAGATTTTGTTGGTACAATATCAATTCCTGCAATAGATATGAATCTTCCTGTTATGGCAGAATGTAATTTAGACAATTTAAAGATTTCTCCGTGTGTTTACGAGGGCACTGCTTATAAAAAAGATCTGATTATTGCCGGACATGATTACAGAACTCATTTTGGTCCGATAAATGACCTTATTCGGGGTGATACGGTTATTTTTAAGGATACGGACGGTAACGTATTTGAGTATGAAGTGATGTATTCGGAGATTATTGACGAAAAAGACATCGAATCAATGAGCAACGGTGAGTGGGATCTGACACTTTTTACCTGTACTTACAGCGGTGCAACAAGAATAACAGTCAGATGCAGACTTTCGAACAATAAATATGAATAGCAAAAAAATTATCTCCTGTGTTTTTCTATTGTCTGTTTTTAACGGACTTTTCATTGCACCTCTGCTTTTGATGGTTGACTTTATTCTGCATTATAGGCTCCGCGTGCCCACAGAATCCATTTTGAACGGTCAAGGGGATTTACTCCGTGTCTGGGATTGATGTGCTCAATACCGTCGTTACACTCACGGTAACCGTGAAAGACTTGCGAAAGCACAGCCTTACCTGATGTCAGTGCCGCTAATCTTTCCGGAAAATTCATCGAGGTTGCAACGGGTACAACAGCCTCAATAGTAACCATACCCGAACGGATAACGGGACTGTCGTATTCACCGCCCATTTTAACGATTTCAGAAAAAATTTTTCCTGAGAAATCTTCGGGTGCGATAACACGGATTTTCAGTAATGGCTCAAGAATTGTTGAACCCGTCTGCGTAAGACCGTTCATGAATGCCATAGGTGTACAGACAAAAAAGTCAAGAGGATGCGTGTGAATTGTATGATGTTCACCACCCACAAGAGTACACCTGAAGTCTGTTACTTCCCAGCCGTAAAGCCCCTGTTCAAGACATCTGTTAAAGGAAGTACGGATGTGGGACTGATAACGGTAATAGCATTGATTATTCGGAAGTCTGCCGTGATATGAAACACCGTAACCTCTCGGCATCGGTTCAATATCGAACTCAACAACAGCCCAGCATGGCTTCGGCATAGTGTATCTTGAAAGACCTGTGCCTGATTTTGACGGTGTCTCTTTATAAATGACGGTGGGAGAAGAAAACTCGGCAGAAAGGTTGTATCTTTCTTTCAGAAGATTCGACAGAACTTCAAGCTGAATTTTACCCGTTGTGCTTATGGTTATTTCCTTTTGTCCATTCTCCCATTTTGCATCTATATACGGCTCTTCGTCTGACAATTCATTCAGAGCGGTAGCAAGGGACGGAACTTTCAGCGGGTCAGAATCTGCGGGAGTTACTCTTACACGTAAAAAGGGATTAACCAGGTTTGCATCTTCACTATGTAACGGTGTGCCGATATAAAAACCGTTTTTTGCTGAAGGCAGACCACACACTGCCGCAACATCACCGCTGCGGACTATTCCTATGTCGGTACTTTTTGCACCGCAGAATTTCTTTATCTGTGATACTTTTTCCTTAATTGATTTGCTGTCTTCAATTTCAACTGCATCAGATTCTGCAATCATACTTTTTTCGGGAGCAAACAATTCAACTTCATCCCTGTTTGCAATTTCACCGCCGAAAAGACGGATGTGAGAAACTTTACCCAAAGACTTATCATGCTCAATTTTGAAGATAATTCCGCATAAATCTTCAGTTGATCTTCGGGTGGAATCGGGCATATATTCAACTAATATGTCAGCAAGTTCTTTTACACCGACAGCATATTTTGCACTGCCGAAAACAACGGGTGTAAGTCTGCAATCTGCAATCTCTTGGCGGATAATTTCATCAGCTGCGTCTTTCGTAAGCACTTTATCATCGAGGAACAATTCAGCGGCTTCATCGGAAATATCTGCAAGGGTTTCGGTGGCTCCCGAGCAGAAAGTTTTCTCATCAAGCTCAAAAACTTTGCAATTTTCTGTTCCCTCATTCGATATGTCAGACAGAACAATGTGTGTCTGTGAAGAAATGCCTTCAAGCTCCTTAATAACCTTATAAACATCGGCACCGGTTCTGTCAACTTTGTTTATAAAAATAAGTCGGGGCAGGTCAGCGGCATCAAGTGATTTAAGAATATTTTCAGTATGAGCACGTACCCCCTCAACTGCAGAAACAATAACAACTGCATAATCGAGAGCAGAAAGTGCGCGTTCAACTTCACCTGCAAAGTCAACATGTCCGGGTGTGTCAATTATATTGACGGTTACACCCTGCCATTTTGTTGTGGCTGTTGCAGTGCGGACTGAAATACCACGCTGTTTTTCAACAGAAAGGCTGTCGGTTGCAGTTGTTCCCGAATCAACACTGCCTGCATTACGGATAGCACCGGTCAGGAATAAAAGCTGCTCTGTAAGGGTAGTTTTTCCCGAATCTACATGCGCCAGTATTCCGATGTTATGAAAAATTTCAGCCACAGACCGTTACCTCCTCGAAAAATTTTTTCTATTATAGCATTTTTTACCGGAAGTTTCAAATTGTTCTCTTGCAATACTTCAATCTGAATGTTATAATAGTAAAAAATGTTATAAGGGTGATAAAAAAATGCTTTCACGAATAATTGCGATGCTGATGTGTGTTGTTTCTATGTTCACTTCTCTGTTTTCGTCGATTTCCTCTGAAGTGGAGTTTAAAAATGAGCTTGCAAAGGGTAATTATGAAAGCCCTTATATTGTAAGACCTTTTGATGAGATAACCTTAAACGGTGTGTCAATTGACGAATACACAGTTATTGCACCCGACGGCACTCTCTATTCCAATGCCGCAGAAACCCTTTGCGATGAGTTTTATAAGGCTTGCGGTACAAAGATTTCAGCAGGGAATGCCGACAAAAAAGCCTTTATAATTAATGAATCTCTGAATGATACGGACAGTTTCAGTCTTAAGGTTGAAAACGGAAATATCTATATCACAGGCAGCACAACTGTCGGCATTTCAAGAGGTATAACCGCTTTTGCAGATGAAGTTCTGCTCAGTTCAGACGGAAGTTTTGACTTCAAAGACGGTTATGAATATAATAAAACTTTCTCCCATTTCGTTACATATGAGGATTTCGGGGCTGTGGGTGACGGCAAGGCTGATGATTTTGAAGCCATTGTAAAAGCCCATGAATATGCAAACACAAACGGTCTGAGTGTTTTTGCTTCTGAAACTGCAACATATTATATCAGTGGTGCAAACAGAACTGCTCACATAAAAACAAATACCGATTGGTCAACCGCACGCTTTATAATTGATGATACCAATGTCGAAAACAGAAGTGCATGGGTATTCAATATCGCTCCATCACAGGGCTCAAAAAATATAACCGACAAGGTTTCTCCTCTTAAAATTAATGCCACAAATATAGGCACAACACTTGATGAAAAAAGCCTTGTTGTGCTGACTGATTACAATGTAAAGAGATATATCCGCAAGGGTTTGAACCAGAATCCCGGCAGCAATCAGACAGATGTTATCCTTGTAGATGAAAACGGAAATATTTCATCCGATACTCCGCTTATCTGGGACTTTGATGCAATTACAGGTGCTACAGCTTATCCCATCGACACCGAAACTCTGACTGTAAAAGGCGGTTTCTTCACAACTCTTGCAAACAACGCTCCTTCCGAATATAACTATTACACAAGAGGTATTCAGGTCAGACGTTCAAATACAGTTATTGACGGATTATATCACGATGTTAAAAATGAGGGCAAAACCGGTGCACCGTATTCGGCTTTTGTCAGTCTTTCATGCTGTGCTGATGTAACAGTAAAAAACAGCACATTCACAGGTCATAAAAAGTATTCAACAATAGGCTCTGCGGGATCAAGCGTACAGATGGGTACTTACGATATCGGTGCCGCAACGGCAGTCAATGCAAAGTTTATCAATTGCAACCAGACAAACGACATAACCGATGGCGATTATTGGGGAATTGCAGGTACAAACTACTGTAAAAATCTCGTTTATGACGGCTGTGCACTTTCTCGCTTTGACGCACATCAGGGCGTGCTCAACGCAACTGTTAAAAACTCCGTTCTCGGTCATCACGGAATAAAACTTATAGGAAGCGGAACAGCGCTGATTGAGAATACAACTGTTTTAGCCCAGGATTTTGTTGACCTTCGTCCTGATTACGGTTCAACATGGAACGGTGACTTAATTATACGCAACTGTAAGTTCTATCCTACAGGTGTTTCACTCCATATTATCAATGCGGAAAATTCGGAGGACCATGATTTCGGTTACACCTGCTATCTGCCTCAGAGAATAGAAATTGACGGCTTATATGTTAACAGAATCGGAATGAACTATATTTTCAATATGGTTAATTCAAAGCATATTGTCGATTTCTACAATGCAGAATATCCCGTTGTTCCTCCCGAGGAAATCACCGTTAAGAATTTCAGCAGTCTTCTTTTTGGAGAGCTTGACGTTTCCATGAATAAGGCGATATTCAAGACCAATATTTCATCATAAAACTGACAAAAGACCTCCTTACAAAGAGGTCTTTTTCTGCATAAAGTTATTCAATTATAATAACCTGTTTCAGCCTGACATATAATATTTCATATAATTCAGCTTTTCACATATGTGAGTAATTTAATTATATGAATCGATGTGTTTTTTATTACTTGAAATTGCAAATATGAAAATGTTAATATTACAGTAAATAAATTCGGAAGAAGTGAATAAAATGAAAGAGAACAGGATTCATATAGCATACGGTTTTCATGTCAATTGCTATCATTCATACCGTGGTGATACAAATGATAACCTCGGTTTCGGCTCTGACATAAGAATTATAAGAAAAATTCTTGATGTGCTTACTGCATTCAATGAAAAGGGGATTCCCGTAAAGGGTACGTGGGATACTGAGAATTTTTTCTCTTTGCAGAAAATTCTTCCCGAATATGCTCCGGATATCATTGAAAAAATGAAGGAGCGTGTTACAAAATATGGTGATGAAAACATCATAATGGGCTACAACAACGGTGCACTTTCCGCAATGACCGAGGATGAATTCACAGAAAGTATAAATCTTGCAATCACAAACAAAGAGGGTAGCGGACTTCTGGATATTTTCGGTGAATGCGAGAAAATCGTCCGTCCTCAGGAAGTGATGTTCACGCCATCTCAGGTCACCCTTTACAATAAACTCGGTATCAAGGCATTGTGTCTTTATTACAGCTGTGTGCCCTTTGATGCGTTCAGGACAATCATTCCTCAGCTTGACGATGAAAAGGCGTTCAATCCGCTTACTTATATTTATAAAGGTGAAAGCCTGACTGTTATCCCCACATACAGCAATTCCGATGTCTGTGATGCGGGTTGTCTTCGTGCATGGGTAAAAGACCTTCGCAATAAGCAGGAAAGCGGTGAAATCAATAACGATTTATTCCTGTTTATCAATATGGACGCAGATGCAATTTTCTGGGAAACAATTGACTTGAAGTCTTTTACGGGCAAAATAGCAAACACAGACGGCATTCACGGTCTCGTGGAAGAAGTTGCCGATTTACCTTATGTTGTCTTTGATACTCCTGGGGGATACATCAAAAATCATCCTCCCGTGGGTGAAATCACTTTTACACACGATACGGCAGACGGTAACTTTACAGGGTATGCTTCATGGGCAGAAAAACCTTTCAACAGGCAGATATGGACAAAGCTTGAAAGAGCAAGAGCTATGGCAAAAGTTACTGCAAAAAAAGATTCACTTTCTCCTTCATTTGATAAAAGAGTGCTCCTTCTTTCTACTACTCATTTCGGTCTTGCAACTCCCGTGCTCAATATCCAGCGAGAGAAAACTGCTCTTGAATTCGGCAGGGAAGTGATTGAAAAAGAACTTTCTGCAATGCCAAAGACAGAAAAAATAACTGTTTACAACACAACGGATTCTCTTCTCCAGTGTGTTCAGATTGAAATAAAGAAGAAAATATCTGATATTTCATGTCTTACGATCAATGCGAAATATCTTGATAAGTTCACGGCTGTTGCTATTTCAGATGATTGTTCTTCAGCATTTCTGATGATGAAATTCAAAAGAAAACTGAAAAAATATGAACTTGAAATAGGTTTTGACGGCAAAAAGGAAACGGCATCTTTTAAAAATCTTCTTGAAACAGACAAACTTTCCGTTATGTTTTCAAACAGCGGAAAAATATCGTTTGTTCAGTGTAACGGCAGAATTATAGGCAATGGTGATTTTCTGCAGTCCTTTATCACCTATGCTGACAAAAAGTATGATTTTAAAAATTCAGAAGTTGCTCCTCTTTCTGTTGCAGGTGACGGTGAGGGAATACGCATAAAGGGCGAAATTCATCTTCCGCAAGAACTTAAATCAGGCAGCTTTACATATGATTTCTTTAAAACGGGTTTTTCTGATGCAGTTTATGTCAGAATGACGGTCAATTATCCTTATACGGCAGAAACAACATCAATTTCAACGGAAAATTCATCTCTCGGCAGATTCACTGATATGAAATGGACTGAGGCTGTACCGTTCCAAATAACTCCGACTTTCACGGGTGATATATCCGTTATCAAGAGAAACTTTATGGATGATATTTCTTCATTCAGAACGCAGAGTTTCCCTGAATGTGACAAGAAGAACACAAGTGTCGCATCCTTCAATCACCAGCTTACAGGCGGTTTTACGGGACTTTACGATGAAAAAGGTGGTCTGCTTGTTGCGAATGCAAGACAGGTACTGAACTCAATGGCTCATTGTCCCATGCGACTTGAAAAAGATAAAACTGTCAGAATGAACCCTTTCGGCACTTACTACGGCAAACAGAGACATCATCACGGTAGGGCTAAAGACCAGATTCTCGATGTGTATACCCTTGTTGCATCCCAGGGAAAGAGTATTGCACCTGCGTATAACGGAAGTCACGAAACTGCCGTGCTCGGTCTTTATCCACTTTCTGCTGATGGGCTTTCAGATACTGAGAAAACACAGATTTGTGCATTCTCTGACGGTGCAGTTATAACGGCTCCCGAAGATGCCGACATCGCACCTTTCATAAAAGATAATATTTCAGTCAGAGAGGGAATTGCAGACTCAATCCGTGAAAAAGACCTGAAGAGCCCTGTTATGACCGGTATTTCCGGAAATCTTCCGGGTTACATTACAAAAGGCGCAAAAGCAATAGGACATATAATTATTACACAGTTGAAATCCAGATAAAAAATAACTATCCGAAAAAGAGTTTTTTTCTTCTTCGGATAGCTTTTTTTATGTTGATATTCTTTTGTTGTTGTTCAGGTCAAGCAACAGTGTGTGTTTTCCGCTGTCAACAACAATTGTTTCGGGTTTTCTCTGAGCTTTGCAGAATCTGCAGTCATATCTGTCAAATTCTGTTTTTATATCTTCACCGTTTACTTTAAATTCTCCGTCATATGCTGCCGAAACAGAGCCGAAATATGTGTTATAGCTGACATTTCCGTTGCCGAAAACAATTTTATTGTTCTTTATTCTTTCTTTGAATTCAGAGAATGTTTCCCTGTCTGCATCGGAAAGCTCGGTAACATAAACATGGTACTCTCCACCCTGTCGGCACAAATCAAATTCACCTTTGATTTTATAGTCATCGGTAAGTTTTCTGTTCTTGTAAATGGCATTGACCGAATCTTCGTTGAATGGCTTGAATCCAGGCTTGCCATCGCAGATAAGTGCTACAAAAACGCCGTTTTTTCTTGCAAAAACAATGTTATCGCACATTTCAAATTCATCATAGAAACACTTCGGCATATAGGCATGAGTCATATTGGCAATATGTGCTTCACCTAATCTCTTTTTTGTGGGTAGCTTGTAAATTGTTATGTTTACGCTCTCATTCTGCACACTCATGGGTCTTCTGCCGTTGCCTATCCAGTACCCCGGAGATGAACCGTATCTGCCGTTACCGTTTCCTGCAGGATGAGTAGTGAAAAGGGTTAATGCTTCACCGATATTTGCTGTCCATTCGTGGTCCTGAGCACCGCACATATCAACATCCTTTGCAACTGAAGTTGACATGGAATAGTGTGCTGTACGGTAAGTATATATATTACCTCTGCCTGTGGCAATACCGTGAGGCATAATATTGTGTTTTGCCGCAAATTTTTCCCATTTAATGAGCTTGAACAGCGTAAGATTGAGAAATCTGAAATATCCGAGGAAAGAACTGCGGTACATCCTGTTGCTTTTCAGATAAGCAAGAGTGTTGCATATAACTTCGGGATTTGTAAATGTTTCTGCACCCCATTGTGCCATAATCTGATGGGGTTTCTGACCTATGAGATTCTCATTTTTCATATCTTTCGGTGAAAGTCCGCAACCCATTTTTACATCGAAAATTTCGTCTGACAGTGCGATATCCTTAATAACTTCGGGGAGTTTGTAAACACCTTTTTTTACAATATCGGTAAAGCAGATAACAATATAATTCGGCTTCTTTGCGAGAGTGTCACGGATCTGTATTTTTTCTTTTTCTGACAGATAAGGATTGCCGAGAATTTTTTCGGCACCGTCAAATCCCCATAAAACATTCATTGCCGTGCAGATGCTGTTGCCATAGTAATTTCCCGCTTTGTTGTTCCCGTACATTCTTGAGCTTGTGGCAACCAGACGGTTGTTTACGCTGTTAAGCGCAACATCAAGCCATAGAATATCCATGATAATTTTCATCTGACTGACTATTTTTTCATCTTGACAGTAGGCAATAAGGTTTGCCATCGGAGAAATATCTTCTGCAAGATAGTTATTGCTCAGATATTCCGAAAAACCGTAATTGAAACGCTGAGTCATCCAGGCTTCAATTCTCTCTTTTGCCTTATTCATATGTTCTTTGCCTGTCATTCCGTTGTTTGTGAATATTTCTTCCTGCCATTCCTGTCCTGCAAGATATTCACTTGTTGCAAAGAGGATCTGATGATTTTCCGACCAGTAACACATGCTGTCGTCACCGGGTTCGTCCATAAAATACTTGAAATCAAGAAATGTCTTTTTTATAAGCTCACGGCATCTGTCTGAAAGCTTATCATAGCAGTCTTTGTAAATTTTGAAGAGCAATTGTGCTCTGAAATCCGAGCAGTCAAATCGGCGTGCCATATATTCGGACTGCTTTAAAAGCATACTGTAAATTTCTTCTTCACTGAATTCAGGAGCATACTTATCACCTGACATGAAAAGATATACATCTTCAAAAGTTTTACCGCTGACCGTTACGGAATAATAGTCAAAATCCTTGTCATCTGGCAGTTCCTGAGCCGGTTTCATACTGACATAGTAAATAACTTCTATAATAGTTACAAGCACAATCAGACCGAGAATTGCCAACAAAATATAAAAAACCGTCATTCTGAAGTCACCTCTTTGGCATCGTCTTCAATAAGACCTCTTTCCTTTGCAATTTTCATTGAAACTTCCTGCATGACTTCATCTGTAAGAGGATATTTTTTCATTGAAATATATGTAATAAAATGTCCGAGTGCGGGAAGAAGGAAAACTGAAGCGAGAACACAGTAATAGAATCTGTAATTTACGAAAACATTTTCGGGCACAACTGCATCTGCACCGCTTCCTGAGAAACCGCAGAATGCCATAATTCCCATTGTGATAAGTCCTACACCGCTTGATGCGACTTTATTTACAAAAGTAAGTGCCGCACCGATTGTGCCGGGAATGAATTTTCCGCTTTGCAGATATTCATAATCGGTAAGGTCGCCGACCATAGCATTTTCAAGATTGGTTGAGATACCGAGTGTGCTCATATAGAAACCAAAAACAAGAATAACCATTATAACAGAGAATGTTATTCCTGAGTATGTGTATTCAGGATCTGCAGGAAGAAGAAACATTGTTATGAAAAATCCTGCAACCGAAACAAGAGTCTGAATAAGTGAAACATTGTGATAAACCTTTGCAGAGCCTTTTTTTGATGCAAAATACATGCCGATAACAAGTACGGGAGCACCTAAAACAACACCGTTTAGAATATCAAAAGCAGATGTAAGCCCTCTGTTCATAATAATGTTTGCAAACAGGTAAATAGAAAGACTTGCTCTGACGGATTTTGCAATTGAATCGGAGCAGGTTGCCCACAGAAGGCTTCTCAGGGGTTTGCTTCGTTTTATGAGAGAGAAAAATTCGGTGATTTTTGTTTCTTCTCTCTTTTTCTGATTCATGGAGTAATATGTGGGGTTATCTCTGTTGCTGATTGCTTTTGCAGCCAGAAGAACAAATATAATTGATACAACGGACATTACAATGATAGAAATTCTCCAAACGAAAGGTTCCTGCATACTGCCAATGAGATTACTTGTGACAACAACGGAAACAAATGCAGAAACAAGTGCATCGGAAACAGTCTGACCAAGAGCATAGAGAGGTCTTTGCTTCGGGTCCTGGGTAATGATAGCCTGTCCTGCTCTTGTGGCAGTCATAAGAATCGTATTACCGATAATTATAATTGCATAGCAGAGTCCGAGCAATAAAAAAGACACACTAAGCGGAATATCGGGATTTACGGGATAGAAAAATACAATCATAGCAGGGAAAAATGACAGAAGTGCACCTAGAATCATAAAAAGCTTGAACTTGCCGGGTTTGTTGTATTTATCAAACATATTTGCAATAAGGGGGTCTGTTATAGCATCAAGAATGCGGATGGGAAGATGAATAGATGCAAACATGATACCAAGCTGAAGGACATTCTGTGTGTAGTAAGACCATTTGCCCATCATTATTGTGATTGCTGCACCACCTGCATAGTTAAGTGAAAACAGAAGTACACGCCAGGCATCGTTTTTTCTCGGGTCCGTGCCGTCATTTCTGTAAGTGCTTAACATCTGTTTCAGC
Source organism: Clostridia bacterium (assembly GCA_017531385.1). Lineage (GTDB taxonomy): Bacteria > Bacillota > Clostridia > Oscillospirales > Acutalibacteraceae > UBA1081. The sequence continues at coordinate 61,625 of JAFXLD010000052.1, forward strand.
TTATTCATAATCATGCCATCCTTTCAAGGGATTCGAGTGTTACCTCATATTTTGTGTTGCCGTCTGACACAAACCTTTCCAGTTCTTCCATCATATAATAAGCCATTCTCTGAGGCTCATTGCCTGTGCTGCCTGCAATATGTGGTGTCAGAATTGCATTCGGACACCAGAAAAGAGGATTTATGTACGGGAAAAATTCGTTTTTGATAACATCGGCAACAAAAGTTCTTGAGGGATGCAGAAGAAGAGAGAGTGCGAGAGAATACTCTGCAACCTGTGCACCTCTGCCCGTGTTGATGAATGTGGAATGCTTTTTCATCCTCTTGAAAAGTTTATAATTGAACACATTTTCAAGTTCTTTTTTGTTTGCAAGGTGATTGCTGATAACATCACATTCGCTGAAAAGAGTTTCCAGACTTACAAGTGTTACACCGTATTCATCAGCCTTTTCCTGAGATACAAAGGGGTCATAGGCATAAACCCCGACGTCAAGGACTTTGAGTCTTTCCGCAACCATCCGACCGATTGCACCAAGTCCCACAAGTCCGACTTTGCATCCGAAATTACCCGGTGATGAATTTGCAAATGCGAGAGACCTTGCAGGTAATGTGTGATAATATTTTGCCGATTGAAAATATCCCTTTGTTGCAAGAGAAATCTGTGCAAAAGTGTACTCTGCAACAGGCACTGCGTTTGCCGCAAATGCACTGAAAACCTTGATTCCTGATTCAAGAAACGGTCTTGCAAAATACTGCACCGTACCTGCCGAATAGAAAACGGCTTTAAGATTGGGAATATATTCTCTTATTTCTTCTTTCGTGAATTTCGGCATACCCCATGTGGAAAAAGCAATTTCGCAATCCTTTAAAAATTCAGCATTTTCTCTGAGATTTTTCTGATTTATTTTTTCGGAAAGTTCACCGTATTCACTCAGTTTTCTGAGAACTTCCGTAGTATATACTTTACCGAACTGTAGCTGATTTGTGCCGAAAAGCGCAATTTTCATTTTGTTCCCACCATCTTTTCTTTTAGTTTCATGATATCCTTTTTCATGCATGAGGGGATTCCCATATAGCTGAAAATATATGTATATTCGAGCAGAATATTTCCGTCAAAACCGACTTCAATGAGTTTGTCGAGCAGAGCATTTATGTATGACGGGTCATATTTCGGAAACTGTTCCCTTGCAAGTTCCGAATATGATATATGCACATTTTCGATGTAGGGGAGAGTGCGTTCAATTCTGTCAAGGTCATAGGCTTTTTTCTTATATCTTGACTGGAAATATGTTCTGAAATTCTCTGAGGCTACATCGTTTCTGATTTTCAGAAAAGCGTCGGTATTGTTATTGTATGTATGGTCATGACACTCGGGACAGACTATCAGACCGTATTCTGAAGCAACACTGCACATAGATTTTGCATCTTCAACAAGTCTTTTGTATGTGACTTCGTCTGTTTTTTCACTGTCAGCGCTTCCGAGCCATACACGCACTGCACGAGCTCCCATTGCCGATGAAATTTCACAGATTTCCTTCCATTTATTTTCATCACAGCTGCCCACACGGTAGTAGCTTCCGTAGGAGCTGATACCTATTTTCGCATCGTCACAAAGCTTTTTCACATGCTTTGCAGTTTCAACATCTTTTACGTGGAAATCTGCGCCCCATTCAATGCAGTCAATCCCTGCATCCACGGCAATTTCAACAATTTTTTCAACATCTTTAATATTTCTGAAAGTTGTTGTTGTAAAGCCGAATTGCATAGAATTACCTCAATTATTATACTATTTATATTGATTTTAACATATACAGATAAGAATCACAATATCAAAATTGATTATATTTATTATTATTTCATTAAAACTTTGCGAAATAATATATTTTTTTGTCTGATACCATTGTATTTTTTACAACAAAGTGATACATTAAAATAAGGAATGATAAGTGATGGAAAATATACTTACAATGCCATTGAAAATATGTAAAAAAATATAAATAACAGATAAAAGGAATGGGTAAAACCGGAGATGTGTAAAGTCTGTGAGAACAATTTCTCAGGGCAATTCTGATTTCTGTACAGATACTGTAATCGGCTGCGACGGCAGTTTTAATGTGAGGCGTTTATGAAAAAGATTTATAAAGCTCTGATTATAGGCAGTGGTGCAGCTGCGTACAGCGCCGCCGACTGGCTTTTTAAAGAGAGAATAGAAGATATTGCAATAATCACCGAAAACAGGCTGTGGGGCACTTCACGCAACACGGGCAGTGATAAGCAGACATATTATAAGCTTTCTATGGACGGAATGACTTCTGACAGTCCCTATAAAATGGCATCGGATATGTTTTCGGGCGGTTCATGTGACGGAGAAAAAATGTATCTTGAAGCTGTCAGCAGTACCAAGTGTTTTCTGCGACTTTGCGATTACGGAGTTGCATTTCCCACTGATGAATTCGGCGGTTATCCCGGCTACAAAACAGACCATGATGATACGGTGAGAGCAACATCTGTAGGGCCTCTTACCTCTAAGTTTATGACACAAAAACTCGAAAAGGTTGTTCTTGAAAAAAACAAAACAGAACTTTTTGATAAAAGACTAGTCATAAAAATCTTGGTTGATAAAAACAGAGTAACAGGTGTTGCTGTGCTTAATACTGAAACCAACCTGACAGAAACTTTTTTTGCTGAAAATGTAATTTGTGCAACGGGTGCCCCTGCATGTATATATGAAGACAGTGTATATCCCGAATCACAGCACGGTATGACAGGTGTTCTTCTGGATGCAGGAGTAAGAATGTGTAATTTTACCCAATGGCAGTACGGAATGGCTTCGGTGGATTTCCGCTGGAATGTATCAGGCAGTTTTATGCAGGTCATTCCACGTTTTGTCAGTATTGATGAAAACGGAAATGAAAGAGAATTTCTTAAAGATTACTTTTCCGATATTAACGAAGCGTACAGTTTTGTTTTTCTGAAAGGTTATCAGTGGCCGTTTTCTTTTGAAAGAGCAGAAGAAAGTTCATGGATTGATATTGCCGTTCACAGTGAAATGAAAAAAGGCAGAACTGTTTATCTCGATTACAGGAATAATCCCAAAGGGTTTGATCTTGACAAAATCAGTGAAGAGGCAAAGGAATATATCAGAAATACGGATTGCCTGGCAGATACACCTATTAAAAGACTCGAAAAACTCAACAGCAAAGCCATAGATGTTTATGCCCGGCAGGGTATTGACCTGCATAAGGATATGCTTCGTATTGCTGTTTGTGCCCAGCATAATAACGGCGGTGTTTATACTGATAATAATTTCGAAACTGATATAAAAGGTCTTTATGTCATTGGTGAGGCTGCAGGTTCTTTCGGTCTTTCAAGACCGGGTGGTTCTGCACTTAATGATACACAGGTAGGCGGTCTTGTTGCTGCAAGACATATAAAAAATAAAGCTTCCTGTGCTTTTGATGAAACTTTATTTTCTGATTTCGATACTGACGAAATTACTCATTTTATTGAAGACAACACAGTTGAGTACTTTTATTTAAAAAAGAAAATGAGTGAATTTGCATCTTTTAAAAGAGACTATGAGGGCTGTCTTGCGCTTCTGAATGAAGTGAATTCAGTGATTGAATCATATCCTTTAAGACACAGGTCACTTTCTGATTATTACCGTGACAGAGATATGCTTTTAAGTATGAAAGCTCTTCTGGAAGCGATTGTTTCCGAACTTCCTGAAACAGGCAGCAGAGGCGGCGCAATTTTTATAAAAAATAAAAAAACAGTTAAAGAAAATCCGCTATACAGAGATTATCTTACCGTTACAGGTAAAGGTAAAGCTGAATATATAAAGGTTTCACCTGTTCCTTTTAAACAGAGCGTATTTGAAAAATATCTGAATCAGATAAATGAAAAAACACATGAATATTAACAAGAAAACGGTCGCTGTATCGCAGCGACCGTTTTTGGTTAGTCCATCTCCGAGCACGCGTAGCGGGCGTTCGGAGGGACATAAATTTTTTTTGTGTTATGTTAATTTTATTCAGAAACAACAGTTTCTTCAACTTTTCCTGCTACGACTGCCTCAAAGTCATCTTCGATTTCCTTTGAGGGTTTCTTTGTAAGAAGAGAAACAACAACAATAAGGATTGCTGAGAAGATAAATGCGGGGAGAAGTTCATAGATATTCCATGCACCGCCAAGAGGTCTGATGACGAGCTTCCAGAAAAATACCATAGCTGCACCGCCTACCATACCTGCTACAGCACCGGCTCTTGTTGTTCTCTTCCAGAACAGTGAGAACAGCATGATGGGACCGAATGTAGCACCGAATCCTGCCCATGCGAATGAAACGATTGTGAAGATTACACTGTTTTCGTCAAGAGCAATGATAACGCCGATGATTGCGATAACAAGAAGTGTGATTCTTGTGACAAGCATAACCTGTTTGTCTGTTGCGTTCTTCTTTGCAACGCCCTGGAAAATGTTCTTTGCAAAAGCTGATGCAGCAATAAGAAGATATGAGTCAGATGAACTGATTGTAGCTGCAAGGATACCTGCCATAATGAAACCTGCAAAGATAGGTCCGATACCTGTTGAGAAGAATGATGTTGTGAGTGTGATGAAGATGTTTTCTGCACCTGCAGAAGTAACATGTGTTGTGGGATAAAGCTGTCTGCCTACAAGACCGATGAATACTGCAATTGCAAGAGAAATAACAACCCATACCATTGCAATTCTTCTTGACATCTTGAGTTCGCCTTCCTTGCGGATAGCCATAAATCTCAGAAGAACCTGAGGCATACCGAAGTAGCCGAGACCCCATGCCATACATGAAGCAATTGAAAGGAAACCGTAGTTTGCAGCTTCACCGAATACGGGCTTGCCTGCTTCAATAATCTGTTCACCTGCTTCATTAAGAGTGGGACTTGCAAGGCCGAAGAAGTCAAGGAAACCGGGGATAGCTTTTGCATTTTCAATAACTGCAGCGGGACCGCCTGCCTTGACTGTAGCCATAATAACAATAATAACAAGTGCTGTAATCATGACGATAGCCTGCATGAAGTCTGATGCACTTTCAGCAAGGAAACCACCGAGGATTGTGTAAACGAGAACGAAGATAGCACCGACAATCATCATTACCTTATAATCAAGACCGAAAAGTGTTGCGAAAAGCTTACCGCATGTTACAAAACAGCTTGCTGCATAAACTGTGAAGAAAATAAGAATGAAAAGTGCTGCAAGAGTCATAATGACCTTGTTCTTTTCGCGGAAACGGTTTGAGAAAAATTCGGGAAGTGTAATTGAATTGTTTGCTCTGATACTGTAACGGCGCAGTCTCTTTGAAACAATAAGCCAGTTGACGTATGTACCGACTGCGAGACCGATTGCTGTCCATGCTGCATCTGCAAGACCGCACCAGTATGCAACACCGGGAAGACCCATAAGAAGCCAACCACTCATGTCTGATGCTTCTGCACTCATTGCTGTAACCCAGGGACCGAGTGAACGGCCGCCGAGATAATAGTTTTCTGAACTCTTGTTTGCTTTTTTGGCGTAAACGACACCGATTCCGATAACAACAGCCATGTAGATGACCATTGCCACGAGAATCATAATCTGATTACTTTCCATAAAAAACAACTCCTTTCACAAAATAAAATTATTTTAACAATACGAACGCAAGTATAACACAAAATAATAAAGAATGCAATACAGAATAAAGTACAGACTGAAGTCAGTACTTTACGAATTAATATTTATTAATTTGGCTATATATAGATATTTTAAAACAAGAATGAAGTCTATACTGAAAATAATACGAAAAATATACTTTAAATTTTTATCCTTGTCATAAAGAAAGGCATCATTTTTGAAGCTGAATCGCTCAGGGAATAATCACCGTTGCAGAGACACCAGTCATAAATCATCGCTCTTTCGCAGAAAGCGTAATATTTGACAATTTCGTTTACGGACATCTGCTTTGTGATTTCATTTTTATCCTGTCCCGATATTACGATTTTACGAAGAAGTCGGTAATAAACTCTGTTATGGTCAAGAAGCTGTTTTTCTGTTCTTGTCACAAGCTGAGTTGAGTAAAGGCGCTTCATAAGCTCAAGATCAACGGTGTTTTCAACCATTTCAAACAGCTTACGGTTGAGAAAAAGCAGAAGCTCAATGCTGTTTGTTTCAGAATTGATTTCGCTTTCAAGATCTTCATATTTTTCGTCAAAAAGATATGCAAGAGAACCGAGAAGTGCATCTTTACTCTCAAAATAATGATAAAATGATCCTTTTGATGTACCCGACTCAAAAATTATATCTTCAATCGTGGTGTTTTCGTAACCGTTGTCATAAAAAAGCTTCCATGCGGCGGAAACAATTTTACTTTTTGTGTTACGGATGTTCTTTTTCGGCATAATACCACCTCGCAGAAATTATATTACATTATAATATAAAAGTCAATTAAATCATATTTTTGTGAAGATGATATCGATGTGAATTTGTACTTGCATACCATATTTCAATGGAGTATAATGGATGTAATTGAGGTGTAAAAATATGGATTTCAGAACAGAAAAAGATACGATGGGTGAGGTCAGAGTCCCTGCCGATAAATTCTGGGGTGCTCAGACTCAGCGCAGTTTACAGAATTTCAGAATCGGAGATGTGACAATGCCAGAGGAGATAATCTCGGCATTCGCATCCCTTAAAAAGGCTTGTGCTCGTGCAAACGGGATGTCGGGCAGAATATCGGAAGAAAAATCTAAGCTTATTCAGCAGGTCACCGATGAAATTCTGAGAGGTGAACTCAGTGATAATTTCCCGCTTTCAGTTTTTCAGACAGGAAGCGGTACGCAGACAAATATGAATATAAATGAAGTTATTGCATATCGCGGAAATTATATTTTTGGCAAGAAACTTCTTCATCCGAATGACGATGTGAATGCCTGTCAGAGCTCAAATGATACATTTCCTTCTGCTATGAATATAGCTGCCGTCTGTGCCATTGAGAATAAGCTTTTTCCGTCAATTGATAAACTTATAAATGCACTTAAAACACTTGAAAATGATAATCCCGATGTTATAAAAATCGGCAGAACGCATCTTCAGGATGCAACTCCTGTAAAATTCTGTCAGGAAGTCAGCGGATGGAGAGGACTTCTTGAAAATTCGAGAGATATGATTGTTCTTTCTCTACATAAACTCAGAAAACTTGCAATCGGTGGTACAGCTGTGGGTACAGGACTCAATTCTCCCGAAGATTTTGATAAAAAAGTCTGTGAGGAACTTTCAGTACTTCTCGGCACTGAGTTTCTTCCCGATGAAAACAAATTCCGTGCATTGACAGGTAAGGAAGCTTTTGTTTTTGCTCACGGTGCACTCAAAGCGCTTGCTGCAAATCTTATGAAAATCGCAAACGATATACGTTGGCTCTCTTCGGGTCCGAGATGCGGTCTGGGAGAACTGAATATACCCGAAAATGAGCCGGGAAGCTCAATTATGCCCGGTAAAGTAAATCCCACACAGTGCGAAGCTGTCACAATGGTTGCCGTTCAGGTTATGGGTAATGACACCGCTGTCGGTATTGCCGCTTCTCAGGGTAATTTTGAGCTGAATGTGTTCATGCCCGTGTGTGCATACAATTTCCTGCAGTCGGTGAATCTTCTTGCCGATGCGATGATTTCATTCTGTGACAACTGTGTGTGCGGAATTACCGTAAATGAAGACAAAATGAAGGAATGTCTTGACCGTTCACTTATGCTCGTTACATGTCTTACGCCGAAAATCGGTTATGACAAAGCCGCAGAAGCTGCAAAGTTTGCGCACAAGAACGGTATCACACTCAGAGAATCTGTAGTCGGACAGGGACTCATGAGTGAAACTGAATATGATGAAACAGTAAACCCTGAAAAAATGGTTTAAAGTATAGGTGAATTTATATGGATTACTCAAAAGAATCACTTCGTCTTCACGGCGAATGGAAAGGTAAAATTGAGGTTGTTGCGACCGTACCTGTTGAAACAAGGGATGACCTGTCCCTTGCATATACACCCGGTGTTGCACAGCCCTGTCTTGCAATAAAGGATGATATAAGTAAAAGCTATGAACTGACAAGAAGACACAATCTTTGTGCAGTTATAACAGACGGCAGTGCAGTTTTAGGTCTCGGTGATATCGGACCGGAAGCAGGTATGCCCGTTATGGAGGGTAAATGCGTTCTGTTTAAGTCTTTCGGCGGTGTTGACGCATTTCCCCTTTGTGTGAAAACAAAGGATATTGATGAGTTTGTACAGACTGTCTATAATATTTCAGGCAGTTTCGGAGGAATAAATCTTGAGGATATTTCTGCACCGAGATGTTTTGAAATTGAGAGTAAACTTAAAGAAAAATGTGATATTCCCGTATTTCATGATGACCAGCACGGAACTGCAGTTATAGTTCTGGCAGGTCTTACAAATGCACTGAAACTTATCGGAAAAGAAAAGGAAAGTGTAAAAGTCGTTATTAACGGCATAGGTGCTGCAGGTTCATCTGTTTGCAGACTTCTTCTTGCGGCAGGATTTAAAAATATCACGCTCTGCGATAAAATCGGAATTCTGTGCGAGGGTTCATCCGATATTCCACATGAGCATATGGTACAGCTTGCAAGCCTCACAAATCGCAGTAAACAGACAGGTACTCTGGCTGATGCTTTATTCGGTGCTGATGTGTTCTTAGGATTTTCAGCACCAAACATTGTGACAGCAGATATGGTTAAAACAATGAACCGTGATGCGATTATATTTGCCTGTGCAAATCCCAACCCCGAAATTTTTCCCGATGATGCAAAACTCGGCGGTGCGAAAGTCATTTCAACAGGCAGATCAGATTATCCGAATCAGATAAACAATGTTCTTGCTTTTCCCGGTATTTTCAGAGGTACGTTCGATGTGCGAGCAAGTGAAATCAATGAAGAAATGAAAATGGCAGCGGCAAATGCCATTGCAGGGCTCATCGGTGACGATGAACTGTCCGCCGATTACATAATTCCCAAAGCATTTGATCCTCGTGTGGGCAAAGCAGTAGCCGAAGCTGTTGCCGAAGCCGCACGGAAAACAGGTGTGGCACGCATTTAAACACATTAAAATAATATAATAAAACTCCGTACAGTTTTGATGCTGCACGGAGTTCTGTTTTATTTTATTTCTTCAATTTCAAAGAATACAACATTGCTTGCATCAAGCATAACATTCAGGCTTAAAACACCTTCATTTGCAGCAGCTTCAGTCACTGTGGGAGAAAGAACTGCACATTCTTCATATTTATCACGGAGCTTCGTCTGATAAATTTCAATTGCCTCGGGATCTGATAATGTTGTTATATTGTCAATACACGGATCATCGGGAGACCATGAGAAGCAATCGTCTGTGATGTTATAAGTTTTTCTGTCTTCCTGCCATTCGTCAAAGAAATTACATTCATCATTGATAAGATACTGTGTTACTCTGAATTTTTTGCCGTCTTCAGCAGGAATATTAAGTGTGACATCAGCTTTTTTATTAAAACCTGTATCATTCTTGAAATTATAAATCATAGCACGGATCAAGCCTGTTTCTTCATCAACAGCAACAAGATTGCCGATTTCAACTTTTATTCCTGTTTTCAGTTCTTTCTGTTCTGCAGAAAGTATTTTGCAGCCTTCAAATTTGGCAAGATTCTGTGCTACATGATAGCTTATTGTGGGGTAGCCTGAAAGATTGCCATCTGTAAGGAAATTCCATGATGAGAAGTAATCAGCACCTGAATTTATTGTCTGGGCAAAAAGTCTTGCATCATAAGCTGCCTGCCAGGTGTATCCTGTTGTTCTGTTAAGAAGCTCATTTCCGACGGAACCGCTTGAGTTACCGCTGAGAATTCTGCCTTCATCAATTCCGTAGATAAGATTGCTTAGTCCGTATTTTTCGGCAGTTTTTTTAAGATAATTTATCGTTTCGGGCAGAGTATATCCGCTTGTGAATTCACCGGGTTTTGAGTCATAAAAAGAAGCTGACAGGAAACAGATTCTTGTACCTTTTTCGCCGTTTGCATAGTTTGTACCTTCTGCCACATGACGGATAAATATTTCTTCATCCCAGAGACCTTCAGTTACCGTCATGCTGTGAGCACCGACAAAAACGTCATTACCGAGAACATCAATAAGTGCCTGTACGGTGTAATCATAAAGCTTGCAGTAAGCTTCAGCACTTTCTTTGGGATCACCGCTTTTTGCCTTGAACCATGCTTCATTTTCATATTCGGTCATACATCCGAAACGCCATGTCCTGACTTCTTCTGCACCGAATTCTTCCACAAGTGCTTCTGTAATTGCTTTTATGTAATCATAATACACATTATAATCATCAGGCGGATATACATTCATATCAAAACCGCCAAGCTGATAATCGGATGTGAATTTAATTGGCACACCACCGAGTTTCAGATGAGGTTTTGCGCCAAGAGCAAGAATACCTTTGCAGTTTTCTATAAGTGCGTCAAATTTATAGTCGGTGAAAGTTGTTTTGTCTTCAGGATCCACAAACAGATCTCTGTCAGCAGTACCGCCTGTACACTGCATAAGCTGAATATACTTTACAAATTCAAAAACATCGTATTTTTCGTTCTTTTCAGCATTATGAAATGATGTTCCCATATGCCAGATGTTGATGTTATCAACAACATTGGGAATTGTCGCACCCGTTTCGGATGTATCAACAGTAATTTCTGCTGTGCTTATTCCTTTGAACAGGTCAAAAAATGCATAAAAATAAAAACTGAAAAATGTCATAATACAAGACATAAAAATTGATATAATTTTCATTGCTATTACCTCTTTAATTTTAGTTTTTGTTGAAATTCAGAATATCTGAAACAGTTGGCATTGAAGCATCTGCTCCCATACGGCTGACGGATATGCTTCCTGCTTTGTTGCCCATGTCACAGGCTGAAATGATGTCACCGCTACGAAGAAATTCAAGAGCCATTGCTGCAGTGAAACAATCACCCGCCGCAGTGGTATCCACAACGTTGCTTTTGTATGCAGGCATCAGAGTCAGATTTTCTCCGTCCCATACGGAACAACCTCTTGAGCCGAGCTTAAGAATAATGTATTTTGCTTTGCTTCTTGCCATGAGAATTTTTGAAGCATCAAGAATTGTTTCTTCGGTGTCAGGGAAAATTCCGGTCAATGCTTTTGTTTCACTTTCGTTTGGCGTGATAATGGTTGCACCCTGCATTTTTTCAAGCTCAAACTGCTTTGCGGGACCGCAATCAACAACTGTAGTGATTCCTTTTTTAATAGCGGTATTTACGCATTTTATTACAACATCTTCACTTGTTTCAAATTGCAGAAGCAGTAAATCAAGGTCATCCGTTATATGCGCCGAAGCTTCATCGGGATCAATTTCGGCATTGGCGCCTTCATATACAACAATTCTGTTATATCCGTCATTGTCAAGAATGATTGCGGCAAGCCCTGTCTGTGTTCCTTTTGTTGAAACACCGGAAATATCAATATTGTTTTTTCTGAGATTTTCAAGAAGCTTTCTGCCGTTTTCGTCATCTGCAACTTTGCCTATAAGTTTTGTCGGAGCTCCGAGACGTGCCAATCCCACAGCCTGATTTGCACCTTTTCCTCCGTTTGCATAACCGTATGACGTGCCGAGTACATTTTCACCTGCATCAGGGACTTTTTTCATTTTAAGGATAAGATCCATGTTTATACTGCCGACAACTGCAGCATGATATTTACTGTACATTCAATGCACTCCTGACTTCTTTAGCTGATTGTGTCATATCCTTATCTTTGATAAAAAGACTGCTTGTGCCGAGAACAAAAATATCTGCTCCGCAGATGCTTAATTTTCTTCCGTTTTCGATGCTGATATTGCCGTCAACCTCAATCGGAATATGTGAAAATCCCGAATCATCAAGGAATTTGCGTGCATCTGCAACTTTTCTTTCGGCACCTGCAAACATTTTCTGTCCTGCAAAACCGGGACTGACTGTCATGATAAGCGCCATATCAATGTATTCTGTCAGATATTTCATGCTTTCAAGGGGTGTCTGAGGATTCAGCGCAAGCCCTGCTTTACAGCCTTTTGCATGAATCTGAGAGAGTACCCTGTGTATATGAATATCAGATTCATAATGTACGCATATAATATCGTTTTCATCGAGATTCATCATGTCAAAAAATTTCGACGGCTCATTCACCATCATATGTATGTCAAGAGGCATATCGGTAACAGATTTTATTGCATTTATGAGGTCAAAACCAAGGGTGATGTTAGGCACAAAACTGCCGTCCATTATGTCAATATGTAAATAATCTATTCCTGCATTTTTCAGTTCATTGACTCCATTTTGCAGATTCATAAGATCTGCGCACATCAGCGACGCAGATAATAATTTTTCCATAGTATCATTCCTTTTTAGATTTTATGAAGCAAGAAGCTCAATTAATTTCTTTTCGTCTGAAATTTCGATTGCACCTCGGGTCAGCTTTACCATTTCTTCACTCTGAAAATAGCGTAACATCCGAGTTATGACTTCTCGTGCCGTGCCGAGATGATTTGCGATTTTTTCGTGAGTGATTTTAAGCACAGCAGAACCTTCCAGCCGGGATTCTTCCAATAGAAATTCTGCAAGTCTCTTGTCCATGCTTTTCCACATGATTTGCTCCATCAGCCACATCAGCTCGGAAAAGTTACTGCTTATAAGACTCTGAGAATATTGTGATACCGCCAGAGATTCCTCTGTCAGATTCTTGAAAAGACATGCGGGGATACTCCAGAATTTACTGTCTTTTTCAGCCTCAATCATGATATTGAACTGCATATCGGGCATAACGCAGGATGCGCTCAGCAGACTTGTATCGTATTCAAAAAGGCGGCTTATTGTTATTTCTCTGCCGTCTTCGGACAAAATATATGTACGCAATTGTCCTGAATGAACCATTATCAGTCCGATACACTCGGAACTGCTGTCATGAATACGGGTGCCTTTTTCTACCTGTCTGTATTCAACAACATCAGCTATTCTTTGTTTCTGATCGTCAGTCAGTTTGTTCCAGAAGGGAAGATATTGAGAAAATTCCACTGCCATACCCCTTTCTTAATTTATATATAGTAAAAGTGTCAAAAATTTCAGCCTTTGGTGAGAAAGTCACAGAAAAAAACGAAAAAGTTGGTTATAATAAAGCCAAGAAAAAAGAAAGGAGCTGACAAATATGGCAGCAGTAAATATTAATAATCAACAATTTCAGAATCTTATAAAAGAGGACAAACCCGTGCTTGTGGATTACTGGGCACCGTGGTGCGGTTATTGTCGCAGAATCGGTCCTGCTTACGAAAAAGTTGCAGAACAGTACGGAGAAGATATCGTAGTTGCAAAGGTGAATATTGATGAAGAGCCGATGCTTGCTCAACAGGAAAGAATAGAAGTTATTCCGACGCTTGTATTATACCATCACGGCAAAGCTATCGGATCAATAGTAGCTCCCGAATCCAAGGCAAGAATTGACGCCTTTATAAGTGAATCACTGGGAAAGTAAGGTGAGTAATGTGAGGCAGATATATGATATGATAGTCATTGGCGGAGGTCCCGGCGGATATACTGCAGCTCTGTACGCAGCAAGAGCAGGTCTTGATGTCATTGTTCTTGAAAAGCTTTCTGCCGGCGGACAGATGGCACTGACTGAACTGATTGACAATTATCCGGGCTTTCCTGATGGCATCGACGGCTTCACATTGGGAGAGAATATGCAAAGGCAGGCTGAACGTTTTGGCGTAAAAACAGAACTTGCAGAAGTCTTGTCTGTTCAGCTTGACGGAAAAATCAAAGAGATAATGACAAGTGACGGTGTGTATTACGGAAAAACAGTAGTGTACTCCACAGGTGCAAATCCTCGTGAGCTGGGGATTGCAAGTGAAAAGGAATATGTTGGTCGTGGAGTTAATTACTGTGCAGCCTGTGACGGTATGTTCTATAAAGGAAAAACCGTAGTGGTTGTCGGCGGCGGTAATTCCGCAGCAGCAGATGCACTGCTTTTAAGTAAGATTGCAAAAAAGGTTATTATTGTACACCGAAGGGATAATTTGAGGGCTACAAAGGTTTACCATGAGCCGTTGATGAATGCAGAAAATGTGGAATTCCGTTGGAACAACACCGTATCTGAATTACTGCACGACAACAAAATCTCAGGAGTACGGATTAAAGATGTTGTTTCCGGAAAAGAGTCGGTTATAGAATGTGACGGTGTTTTTATCAGCATCGGAAGAATACCCGTAACGGGGATTGTAAAAGGTCAGCTGGAACTTACTCCCGATGGTTATATTCTCTCAGATGAATCCACAAAAACCAATATCCCCGGAGTTTTTGCCGTAGGGGATGTCCGTACAAAAGTTTTGCGTCAGATTGTTACTGCTGTTGCAGACGGTGCTGTTGCAGCGCACTACGCAGAAGAATATCTTGCAAACGTACAGGCTGATTGAATAATATTAAATTACGGTATTGTCAGCAAGAATGTCAGGCTTGTGAATCATACTGTCATTTTCGCTCAGTTCCCGTATAACACGGCAAGGATTACCTGCAGAAAAAGAGTTTGCAGGTATATCCTTTACAACAACACTGCCTGCACCGATAACGCAGTTGTCACCGATTGTGACTCCCGGGCAGACTACAACATTTGCACCGAACCAGCAGTCGTTGCCGATGTGTACGGGCTTGGCATAGCAAAGTCTGCGCTTTACTCCGTCTGCACAAAGTATTTCTTTGCGTTCATCGGGAAGCATCGGATGAATGGGTGTTACAATTGTTACATTCGGTCCGAAATTGCAGTCGTTTCCGATAGTAACCTCGGCATCGTCCTGTATCGTGATATTAAAATTGAAAAAACAATTATTTCCCACATATGTGTGAATACCGTAATGAAACGTAATCGGTCCCTGGAAAAAAGTGCCTTCACCTGATTTTCCGAGAATTTTTTTAATGATCTCAGATCTCTTTTCGGTTTCATCTTCGTAGGTTTTGTTGTAATCAATATTCAGTTTGTGTGTACGAAGTTTGATTGCTTTAAGCTCAGGATCTGCCGGTGAAAACAAAATGCCGGCTTTGATTTTATCTTCTTCTTTCATTTCGGTCATCCTTGAATAGTTTTAATTATGCAATGCATGATATCTTTCTTCAAGCTCTTCATAGTGTTCATAATACTTTGCCTGAGCAAGAAGACTTTCCGCATCACTGTAAGGCTTTATAATTCTTGAATATACTGATTCGTTTTTCAGATATATTCTGATTTCCTGTTTAATTTTCATGCTTTCAAAAAAGCTTGATGTCTCTCTGTTCAGCAGTTCCTGCTTAACGGATTCATCAGGTTTTTTTATGTTTTCAAGCCCGTATTTACGGATAAGAGATGCAGATTCTTTCTTGACTTTTGCAAGTTTTATCGCATCAGTACGGGTTTCTTTTTCCGTTTTTGTTTTTTTCGGAAGCTGTCTTGCAGCTTTCAGTTCTGCACGGGCATTTTCATAGTAAAAGATCTCACCGTTTGCAAAAGTTTCTGTTGCCGTAGCAAGCTTTATACCGGCAGAAGCGCTGTTGAACTTATTAAGATCCTCTATAATAATTGCAGATCTTTCTATTGCAAGATTTGTTTCTTTTATGTTCCTGATTTCTTCTTTTGCTTTTTTTATTGCTTCACTGCGGAGCAATTTTTCTTCTTCTGTCCGTTTCGGTAATTTTCTTGCATCACGAAGGCAGGTTTTGTCTACTGGTAATTTTTCTTTACCGAAAAGTTCTTTTGCCTGTAATATTATTTCCATAGTTTCTTCAAGGTCATTGTCTTCAAGTTCTCCAAGGAAATGGTCTTCAAACATTGCCCGTATTTTCAGAACGCCTACATATGCCTTGTGCTTGTTTTCTGTAAGATTATAGAAACAGAAGGGGACAAGGTTAAGAAACGCACCGATAGCAGAGAAAATTATCAGAACTTCAAACAGATTGTTTCTGATTGTATCATCATACAGAACATTGTAATTCTCAAGAAGTCCCATCTTTTCGTAAATGGCAGGGTATACAAGACCTGTAAAAAGACCTATGACCGTTCCTATCATACCGAGAGGACCGAACAGACCGTCAATTCTGACACCAGTTTTCCATTGATGGTAGTCCTTCATGTCTGCACTGATGTTGTGCTGAACGATATTCCAGAATGTGTTTATAAATGTGTTGAAATACCACAGAACGCAGAGAATAATAAGATTTTTGTATGAGAAATACATTGCAAAAAGTACAAGGATATTTATTGCGTTTGCGGTAATAAGCAGATTTCTTTTGCCCATGAATTTTATTGCAAGGGGAGTCAGAAGCATTGCCCAGAGTCCTGCGTTACCGATTATTGTGTTGGCAAGTCCGAGAGAAGCCTCATACTGACCGCCATAGGCATAAACGAATGACCAGCCGAGAATGACACCGTAGCCGCTTTCAAGAAAAACAACCCATGCTGCAGCCTGAATAATCCAGTAATACTTGTTTTTTGCTACTTCACGGATAGCATCCAGCATTCTTACGGGTTCGGGTTTCTTTTTCGGCAGTATCAGTCTTTCTTTTACTTTTCTGAAGAAAACAATGCTGAAAATCAATCCGATAATCGTAAATATGGGATATATTATTCTGTATGTCCAGATGTTGTTAAGTCCCCATGTCCAGCCTGCAATCATAGGAATGAAGAGGTTTGAAATGGACGGTGCCAGTGAGTATATAACCTGAGATATACTCATTACATTTGCACGTTCCTGAGCATCGGGGCTTATTATCTGCTGAAAATATGTGTAACTTTCGTTATAAAAACAAAGGAATACATTAAGCAGAAGATACATGATTTCAACAACAACAGCTTTTGTTATATATGTCATCTGCTCATAGGGAAGCCATACAAATATAAGCGAAATCAGAACTGTCGGCACTGCTGTCATTCTCAGAAACGGCAGGAATTTTCCGCCTTTCAGATGATGATTGTCATAGTACCAGCTTCTGAAAATTCCCAACGGGATGCCGATGATATTAGCAACATTAAGCATGATCTGAAGATCCATAGGCTTCAGACCGATACTTGCACCTACAAGGAAATTGGATGCGTTGAGTGCAATCATGGAAGCCAGAAGTACGGTCCAGTTGACACCGAATCCTGCACCGCTGAGGCTTGCGATCTCCTTATATGATATGTAGTTTCCTTTAGGAGGCACATTCCAGTATTGTTTTGCAAGATTAATAGTGTCTTTTGCTTTTTGAATAAAAATTTTTGGTTTGTCTGACATGGTATCATCTCCTGAGAAACAGTATAACACAACAATTCTTTTGTGTAAATAAATACTTGATAAATTCGGCATATGTAATATAAAATCTTTGAAAATTTTGACATTCTGTAAAATGTATGTTATGATAATTTATTATAGGATAAAAAGGAGAATTTTCAGTAATGATAAAACTCGAACTTACCAATTATGATATTTTTCCGAAGGTTTTCAGATGTGACACACCTGTTGAGGTGACAATAAAGCCTTTAGGGCTTCATGTGGCTTTTTCAGGTGATTATACAATTCAGGTCAGAGCATTCAATGAGGGAAATTCTCAGAGATACCCTGAAAGAAACAATCTTAAAGAATACCCGGTCACTCCCTGTGCTGACGGATGTCTCAGATTCACGAATACATACAAAGACGAACAGGAGCATTATGTTGATATTGTAAAAGACGGAAAAAGAGTTGTAAGACTGTCCGTATATTCACTTTTGCCGGATCTTGCAGGCAGATATCCGTTCAGAGGTGATCTGCATATGCACACAACTCGTTCTGACGGTAATCAGGCTCCTGCAATAGTTGCTGCCGAATACAGAAAAAACGGTTACGATTTCCTTGCAATAACCGACCACGACAGCTATTATCCTTCACTTGAAGCAATCAATGCATATAAGGATGTACCCATTGAATATAATCTTGTAACGGGTGAAGAAGTGCATCTTGAGGGGAATGATATCCATATTGTCAATTTCGGCGGAAAATATTCTGTCAATGCACTCATGCCCGGTGATCATCATATGGATGTGGGCGACGGTAAGGATCTTCGTTCAATTGACGGAGAATGTCCCGATGTTATTTCAGTTGAAGAGTATAAAAATCAGGTGAATGAGCTGATAAAAACACTCAATATACCTGACGGGATTGAAAAATTCACATATGCCGCCTGTGTATGGATTTTCAATCACATAAAAAAGGCTGACGGCCTTGGCATTTTTGCTCATCCCTACTGGCTTCAGAATGTTCTGCACGTGCCCGAAAGCCTGACGGAATATATCATGGCAACCCAGCCCTTTGACGCCTTTGAAGTGCTTGGCGGAGAGAACTATTTTGAGCAGAACGGCTGGCAGACCATAAGATATTACGAAGACCGTGCAAAAGGCAGAAAATATCCCATCGTAGGCAGTACGGACAGCCATTCAGCTGTTCATAACCGTAATGCTCTCATTGCATCCACAATCGTTTTTGCTCCCGAAAATACCCGTGAGGGCATTGTGTATTCAATCAAGGATTTTTACTCGGTTGCAGTTGATTCAATCAGCACTGAGCTGCGTATTGTCGGCGAACTCCGTTTTGTAAGATATGCAACATTCCTGCTTCGTGAGTTCTTCCCGCTTCACGATGAACTCTGCTTTGAAGAAGGCAGACTTATGAAGGACTATGTATGCGGAGATGAAGATGCTGAAAAAATCATCAATACAATCAGCGGAAGAATGAAAAAACAGAGGGAAAAATATTTCAGTTTTTAATAATTTACAGTATTAAAAATTTTTGTACAATATTGTGTGTATTTTACATTCAATACGGTGGAATACTGTTAAAAAAATACTGTTGACAAAATGAAATTTTTTGCTATAATATCTGTGTAGAGACCCGTCTTTTGTGGAAAGTCTGTCAGGGAGGATGCGTCAGCGACTGAAAGCGCATCTGAGATGAGTAGTAAGAACGGCAACACTCTGCTTAATGTTCCAATTTAATATAAAAGAGGATGCACTAAATGTGTATCAATGCGGGTGGCACCGCGGGTTAAATTTTTGTTTACTCGTCCCGGGAATATTTTTACAATATTCCTTGGGACTTTTTATTTTGTAATTTAAACGGGAGGAATGCTGTATGTACAGAACCTTATACTGTAACGACATATGTGACAAGCATATTGGTCAGACCGTAAGCCTTGCAGGCTGGGTTGATGTTGTGCGTGACCACGGCGGCGTTATATTCGTTGACCTTCGTGACTACACAGGTGTCACACAGGTAGTTATCCACAATGAAGAATTTCTTAAAAATGTAAACCGTGAAACAGTTATATCTGTGACCGGTGTTGTTGAAAAAAGAGACGAAGAAACAGTTAACACAAAGATTGCAACAGGTTATGTTGAACTTGTTGCAGATTCACTTCAGGTACTCGGTAAGAGTCAGAATATGCTTCCCTTTGAAGTAAGAAATTCGAGACTCAGCAAAGACGAACTGCGTCTTAAATACCGCTATCTTGATCTTCGTAATCCTAAGAATCATAACAACCTTGTTATGCGTTCAAAGATTATCCGTCACCTTAGAAACAAGATGGAAGACAAGGGCTTCCTTGATATGCAGACACCTATCCTTACTGCCTCATCACCCGAAGGTGCACGTGACTTCCTTGTTCCCAGCCGTAAGCATCCCGGCAAGTTCTATGCTCTGCCTCAGGCTCCTCAGCAGTTCAAGCAGCTCCTTATGGTATCAGGCTTTGACAGATACTTCCAGGTTGCACCCTGTTTCCGTGATGAAGACGCAAGAGCAGACCGTTCACCCGGTGAATTCTATCAGCTTGACTTTGAAATGGCTTTCGCAACTCAGGAAGAAGTTCTTGATGTGTGTGAAGACGTTATCTATGATACATTCAAGACATTCTCAGATAAAAAGGTTACAGAAAAGCCTTTCCGTCGTATCACTTATGCAGATGCGATGATGACATACGGCTCAGATAAGCCTGACCTCCGCAACCCTCTTATCATCGTTGACCTTACAGATTTCTTTGCAAATGTCAATTTCCCTGCATTCAGAGGCAGACCCGTAAGAGGTATTGTTGCTCCCTGTCAGGGCAAGTCAAAGAAGTTCTTTGAAGATTCACTCAAGTATGCAACTTCAGGTGAAGTAGGTCTCGGCGGTCTCGGTTATATCACTCTCAAAGAGGGAGAGTTTGCAGGTCCCATCGCAAAGTTCCTGAGCGAAGAGCAGAAAGCTGAAATCACTTCAATCACAGGCGTTAAAGAGGGAGAAACACTCTTCTTCATCTGTGACGACAAGAAGAATGATACAGAGAAAAAAGCAGGTCTTATCCGTACATGGCTTGCAAGAAAAGAACAGCTTGACCTTATTCGTGACGATGCATTTGAGTTCTGCTTTGTTGTTGATTTTCCCATGTACGAAAACGATGAGGAAACAGGCGAAACAATCTTTACACATAACCCCTTCTCAATGCCTCAGGGCGGTATGGAAGCACTTATGACAAAGGATCCCACAGAAGTTCTGGCATATCAGTACGACCTTGTTTGTAATGGTATTGAGCTTGCATCAGGTGCTGTCCGTAACCATGATATTGATATCATGAAAAAAGCTTTTGATATCGCAGGATATGATGAAACAGAGCTTAAAAACCGTTTCAATGCCCTTTATACTGCATTCCAGTACGGTGCACCGCCTCATGCAGGTATGGCACCCGGTATTGACCGTATGGTAATGCTTCTTACAGACGAAGAAAAAATCCTTGATGTTATTGCATTCCCGCTTAACGGTAACGCTCAGGACCTTCTTCTCGGTGCTCCCTCAGAGGTTACAAATCAGCAGCTTGAAGATGTTCACCTTTTAGGCTCAGGAAGTGCTCTTGCACAGCGTCAGGCAGGGGCATCAACAAGCGGAAAAGCTCAGGGCAAGCGTTCAACTTTCTCAAACGCTCAGCAGCTCAATCAGCTTTCACTCACAGAAGATGAAGAATCAGTTATGCAGGGTATTTTTGCAAAAATGAACGAAAATGAAAAAATCCTTACAGAATGTGATACAACAAATACAGAAGAAATGGTACACGTAATGCCTATGACAAATGTACTTCGTGAAGATGTACGCAGTCAGCCCTTCACAAGAGAGAGCCTTCTTGAAGGTGCTCCCGAAAGAAACGAAGACAGCTGGCAGGTACCCAGACTCGTAAAGTGAGGTGTGCTTAAATGAACGAATATATTACCAAAATATGTGAAACAGGCAATATTGCCGTTGATGATACAATTCTTGTAAAAGACGCTGCAGCTACTGCAGGTTCAAGAATTCTTGAAGGCTTCAAGCCTCTTTTCAGCGCAGAAGCAGTCACAAGACTCCACGAAAAAGGCTACACCGTTTCAGGCAAAACTGCAACAGGTGAATTTGGTCTTGATCTTGTGGGCGAATTTTCATACTATGCTCCGCAGGAAGGCACGCTCAAAGGTGCTGCAGCTGAACTTGTTGCGAATGGTGAAGTTAAAGCCGCACTCGGCGTCGATATGAACGGTGCAACAAGACGTGCCGCAGCTCTTTCAGGTGTGGATTTCCTCAAACCCACATACGGCACTGTTTCCCGTTACGGTGTGATTTCTTGTGCTGCATCTGGCGAACAGCTCGGCGTTTACGCAAAGAATGCTGATGGTGTAAAAGAAATTATGGAAGTAATCGCAGGTCACGACGACAAGGACGGCACAAGCCTTCCCGCAGAAAGCTATGATTATTCAATTGCTGATGTAAAGGGTAAGAAAGTCTGCATTGTAAAAGAGCTTCTTGAAAAAGCAGACGATGAAACAAAGGCAAAAGTCAATGCTTTTGCAGAAACACTAAAAGCAAATGGTGTTACAGTTGAAACAGTTTCCTGCGACATTTTTGACCTTGCTAACACAGCATGGCAGATTCTTATGTGTGCAGAAACCTGCAACAACGTTTCCCGTTATGACGGTGTAAAATACGGTCACAGAGCCGAAAAATACAGAAATATTGACGAGCTTTATGTTAACTCAAGAACAGAAGGCTTCAACTTCCTTACAAAGACAGTTATTCTCTACGGTTCAGACGTTCTTTCAAAGAACAGATACAAGGACTGCTACGACAAGTCACTCCGTGTACGCCGTGTTGTTTCAGAGAAAATGGCAGAAATCTTCGCTTCATTCGATGCAGTTCTCACACCTGTCTGCAGTAAGACTTCTTATGAAAGTTACGATATGAACGAAGCATTTATCAAGGTTTTTGAAGAAAGTGTATTCACCTGCGTTCCAAACCTCATCGGCTCACCTGCACTTGTAACATCAGGTGTTCAGCTTATGGGTAAGAATTTCTCAGAAAGCACACTTTTAAGCCTTGCAGATGTTGTTGAAAGGATGGGTGAATAATATGAATTACGAACTTGTCATCGGTCTTGAAACTCATGTTGAGCTCAGCACCGAATCAAAGATATTCTGCTCATGCGGCGGTCACTCTGCCGCAAACGAACCCAACGACTGCGTATGCCCTGCTTGCTCCGGTATGCCCGGTATGCTTCCCGTAATGAACAAGAGAGTTGTTGAACTCGCTGTCACAGCAGGTCTTATGCTTAACTGCGAAATCAGCCGTTACACAACATTTGATAAAAAGAACTATTTCTATCCCGACCTTCCCTGTGCATATCAGATTACACAGCTCAATCACCCCATCTGTACAAACGGTCTTGTAACACTTAAAACTTCTCAGGGTCCCCGCGACATCAGAATCAAGCAGATTCATATGGAAGAAGACGCAGGTAAGCTTGTTCACAGCGGAAACTCATCATTCGTTGACTTCAACCGTACAAGTGTACCTCTTATCGAAATCGTTACTCAGCCCGATTTCAGAAGTGCAGAAGAAGTTATAACTTACCTCGGCAAACTCAAGAATATGTTCCGTTCAGGCGGAATTTCAGAGTGTGAAGAGGGTGCAATGCGTTGCGACGTTAATATTTCTGTCCGTCCCGAAGGAAGTTCAGAGTTTGGTGTGCGTACGGAAATCAAGAACATGAGTTCATTTGAAGCTATTGAAAAGGCTATCAAGTACGAAGCTCAGCGTCATATGGATGCTATCGAATTCGGCACGGAAGAACTCGTTCAGGAAACAAGACGTTTTGACGATGTCAGCGGCAAGACTTTTGCAATGCGTAACAAGGAAACAGAAGCAGACTACCGTTATTTCCCCGATGCAAACCTTATGCCCATCGTTATCGACGATGAATGGCTTGAAGCAATCAAGGCAGCAAAGCCCACAGCTGTTGACGAGAAGGCTGAACAGTACAGAGAATCAGGTATTTCAGACAAGGAAATAGATATGCTTCTTGCAAACAACAAGATATTAAGACTTCTTGATGATACAGTTGCACTCGGCTGTAACATGAAAGATACAGCGGCTTATATCCTTACAGACTGTATGGGTATTCTCCGTAAGGCAGGCAAGACAATAGCTGAACTCGATGTTACTGCAGAAAACCTTGCTACAGTTATCAAAATGGTTTCTGACGGCAAAATCAACAGAAATGCAGGTAAAAAAGTTCTTATCGCAATGATTGAAGACGGTGCAGACCCAACCGAATTCTGCAAGGCAAACGGTCTTGACAAGCAGGTTGATTCATCTGCTGTTGAAGGCATTGTTGATGCAGTTATCACAAACAATCCTCAGGCTGTTGAAGACTTCAGAAACGGCAAAGTAAAGGCACTGCAGGCTCTCTTCGGTGCTTGTATGAAAGAACTCAAGGGTGCAGGTGACCCCACAGTCATCAAGGCTCTTCTTGAGCAGAAACTTAAGTAAAATAAAACAGAACAGGAGTAATTTACTCCTGTTTCTTTTTTAAGGAATGATTATAATGACAGAAAGACTTTTTGAAAAAGACGCTTATTGCAGAAATTTTTCTGCAGATGTCCTTTCCTGCGAAGAAAAAGACAGTTTCTATTATATTGTTCTTGATAAAACCGCATTTTTCCCAGAAGGAGGAGGGCAAGCTCCCGACAAAGGCACAATAAACGGTGAATCTGTTCTTGATGTGCAGGAAAAAGACGGCATAATTTATCATAAAACCGAAAAAGCATTTGAAACAGGAGAAAAAGTGCAGTGTGAACTTGACTGGGACTTGCGTTTTTCGAGAATGCAGAGCCACGCAGGTGAACATATTGTCTCGGGTGTTGTGCATAGCCTTTTCGGCTATGACAATGTCGGTTTCCATATGAGCGAAAAGACAATGACCGTTGATTTCAGCGGTCCTCTCACGGTAGAAGACATCGCAAAGGTCGAGCTTGAATCAAACAAAGCGATTTACAAAAATGCACCCATTACTGCATCATACCCCACAAAAGAAGAACTTGTCGAAACAGACTACAGAAGCAAAATCGAACCCCGAGACGGCATCAGACTCATCACAATTGAGGGAATCGACTGTTGTGCATGCTGTGCACCTCATCCCGCATTTACGGGTGAAATCGGCGTTATAAAAATTATCGACTTCTGTCCTCATAAAAAAGGTACAAGAATAGAAATGGTTGCAGGTATCAATGCTTTTCTTGACTACACAGCTCTTCATACATCAGTAAAATCAGTTATGAATCTGCTTTCTGCAAAGCGTGATTCAATTTCCTTGTCAGTTGAAAAACTTCAGGAAACTGCCAATAATCTCAAATCCGAAAACGGAAAAATGTCAAGAAAACTTGCTTTGGCATCACTGAATCCAATTACCGTTAACGGCTGTGCTTATGCAATAAGTGAGAATATGTCTTACGATGATCTGAGAGAGTGTGCAAATAATCTTATCCAGAACGGAACAAGAAAATGTATTCTCCTGTCAGAAACAGAAGACAGTAATTATATTTATGTTGTCAGCAGTGCCGAGAATGATGTAAGAACGATTGTTAATATTCTTAACAGCACTTTTAACGGCAAGGGTGGCGGCAAGGATAATTACGCACAAGGCAAGCTTTCAGCATCATCAGATAAAGAATTCACATCTATTGTTGAAGAAATTCTGATTAACAACTAACAGCAAAACCTCGGCTCAGCCGAGGTTTTTTTGTTGTTATGTTTTGAAAGTATTTGTGCCTGCAGTCAGAAGTGTTTCCGAATAGTTTAATCTGAGAACTGCATTAATATTTTCGGGGATTGTGGCTATGAGTTCTGTCCGGTTGTATTCTACTGATATTTCACCTTTAATTGTCTTAATTTTACCCTTTGCATTGGGGAGATATTTCATGCAGACAGGCTCAATTATGACTTTTTCATATCCGTATGAATCCTTATCCTGACGGATACCGATGATATATTCAAACAGATATCTTGTTACAGCACCAAACATCGGATGACACTGTGAACGCACACCGTTCCAGTATTCGAGCAGGGTAGTAGCACCGCCGAGAATCTGATTGTAGTAAGAAACATCTTCCTTTGAAGTCAGCAGTGAAAATGCAACATCTGCTCTGCCTTTTTCAAAAAGTATTCTTGTAACAATATCTGTGCCGAAAATTCCTGTATCATACTTTCCGATTTCAGTGTATTTTTTAATCATGTTATCGAAAGTACGCTCATCACCGAGCCCTAAATCTATCGCAAATGCATTTGCACCCTGTTCATTATCGGCAAAATCACCCGTTTCATTGCAAAAATAAATTTCAGTAATGGCTTTCTTTTTTGTTTTTATGCGGTTTTGTATTTCTGTTTTATATTGGTCATTTCCTGTTATATCGCAGATTTTTAAGAAAATTTCCATTGATTTAACATAGAAATATGTGTTTACATAGGGCCTCGGAATAATCATTCCGTCAAGTTTGTTCAGCTGATTCTGTGACGGTGCACACCAGTCACCAAGGCACCATACACCGGGAAGATCAGATGTTACAAGCTCATTTTCACTGTGCATTTCCATGTATTCAATCCACTTAAGCATTTTAGGGAATGTTTCTTCAAAAATTTCCTTTTCACAATAGCTTCTGTAATATTCATACGGTACCATAACTATTGCACACCCCCAGCCACCGGGACCTCCTCCCGAAGGAACAAACGGTGCTGTGTACTGAATATGACCGGTTTTCTGATCCTGACAGTCACAGATATCGGCTATCCATTTTTTATAGAATTTTTGTGCATCCAATTGCATCATTGATGCCGCACAGGTAAGCTGTCCGTCTCCTGTATAGCCTCTTCTTTCTGTATGCGGACAGTCGGACGGTATTCCGCAATGCATATTTGCAAGCTGTGTTCTGATATAGGCTTTCCGTAACCAGTTGAGAATCTCATTGTCACATTCAAATTCAGAAGTAACTTCAATATCACTGTGAATAACTGCACATTCCGTGACTTCCACATCGCCGATTACTTCAAAATATCTGAAACAAAGCCATGTGAATTCCGGGCAGAGAAGTCTTTCGTTTTCATCGGTTATGTAGTCTGTATGCTGACCGTATATGTGCATTTCGTCGAGAGTGCCGTCTTCGTTGAGCAATTCACTGTATCTGACTTTAACAGTCTGTGCTTTGTTGCTTTTGAGTACAGGGTAACCTGTAAAAATTTCTCCCGCATCGTAAATATTGTTACCCAGGTATTTTGGTTTTATGATTCTTGCGATTTTATCAGCAGGGCAGTCCTGTAAATAGCAAGGGGTATCGGGAGTTGCCATGACTTTGACATCCTGCCATTGAAGTTTGTCGGCATCGGTATAGTCATGAGTTTCACCTGTAATCATGTTTGCTTCTTTTACGAATATTTCTTTATATTTTTCTGTTCCGTCTGAGAAAATCTGCCTTGATGCACCGTCTGTGTTTGTAATATCAATTTTCCAGCAGATTTTTGCCGTGCCGTAATCGTAAAATTCATAAAAACCCGGTGCCAACATGAAATCAATAATATTTTTGCCTTCTTTGAGATATTCGGATATATCATAGTACGGGCAATACAGCCTGTGAGCCAGTTTTTCTTCAAAGGGCAGATCACCATATTCTATATTGTATCTCTCTTCAAAGTCTGTATTAAGAGGTAAAAACAGGTCATCGCTGACTTTTTTACCGTTTATGTACAGCTTGAATGTTCCCATGCAACCGATTGTAATAGTTGCTTTTTCGTTTTTGTCTATATCAAACTCAGATTGGATGTTGACAGGGAAAGATTTAACTCCTGTTCCTATCCATATGGCTTTACTGAAATCTGCTTTTTTTAACATAGTAAATACAACTCCTCAATTTAAGTTTACAAAATCCTTATCCGAGCAAAACGTCAGTTATAAGCATGATACAGAATCCCACAAGAAGTGCATAAGTTGCACCTCTTTCATTACCGTGTGAATGTGTTTCGGGTATCATTTCATCGCTTATGACATACAGCATAGTGCCGCCTGCAAAAGCAAGAGCAAAGGGAAGAACGGCAGATGCAATATTTACAGCCAGATATCCTATCAGTGTGCCGATGACTTCAATAAGACCTGTAAACATTGCGCATATGAATGTTTTTCTGGGTGAAACTCCTGCCGACAGCATCGGACCGATTATAACCATACCCTCGGGAATATTCTGAAGAGCAATACCTCCTGCAATGATAAGTGCCTGTGATGTATCGCCCGAACCGAAACCAACGCCTGCTGCTATACCTTCGGGAAGATTGTGAATTGCTATGGCAGTAACAAACAACAGAACTTTACTCAGGTTTGCGTTATTGTGTGACTCAGTATCAGTGCCGGCCAACTTGTGAAGATGCGGAACAAGTTTATCTATAAGATTAAGACATACAGCGCCTGCAAAAATTCCTGCAACAGTTATAAGAATGTCGAATTTTCCGCCGTAATCAAGCGACGGCAGTATCAGTCCCAGCACTGCGGCAGCAAGCATGACACCGGCAGCAAATGACAGTACAATATCCGAAAATTTGTGTGATAATTTCTTAAATATAAATCCGATGACAGAACCTATGACAGTTGCACTGCCTACACCGACAGCAGTTAATAATACAAGTTCCAAAACTTTCACTCCTTTTTTAGTTCAGATAAAATATCAGAAAAGTCCCGGTATTTGCCGGGACAAATATTTTTTGATTATTCTTCCGAAAACATATCTTTGCCAACTGAGCAGACCGGACACTCAAAATCATCCGGGAGCTCTTCAAACTTTGTGCCGGGTTCAATTCCGTTGTCGGGATCGCCGATTTCTTCATCGTAAATCCAGCCGCATACATCACATACATATTTTTTCATTTTCTGTACCTCCACATTAGTTTTTAAGAACGATACTCTTTGCAAAGCTCCTCTGCAAGTGTTTCAAGCTGACAGGAGCTTTCTTCATTCAGAGCAGACATGATTTTTACTGTTGTATCGGCAAAAGAAATGTTTTTGCTCTTTTCAAACATACCTTTCATAACCTTTGCCGCAACGGGTGCCCATGATCCGTTTTCGATAAAAGCAACGGTGCGGTTGCTGAAATTACGCTCTGTCAGATGAGTTATAAATTCTCGCATGAAAGGGAATATCTCAGAATTATATGTTGTCGTTGCAAGAACAATCTTGCTGTAACGGAATGCATCTTCCACAGCCTCAGCCATATCGCATCGTGCAAGGTCGTTTACTGTCACTTTAGGACAGCCTTTTGTTTTCAGCATCTCTGCAAGCTGCAAAACGGCCTTTTTTGTATTGCCGTAGACAGAGGTATATGCGATAACAACACCTTCTTCTTCGGGTCTGTAGCTTGACCATGTATCATACAGATTGATATAATATCCGAGATTTTCTGTGAGCACGGGACCGTGAAGAGGACAGATGATCTGAATATCAAGATCTGCAGCTTTTTTCAGGAGATTCTGCACCTGGAATCCGTATTTGCCCACAATGCCGATGTAGTAGCGTCTTGCTTCGCAAGCCCAGTCTTCTTCAACATCAAGTGCACCGAATTTGCCGAATCCGTCTGCAGAGAATAATACTTTATCGGTGCTGTCATAAGTAACGATAACTTCAGGCCAATGCACCATAGGCGCAGTCACAAAAGTAAGTTCATGTGTACCCAATGACAGTGTGTCATTTTCGCCTACAACTATTCTGTTATCTGCAAAATCTGTTCCGAAAAATTGTTTCATCATTTTGAAAGCTATTGCTGATGAAACAATTTTTACGTCGGGATACTTGTTTATAAAGTTCATTATATTTGCAGAATGGTCAGGCTCCATATGCTGAATTATCAGATAATCGGGCTGTCTGTCACCGAGAGTTTTCTGAATATTCGCCATCCATTCCTGTGTAAATTCTGCATCTACAGTATCCATGATTGCAATTTTTTCATCGAGAATAGCATAGGAATTGTATGCGATTCCGTTGGGGACTTCATACTGTCCCTCAAACAGATCGATTTTATGGTCATTGACACCGATGTATTTTATATCTTTTGTAATATTCATGTGATTACTCCTTGTTTTGAAAATTAATATGTTTAACGGAATTTTTTCGCAAGATTTGGCTTCTTTGTGGTAATATTGTCCGGAGACATTTTCATGATCCGTATAAAATTCCATTTTCTGTTGACTGTCCAGATTGAAACCAACAATCCGTTATCATGAAAAGCATCAACAAGCTTTTTTGAAGCATTTTTATAATGAAAGTTAATGCCAATTGCATCATTGTCTTTAACTTTTTTTACCAAAGACATGAGATACTCCTGAGTCTGCTTTTTAGGCTTGATAACATCTCTGATGTTGAGGTAATACGGAATTTTAGGACTGTCCTTTTTTACTGCCTCAACATAATGTTCAAAAACACCTGTATAAAAAATTCTGTCAAGCAGATTATATTTTTCTGCCAGGCGTTGTATTTCTTTTAAATTTGCAGTGCTCTTTATGTCAATGTTGGTATTAAGATCTTTGTATTCTGTCAGTTTTCTGAAAGCCTGTTCAAGAGTGACTTCTTCGCCTTTCGGTTCGTCATGAGAAAGAACAGGCATGTTGTTTTTATCAAATCTTATATCAAACTCCACAACATCAGCACCTGATGCAGCTCCTGCGGATATTGATTCAATTGAATTGGCGGGAGTTTTTTCACACCCCGTATGAGCAGTGATTGTTATATTTTTCATAGTTTTCTCCGCTTTTTTTATTAAAAATATTTTAACAAAAAAACAGATTTATTGTCAATATAAATTTTATGATTGTTGAAAACAGATTGTATTTTTTATAATTATAAAGTATAATGAATATATTATCACAGAAAGGCAGATTTATGCAGATATGAATGAACTTTCCGAGCTTTTTCTGAATATCAGAGACGGTGACAATGTTGTTCTGGAAAAAGATAAAATTTATCATGTGAGACAGGACGATTCTTTTGAGTTGTATGGTTATTTTTGCTCAAACACGGCAAAAAAACATGAAAATCCAGACGGTATGCGGAAAACTGCTATATACCTGAAAAATAAAAAGAATATAACTGTTGACGGCAACGGTGCAACTGTAATGGTTCACGGAAAAATGACACCACTCCTATTTGACAGGTGTGAGAACATCGCTGTCAGAAATCTGACCGTTGATTATGCTTGTCCCACAATGACGGAGTTTACCATTCTTTCAAACAATGACGGAAAATGTGAAATAAAAATCAATTCCGAATGCCTGTTCTGTATTGAGGGAAATGATCTGATATGGCAAGGGGAGTCAGACGAAAACGGTAAACCTTATTGGGAAAGTAATTACATCGGCACCGGCAGATATATAAAAATATTTGATCCTGAAAAAGAGCAGTGCCGTGATTTCAGCAAGACAGACCTTGCTTTTGATAAAATTGAGCAGACTGATAACGGCACACTCAGAGTTTGGCTCAAAAATAAAAATGCCGATTTTCCTGCAGGCAATATTATTCAGACAAGAAGTATAGTCCGTGACCAGACAGGAAGTTTGTTTCAGAGAAGCAAAAATCTGAATTTTGAAAACTTGCGTATAAAGTTTATGCATGGCTTGGGTATGGTTTCTCAGTTCTGCGAAAATGTCGCATTCAGAAACTGTGATTTTACCCCGGGTGAAGGCAGAACCATTGCAAGTACAGCGGATTTCTTTCAGTTTTCCGGTTGCAGGGGAAAACTTGTTATTGAAAACTGCAAAGCATGGGGAGCTCAGGATGATTATATCAATGTTCACGGAACGCATCTGCGTATAGTTGATAAGAATGATGCTGAAAATAATATCGTTGTCCGTTTTATGCACAATGAAACATGGGGATTTCAGGCTTTTGAAACCGGTGATGAGCTTGAATTTATCAGATGGGACACACTGATTCCTTACGGAAAAACAAAGGTCAGTGAATATCAGAAACTCAATGACACCGACATTAAACTGTATCTTGACAGACCGTTGCCGAGTATTGAGATAAATAAAGATGTAATTGAAAATGCCACATGGACACCTGATCTTTATGTGAGAAACTGCGATTTCGGTCCCACTTCGGGACGAGGAATACTATGTACTACACGTGGTGATGTTATAATTGAAAATAACCGTTTCCGCAATTTGTGGGGATCTGCTCTGCTCATTGAAGACGATTGCAATTTCTGGTTTGAATCGGGCTATACAAAAGAGATAATATTCCGAAACAATCATGTAATTGGCTGTGAATATGCTAAAATGCACGAATCTGCAGCCGTAATCAGATATACTCCTAAAGTTATGAACGAGCAATCTGAAGAATTTGTCCACGGAAAGCTTGTTCTTACCGGCAACAGATTTGAAAATCCGACACTCGGTACACACTGCATATGGCTTGAATATTTAAGAGAAGCCGAAATTACCGACAATATTTTCGATGCAGAATACCAGATAAAAACACATCATTCGGGGAATATCACGGACAGAAATAACATAACTCAATGTTAAAAAAATGGTATGTATGAAAACCTGCTCATACATACCGTTTTTTATTTCATATGAAATTTGTAAATACTTTTTTTTCTTTTTCTGGAATACCGAATTTTTCTTTACCCAGAGCAATACTTTTTATCAGGAAAGTCATATTTTCTGCGAGTGTACGCATTGTCTGCAGACCTTCTTCATCCTTTGATGCTTCACCGGGAGCTCTGCCGTGAACACTGTTCCAGTACTGACTTGAAGCCACAGGCATACCGCTTATAGTAAAATATTTATTCAATTGGTCAAATGTTGCCGAGGCACCTCCACGTCTGCATACTGCAACACTTGCTCCGACTTTCATTGTTTTGTCAAAATGAGAAGAATAGAAAAGTCTGTCAAGAAGTGCTGTCAGAGTGCTGTTTGCCGAAGCATAATAAACAGGGCTGCCGATAACAAGACCGTCACACTCTTCAAATTTAACTGCAATTTCGTTTGCAATATCGTCAAATGCACATTTACCGTTTTTTGCGCAGTAACCGCAGGAAACACAGCCCCTTATTTCTTTGCTGCCGACCTGAATTATTTCTGTTTCAATGCCGTTTTTTGCAAAAACCTTTTCCATTTCACCGAGAGCTACCGAAGTGTTTCCGTTAACTCTCGGACTGCCGTTGATAATTAAAACTTTCATAAGAATCCGTCCTTTAGTATAATGTATTTTATAATGTCAGGTTGTTGATATCTGGAGTTTTGCATTTGTATGAGTATATGCTATCGGTTTTATAACAATTCCGACAAAGCAACCATCAATACCTGACCATGATATATTATCATATATTTTACTAAATAACGTATCAGTTCGTCAAGTTGTTCTGCGATTATTACCTGATAAATTTTTTATTGTATTTTAATAACAAATGTGTTAAAATGTCGTTTGGTGATTGAAATGAAAAGTATTTATATAAAATATGATGAAACAGAGTGCGGACTCGGTGAAAGCAAATTTTTCGGTTGTCCCGATTTGCCCGAAGATTTTGACTGGCCTGTCGATGATGATGAATTTGACATGGAGTTTATATGTCAGCTCAATTGCAAAAAAGTCCACGAAATGAACGCTGATTTACCCGAAAAAGGTATGCTTTACTTTTTTGGCTGTATTGCTAATCCTCTCGGAGAGGAAAGTGCACCTGCAATAACAAAAGGTTTTCAGAGTATGGGCAATTTTGCAGTAAAATATTATAACGGCGGCACTGCAGAACTGCAAAGCGGTGAAATTGTTGATGAAAACGGAGATGCGGTCGGCTTCAAGGAGCTTAAAATAAGCTTTACAGACAACGAAAATGAGTGCACGGATGCTTTTCATCAGCTTTCAGGTGATTATCCCGTAAATGATGATAAAGAGCTTGGAGATTATGTGCTTCTTTTCTGTCTTGATTCATTTTCAGGCGATGATTTTACTCTTGAATTTGAAGACAGCGGATATCTTTATTTCCTTATAAAGAAAGATGACCTTGCAAAAAAAGATTTCTCAAAAACTATATGTTATCTGGCGGTGGAATAAATGGAGAAGGTAAAATTCAATAACGGAAAACTGAGAATTCTGCAGATAAGCGATGCACAGGACCTGCATTGGGTAAGAAAAACAATGCTTCTTATGCTTGAAAATGCCTGTGAACAGCTGAAGCCTGATCTTATCGTGTTTACAGGCGACAATATCCTCGGTAATCATCTGCGTGATTACAGATTTTCTTCAAAGAAAAAGGAAATGTCAAGGGATGAAGAGTTTGAAATTATGAGAACTGCTCTGGCTCATATCCTTGATATTCCTGAAAGAAGAGGAATACCATTTGCCATGATTTACGGTAATCACGACGATATGAATTCATTCACGGGTGATGAACAGGCTGAAATTTTTCGTTCATACTCGATGAACAGAGGATTTGAAAATACAGGTGACCTCTGCGGTACATACCGTCTGCCCGTTTATTCATCAGACGGAGAAAAACAGCTTCTTAACCTCTGGATGATAAACACATCATGGCACGATAAAGCTCTTGACAGATGTTTCAATGATATAACTGAAACACAGGTTGAGTGGTTTAAGAAAGAATCTGCAGAACAAAAAGAACTCAACGGCGGTAATCCCTTTGATTCTCTTGTGTTTATGCACATTCCGCTTAAGGAACTGTGTAATTTTACAGTAGAATGTTCTCCCGAAGAAGCAACCGTAAGCTATAATGATATAAACCTGAAAAAAGCTGACGGTGTTTTCGGATATCTTAATGAGCCTGTAACTCCGATTGAAAATGATAACGGCTTTTATGAAGAAGTACTGAGTGACGGCGGTGTAAGGGCTATTGTTTCAGGTCATGACCATACGAACGATTTTGTCGGTGAAAAAGACGGTATAAAGTTCGTTTCATCGCCTGCAGCATCATTCCGTTGTTACGGTGGTGCAAATAGAGGTGTAAAGCTTTTTGAAATTGATGAAAACAACACATCTGATTTTTATTGCAGAACCGTTTATTATAATGAACTCTGCGGAGACGGACCCATTGCAAAGCTCAGATGGTTCTGGGATGCAGACGAATGTGAAAAGAAGAAGTTTGCAGTTTTAGGCGGTATTGCAATCAGTACAGCTGTTATCGGTGGTGCAGCAGCTGTGTGTAAATTATTAAAGAAGTGATATTTATGAAACTGTTTAAAGATAAGTATTTTTACAATACATTTTTTTCACTGTCTGCTGTGATAATTCTGCAGAATCTTCTGACATACAGTGTCAATCTTGCAGATAATATCATGATAGGTAAATACAGTGAAGTTGCCATGAGTGGAGTCTCCCTTGCAAATCAGGTGCAGTTTCTTCTGCAGATGTTCGCAATGGGTGCGGCAAACGGTGTGGGTGTTCTTGCGGCTCAGTACTGGGGAAAAAAGGATACAAAACCCATCAAGAAAATTTTTACTTCTGCGGCAATCATCGGTACTGTTCTGAGTGCTTTACTCGGTCTTGCGGTAATTCTTTTCCCCGAAGCCGTACTTGGGCTTCTGACGGACAAAACAAACGAAATTGCAGAGGGCTCAAAGTATATAGTTATAATGGGTTTTTCATACTGCATTTTTACAATGACACAACTGTTTCTCAGTATGCTCAGAAGTGTTGAAACGGTGAAAATCGGTTTTGTTATCAATGCAGTTTCCCTTGTTGTCAACATAGGGCTTAATTATGTGCTTATTTTCGGCAACTTCGGTTTCCCGGAAATGGGTGTACAGGGTGCGGCAGTTGCAACACTTACTGCAAGGTATGTTGAGTTTATTATTGTTGCGGTTTATGTATTCAGAATTGACAAAAAGATAAAAATGAAATTCCGTGACCTGTTTGTGATTGATAAGTCATATATAAAGGATTACATAAAAACAGGTCTGCCTCTTATCGGCTCAGCAACATCATGGGGTATTGCAATGGCTATCCAGACTGCGATTCTCGGCAGAATTGAGTCGAATGCAGTTCTCGGTGCAAACAGTATCGCAACTACCATTTTTCAGGTTGTCAGCGTACTTTATACATCAACTTCAAACTCCGCATCTGTCATTATCGGCAAGACAGTCGGTGAAAGGGATATCCCGAGAGTGAAGCTTTACTCAAAACGGCTTCAGATAATTTTCCTTGTTATCGGTGTTCTTTCGGGACTTATAATGTTTCTGTGCTGCGACGGGATACTTTCCCTTTACAATGTTGCAGATGAAACACGTGAACTTGCACGGTCATTTATTTATATTCTGAGTATTACAATTGTCGGTTCCTGTTATGAAGCACCGGCCCTGTGCGGAATTGTATCGGGCGGTGGTGACACAAAGTTTGTATTATATAATGATATAATATTTATGTGGTGCATCGTTTTGCCATTGTCTGCACTCTCAGCATTCGTATGGCATCTGCCCATTCCCGTCACATTCTTTTTCCTTAAATCCGACCAGATTCTCAAATGCTTTGTTGCAGTTGTCAAGGTCAACAGATTCAAATGGATAAAAGAACTTACCAGAAATTAAAAAATCAGCCGTGTTTGCGGCTGATTTTTTAATTTATTCGTATAATGGAAATTTAGTAAGTATTCCTGCTGAATAATTAAGAATATTTCTTGCATCTGCTGCGGTTACGGTACCATTGCCGTCAACATCAGCTAGAACATACTGCCTGGGAGTGAATGTTGTTGATTGTGAACTTATTTGTAGTGCCAATTGGGCGTCAGCAGCAGTAATAACACCGTCATCATTTATATCACCCATTACATAATTATCTGTGTCTGGGGTATATATAATGATTCCATAATTTGAGCCAACCATATTTATGTTTGAACTTTCGACAAAATCATATGAAATCCAGCCATAACCGTCTATTCCCCATTCGGTTCCCCATGAGTTGATAAATTTAAATGCATTTTTTGAATTATCATATCCCACGATACATACTGCATGTCCAAGTGGGCCTGCAGTTTCATTTGGGGCGATATAATTGTAAGTATCGTTTGTTTCAGATAACGTTCGAAGATCATTGTATATTTTAATTCCAATTACAACGCCATTTCCCATTGCAACCTGAGTTTTTATTTGATCTCTGGTTGTTAAGAGACTAAAATCAATAATTTTATAAAGAGCTGCTGCTGCATTATCATACAAATCTGATGTATCATTATAGTTGTCATTATTAATAGGATAATAACTTATAGGACATGCACCATCTGATATTAGAGAATTTAAGGTATCAAGAAACGATGCACCATTATTTTCGCCATTGTTGATTTTGTGATAAGTGTATGTGGGACTGAAAAGATGTGAATTTTCGGTTGTTGACCAATTTCGCTTTAAGTATTCTTGAGATGATTTTAGTGCATATGATAATGCCCATGCTGCACAACTTTTTGAATTTCCTTGATTCCCTGGAGAAGGAAATAATTCTGAATTGTCAATATGACTGGGTAATGCATATGTTGATATATCTTCATTAAACAAATAAGGTTCCCAATCTGTCCATAAATCAGGTATTAGACCACCTGAATAGGTTAATTCGATGTTTTCTGCGGAAACGAAAAATATGGAATTGGTTAATATGAAGATGGATAAAAATAACGATATGTATACTCGAAGAAATTTTTTCATCTGAATACCCTCCAATATTATTTTTTAATTACATTTAACACAAAAGAAATATTAACCTCTGAAGTCCAGGGACATTCCTTAATAAATCTGATTTCAGAATCACCTGTTGAATCAGCGTTGATGACATAAAACATATCGTCACAACCACCGATAAGATCCGGCGGGACAGTATCTTCAATCACCAGGTCAACAGCTAATTCATCTGAATTTTTCTTATAGTCCCAGAAAAATATTCCGCTGTGATGCAATGCACCAACAACTATATTCTGTCCTTTTTCAATATTGATTGTTAATTCGAATATTTCAAGTTGTGCAGCTGCACGAAGAATCTGTCTTGCATCAGCACTGTTGACTGTTCCTGTACTGTCAAAATCTATTGCTTTTATCTGTTCATCGGTCAGAGTTTCAAGTTTTGCGGCAGCTCTCAGACAAAGTCTTGCATCTGCAGAATTGACTATTTCATTGCCGTCAATGTCGCCGGGAATAAAATCGATGATTACATCATTTTCGCCGTAACTATATGCACAAGTATGCATCGGTAAAGAAAGCATTACGATTGCAATCAGAACTAAACATAATATACTTTTTTTCATAAAATATCACTCCTGTAAAATTAAAAGTATTTTGTGGAATCTTGAACAATCAGACCATCGGAATCACCACTTTTTACATATTATACATTTATTATAACAATAAAATGTGCAATATGCAACACGTTTTCTGTATGATTTATATAAAAAATCCAAATTAAACAAATAATTTATATTTTCACTTGATTTTTCAGTTAAATAATTTTATAATCCCCCTTGTAAAAACCTTTTTTTGCAAGGGGGTTATTTTTATGAAATTTATGTCAAACTGTCCTCTGTCTGACGAAATGAACAGGAAGGCAAAAGAAATTCTCGGCGATGACAATGTTCTTTTTGCTGTCGTAGGTGACCTTAAAATGGACGGTACTTACGGTACATCTGCTCTTGTTTTCGGCAGGGACAGGGTAGTGGCTTTTGATGACGGTTATGAAAACGGCTTTAAAACAGTTGATTTTGAAGACATCATCAGAGCGAAGGTTAAGCGTCTTTACGGTAATGCGATGTTCCGTGTCAAGGACAATGACGGAAAGTGGCACTCTCTTATCCGTTTCTCTTATGCGGCGGCAGACCTTGGTGATGCGGCGGCAATTTATATGGAAGACGTGCGTGACGGCGGTTATACGGATAAGCTTCTTGAAGCCGTACAGTCTACCTATGAGAAAATGAGAAGCTTCTGTCCCAAATGCGGACGAAAACTTCCTCATCCCGATGCACCGTGTATCAACTGTGAGGGGAAGACAAAGACTTTCTCAAAACTGCTGAAATATGTTCTTCCTCAGAAGTGGAATCTGATATTGTGTATTGCTCTTTCAGCTTTCACAACGGCACTTTCGCTTATTCCTACTTACATAACAAGTATGATGGTTGACGAAATTCTGCCATCAAGGGATATGAATAAGCTTCTTAAGGTTGTTATTTTCCTTATTGTTCTGTATATTGTTCAGTATGTTGTTGCAGGTTTCAGACAATACAGACTCAGACTTGCAAGTGACAGCATCATAACAGGGCTTAAAAAAGATATTTTTGCAAAAGCTCAGTATCTTCCCATGAAGTTCTATGACAAAACTTCAACGGGTGCTGTTATCAACCGTGTCAACTCAGACACGTCAACCGTTCAGCAGTTTATTCTTCGTATTACTCAGGAAGCAATCGTTCAGTTTTTCACGCTTGTGGGAATCATTGCAATCATGTTCTCTCTTAACTGGCAGATGGCACTTCTTGCCCTTTGTCCCGTGCCGATAGTTGTTATTATTGCAAGAAGATTCGGCAAAATTGTAGGCCCCAAGTACAGAAGACTGTGGAGAAGAAGTTCATCAATCTCAACAATGCTTTCAGACACAATCCCCGGTGTCCGTGTTATCAAGGCATTCTCAAATGAAGAATCAGTCATAAGAAAATTTGCAAGATACTGTGATGAATGGAAAAAAGAAGATATGCACGCCGGTCTTTATGCTTCAATTTTCCCCACACTCATTACATTCTTCGTCACATGCGGTTCGCTTCTCATATGGGGTGTCGGCGGTAAATGGGTTATCGATGGCAGTTTTGGTGTATCAGCGGGTATTCTCGTTTCATTTATTTCCTATGCCGCAACATTCTACAACCCCGTCAACTTCTTTGCCAACCTTTCGGACTCATACGAAAATGCTATCGCATCTGCTGAAAAGATACTTGATATCCTTGATGCAGAGCCTGAAAGCAATTTTGGTAAGTTCAAGGATGAAGAACCTCTTCAGGGTAAGATTGAATTCAAGAACGTCAACTTCTCATTTGACCGTTCAAAGAAGGTTCTCAGCAACATCAATCTCACAATCGAGCCCGGTGACATCGTAGGTATTGTAGGTACCACAGGTTCGGGTAAATCCACACTTATCAACCTCATCATGCGTTATTATGATGACTATGAAGGTGAGATTTTCATAGACGGAAAGAATATCAAGGATATTGATATGAACTATTTCCGTTCACAGATAGGTTTTGTTCAGCAGGAACCCCTTATGTTCCGTGACACGGTCTTTAATAATATTGCATACGGTTGCGGTGAAGTTCATGTTGAATCTGTTCTTCATGCCGCAGAAATTGCAAATGCACACACATTCATTTCCAAAATGCCGGATGCTTATGATACAATGCTCGGTGAAAGAGGTGTCGGTCTTTCGGGCGGTGAAAAACAGCGAGTTTCAATCGCACGTGCCGTTCTTAAAAACCCCGGTATTCTCATTTTTGATGAAGCTACTGCGGCTGTTGACTCGGAAACTGAGTTTCTCATTCAGGGCGCTATTGAAAAACTCATAAGAGGCAGAACGACACTTATGATTGCCCACCGTCTTTCAACACTGCGTAAAGCAAATAAGATTGTCGTTGTCGATAAGGGTGAAATCATTGAGTGCGGTCATCCCGATGAACTCTTAAAGCATAAAGGTAAGTATTATAAGCTCGTTCAGATTCAGTCAATGAGTGAACAACTCCTCAAAGAAAAAGAATCTGAAAACTTTGAATAAGGAGGGACTTTAAAATGATTTTAAGATATATTGACGGTCCCGAAGTGCGTTTCAGAGTCAAGGATAAAATTTTTGTTGATATGGAATTTTATCACACGGGCGAAAAGTTTGAAAATATGGAGCTTCGCAGAATGTTTCCCGTCAGCGGTAAGTATAAATATATTGCCGTGCTTGACAGCGAGGGCAACGAGCAGGCTATGATAAGAGATGTTGAAAATCTTGATGCTCAGTCAAGAGATGCCGTCAAATCTTGTCTTGAAGAGTATTACATGATGCCCAGAATCACAAGATTCATTGAAATGAGTGAAAAGTTCAAAATCTGGATGTGGACTGCAGAAACAGATAAGGGCATTGTAAAATTCGAGATAAGAAACCATCTTACGGCTGTAAAACCCTTGTTTGACAACCGTGTTCTTATCAAAGATGCCAACGATAACAGATATGAAATTCCCAATCTTCTTGAGCTTGACAAAAAGAGTCAGAAGATGATTTTACCAAATCTTTAATAGAGGAGAATGACAAATGAAACTTGTAATTGCTATTGTAAATAATGATGACAGTATGGCAGTATCTTCTGCTCTCACAAGACATAAGTTCTTTGTGACAAAGCTTTCAACAACTGGCGGATTCCTCATGATAGGCAACACAACATACCTTATCGGTGCTGAAGATGATCAGGTTGATAAGGTCAAGGAGATCGTTGCAAAGTATTCACAGAAGAGAACTCACACAGTCAACACTAATAATTCATTCGGCTACGGCTTCCAGGAAGGCGAAATGGAAAAGGAAGTCACAGTCGGCGGTGCAACAGTGTTCGTTCTCAATGTTGAGAGTATGGATAAGTTTTAAACAATAATTTAGCGGAGCTAAATTATTGTCAGTTAGGAGTTAGGAGTTAGAAGTTAGGAGTGTCGGAAGTGCTGCGCACTTGTTCCGCTACGCTCTGAAATAAATTCAAATTTCAGCGATATACCGCCATTTGCGAACAAACTGCATTATAATGGGGTAAGGGGCAAAGCCCCTTCATAAACTCCTCACTTCTCACTCCTCACTCCTAACTATTGTCGGGCACAGCCCGATAAATTATTGTTTATCTTGTTTTTACAGCAAAAATAAAAAGGACTCATTTCGAGTCCTTTGTTTTTTATCAACTTGATTTTACGGTTCAGGCTACAGTTTCGGTTACAAACTCATCATCACAGCATGAGCAGGAAACATAGTTCTCTTCAGTGTTACCGATTTTCTGTTTCTTTTCCATAAACTTTGTTACTATTACATAAACAGCTGCACAAGCACCTGCAATAGCAGCAACGATAGCTAAAATCTTCAAAACTTTTTTCATGGAGACCCATCCTTCCGTTGATAAAATGATAATTTACTTACAATCACGGATTAACCGTTTGATTTGTTAAGCTTTACTGCAAGAGCTGACTTTTTACGAGCAGCGTTGTTCTTGTGAAGAAGTCCCTTAGCTACTGCCTGGTCGATCTTCTTTTCTGCTGCTTTAACAACTTCAGCTTTGTCTGCAGCGTTTGTATCAATAGCTACAACAGCCTTTTTGATAGCTGTCTTGAGAGCTGTGTTAGCAGATCTGTTTCTCTGAGCCTTTGTCTGATTTACGATTACACGCTTTTTAGCTGATTTAATGTTAGGCATACCCGCACCTCCTTTATGGTCCATACAGGTTATTATAATATCATGTATTGTAAAAAAAAGCAAGATATTTTAAAAAAAATATAAACATTTTTTGCATAAAAATATACTTATTCCGCAAACTTTTTATGGTGATGATTATGGATTTCAGAACAGATCTTGCTGTTGAACGAAGTTTGTCGGGCGGAACAGACCTTCCGAAGGGTATAGAACAACATACAAGAGGCAATGAAATATCAACAGTTACGGAAATAAAAATTGTAAATGAAGACGGAGAAAAAGCGATAGGAAAGCCCAAAGGCAGATATATTACCGTTGATGTACCGTCATTTTCAACAGATTTTGAATTGCTTGACGGCAGACTTGATATGCTGGTTACGGAAATCCGTTCGCTGATACCCGAAGAGGGAACAGTGTTGGCTGTGGGACTCGGC
Source organism: Clostridia bacterium (assembly GCA_017531385.1). Classification (GTDB taxonomy): domain Bacteria; phylum Bacillota; class Clostridia; order Oscillospirales; family Acutalibacteraceae; genus UBA1081. Next base: position 103,872 of record JAFXLD010000052.1, read on the forward strand.
AACAGAGAACTCACGGCAGATGCTCTCGGTCCTGAATTTGCTGACGGTATATTTGTAACAAGGCATATCAGCAAAGAGCTTTCCGAAGCTATGGGATTTGAAAATCTGCGATCTGTCGCATCAATTGCACCGGGAGTTCTCGGGCAGACAGGAATCGAAGCATTTGAAATAATTGAAAGTGTGTCTGAAAAAATCAAACCGTCATGTATAATAGTTGCAGATGCACTTGCGGCTCTTGATATATCAAGACTGGGCAATACTGTTCAGCTTTCCGATACGGGTATTTCACCCGGTTCAGGTGTGGGTAACAGAAGAAAAGAAATAAGTAAAAACACGCTGGGAATACCTGTTATCGCGATTGGTGTGCCGACTGTGATAAGTGCATTTACCGTTGCAAAAAATCTTCTTGATGATCTGTCATATGTGCTTGATATTTCAGATGCCGAAAAATATAAGGAGTATATAGTTGCGTCAAGAGAAGCAGATCTTATCACAAAACGTGCTGCGAGATTGATTTCTCTGGGTGTCAATCTTGCTTTACAGCCATCTGTTACACCGCAGGAGATGGCAATACTGAATTCGTAAATATTCCCCTATGGTCAGATAAACCATAGGGGATGCTGTTATTTATAATAATTTATTCAGCAGCAGGCTCCAGAAGACCATAGCCACCATCCTGTCTTTTATAAACAAGAGAAATAAGGTCTGTTGCTGAATTTGTGAACATATAGAACTCATGTCCGAGCATATTCATCTGCAGAATAGCTTCTTCAACACTCTGTGGTTTTACAGCAACTGCCTTTGTGCGAACAATTTCAAATTCTGTTTCTTCGGGAATATCTTCTTCAGCAGAAAAGCTGTCAAATTCAACATCTTTCAGGCGTTTTTCAAGTTTTGTTTTGTTTTTACGGATTCTGCGGATAAGATTGTCAATGCACTTGTCGAGTGCATCATCAATGGTATCGGCTTTTTCCTGTGCTCTGAAAAACATTCCGCCTGAATTAACCGTTATTTCAACTGTCTGATAAGATTTTTCAACAGTTGCTGTGATTTTTGCATCAGCTTCTGCGCTGAAAAAACGGTCAACTTTTGCAAGTTTTTTCTCAGCTCTTTCTTTGAATGATTCTCTCGGAGAACATTTGCGTCCGATAATGGTAATGTTCATAATTACATCTCCTTTTCTGGACATTTCAGATGAAAATATTTATTCATCTGTTCCGATTTAATTATATCACAAGCAATCACAATTGTAAATATATTTTATTTAAATTTTATAAAAAAAATCATTAAGTGTATAAAAATTTAAGCAAAGTGCTGTATTTTGGCGAGTTTTAGTGATTGTGTTCTTATAATCTGCTTGACTTTAGAGCATGATTTTGATAAAATATTTATCAGTCAGTTCGAAACCATCCTGACTTAAAACAAAACTACGGAAAGAAGAATAAAAATTGAAAAAGAAAATGACTTTGTTTATCACTCAGGCAGCAGTTATTGCGGCACTTTATGTTGCACTTACCTACATTTCAAGTGCCATGGGATTGGCATACAATTCCGTTCAGTTCAGGCTTTCTGAAATTCTGACAGTTTTGCCGGTTTTCACTCCTGCCGCAATTCCCGGGCTTACGTTGGGCTGTTTTTTAGCCAATATTTCAAGCCCGTTCGGAATAATTGATATTCTGTGCGGAACGTTTGCGACATTTCTTGCATCTATTGTTACCTATGCTGTAAGAAATATCACCCTGAAAGGATTGCCTGTGCTTGCAACGATTCCGCCAGTGTTGTTCAATGCAGTGATTATAGGTCTTGAAATATGGTATCTTGAAGGAAAAAATCCCGAAATATTTTTTATATCGGCATTGCAGGTTGCGGCAGGACAGGCAGTTATGTGCATTATTGCAGGACTTGCATTTGTGCGTGCCGTAAAGAAGACAAGGATATTTGAAAGAATTAACAATATACAATAATTGAGGAATTACAGATGAAAAAAATTCTTGTTGCAGATGATGAAGAACTTATTATGAATCTGGTTTGCGATTTTTTGAGTCGTGACGGTTATGAACCTCTTTCTGCTTCAGACGGAGAAGAAGCACTTGATGTATTCAGGAGCAATCCCGACATTGCTCTTGTCATTCTTGATATCATGATGCCGAAAATTGACGGCTGGGAAGTTTGCAGAACCATAAGAGAAACATCAAATGTACCTGTTATAATGCTTACTGCAAGAAGTCAGGAATTTGATGAGCTTACAGGTTTTGAGGCAGGGGCTGACGATTATGTTATAAAGCCCTGCAGTCCGTCTGTTCTTATGAAACGTGTTGCGGCATTACTTCGTCGTGATAATGCAAAGCTCATGACCACAAAATTCACCATCGGTGAACTGACCCTTGATGCAGAAGCACATGATGTATACCTTTACGGAAAATCCGTTGTTCTTGCACTCAAGGAATACAGTATTCTTTATAAACTTATTTCAAATCCCGGCAGAGTATTCTCCAGAGAACAGCTTCTTGATGATATCTGGGGGTTTGATTTTGAAGGTGATATGAGAACTGTCGATTCTCATGTTGCAAGACTCCGCACAAAACTCGGTGATTGGGGAGCCAGACACATAAAGACTATTTACGGTACAGGGTATAAAATTGAGGCTGAATGATTATGGCAAAAAAGCAAAAAAGAAAACAAAAGGTAACGTTGAGTCAGAAGCTTATCCGTATTATTGCACTTGTTCTTGTCTTTATCATGGTCAGCATCATTTTTCTGACATACAAGGGGCTTGATGTACTGTATCTTACTCTTGCCGGTGTTGAAAGTTTTCTTGCCACATATGAAATTGAGGATGCATACAACTCAACTACGGGTGAGTTTTTCTCAGTTATGGACAGCATAGAACGTGAATATGCAATAACTGTGGAGCTTTATTCATCAAACGGAGATTTTGTTTATTCGTCATCTTATAAAGGAATGTTATCATCTCCGCCATACAACAAAGATACATATGTTATTCCTGATTCGGAGAAAAAGAATTATGAAGTAATTATGGATCTCGGACAGGCTGCAAGTAATACATTCAATCTCAGCCGTGATACACAAGGATCGAGAAATACCGAATATCTTGTTGGTACATGGAATACCGAAACCGGCATTATTATTAAGATTTTCAAAGTCAAGACAACTGTTGATAATAATGCAAGACTGGCTGTTGTGTTTGTTTCTTTTGTTGCTATATTAGCATCAGCCTGCGGATTTATTGCCATTTCCATAATTGTAAAAAGAATAACAAAGCCGTTGGGAAAAATGAGTGAGATCACAAAGAATATGTCTTCGCTTGATTTTTCTCAGAAATGTGAACCAAATGATGTTACTGAAATTGCTTTGCTTGCAGACAGTATAAATGAAATGTCAGAATCATTGAAGACTTCTCTTGATGATCTTCGTCAGAAAAATGAAAAATTGCAGGACGATATCGAGCAGGAAAAAACCATTGACAGGTTGAGACAGGTCTTTATTTCAGGTGTTTCTCATGAACTGAAAACTCCGATTGCCATAATTCAGGGGTACTCAGAAGGGCTTAAAGTTTTTCTTGAATCTGACCCTGAAACTGCAAAAAAATATTGCAGTACAATTATAACCGAAACAGAGCGTATGAACAGTCTTGTAATGAAACTGCTTGATATCATCAAGTATGAATCAGGCGAATATAAGCTTATGTATGAATCGTTCAATGTTTATGACATTATTGAGGATTGGTTTGAAAGAAACCGTTCAATCCTTGATGAAAAAAGAATAAACGCTGTCAATGACATAGATAAAGAATATATGGGATTTGGTGATCTGTTTATTCTGTCAACCGTTGTGAATAATTATATGTCGAATGCGGTTTCTCATGTTGATTCGGAAATGCTGATAAGAGCATCATCAAAAGAAATTGATAATGACCGTTATCGTATCAGTATTTTCAACACGGGTGAGCAAATTGCACCAAAAGATATCGATCAGATATGGAACAGTTTCTATCGTGCGGATAAATCAATGTCAAGAGCTCAGGGCAGATTCGGTCTCGGACTTGCAATTGTTGCTGCTATCCAGAAACTCCATGAACAGGAGTACGGTGTGATAAATCATGATAACGGTGTCGAGTTCTGGTTTGATGTGAAAAAAAATTCATAAAAAGATGAACAGTTTCTGCTTGTGCAGGGACTGTTTTCTTTTTATGTGACATATAATAAACCGGGTGATTGACATAAAAAATAATATTATGAAAAGAAAATTAAAAATAAAACTACCGTTTTCTGTTTATCCTTTTGTTGCTGTAATAATAATTTCATTTTCGATATATATTTCAACATTTTCTTTTATGCCGCAAAAAGTGATATATATAAGCACACTTTTTGCAATGCCTGAAGGTATCGTGTGCAGAATAAGCCAGTTGAAAGATGAGTTTATAAAAAAGTTTTTTTACGGTGACGGTACAGAGTTTATCCAGAACGGCGGATCAATGAATGATCTTATCAGATATCGTGATTTTTCGGACCTGACCGTTACACCGGAAGATATTATCGAAAATACTGCAAAAGTGCAGAAGATGTTTGATAACGGGAAATATGTGTATGATGGTGTGATTGTAGAACGGACTTTTACTGATAATCAGGCATCGGACTCTTTTGAAAATATCCATGTCCGTAATGTGACAGAAAATTCGCAGATCGATATTGAAAGCATCGTAAAAACGGGTTGTACTCTGCCGATTTCAGACTTTTCCGAACCGGTTGTGCTGATTTATCATACTCATTCGACAGAGAGTTACATAATGACCGATAACGGTGAATTTTCATCGGATTATCCGTCACGAAGTGATGATAAAAGCATAAATATGGTCCGTATCGGGGATGAAATAACTGCAGTTCTTGAATCAAAAGGCATCGGCGTGATTCATGACAGAACTATTTATGATTCCACATATAATGGTGCATATGACAAGTCACGGAGCGGCATTGAAAAAATTCTCAGAAAATATCCGTCAATAGTCATAACGCTTGATATCCATCGAGATGCGATTTATTACGATGATTATACTCGGGTAAAATCGGTTGCGGAAATTGATGGTGCAAAGGCGGCACAGCTGATGATAATAGCCGGTGCCGAAGGCGGAAATGTTTCATCTTTTCCCGAATGGGAAAAAAATCTTGCTTTTGCGGTAAATCTTCAGAAATCTGCCAATAATAAATATGAAAATCTTATGAAACCCATATATTTCTGCAACAGAAAATATAATATGGATTTAACGCCGTATTCATTGCTTGTAGAAGTCGGAACAGATGTCAATACGTTGAGTGAAGCGGCATATTCGGGACGCCTTCTGGGTGATGTTCTTTCCGATTACATAAAACAAAATCCAAAGGAAAGTGAAAAATGAACGAAACAAAAAAGGTAGCAAGAAGATTTTTATTGACAGTTGTATGGATATTTTTTGTTCTTCTGACACTGACAGGAATTGTCAGTGCAGGAGAACGGACAGAATATGTAAACAGCGGAAAAGAACCGCAGACGGTGAAGATAAACAATAATTTATCGGTGGAGCCGATAAAAATTCGCAATTTGTAATTCTTAATTCGCAATTGTGGAAAGGGCTTCGCCCTTTGACCCATTTGTAAAATTCAAGCCCGTAGGGCTTCCGATAATTGCGAATTGAGCATGATAGATTGTCAAGTTAAGTGCAACACTTTAATAATTCAAGAGTAAGAATCTCAGCAGGAGATTTAAAACCAAATCGTTTTCTTGGTCTGTTATTGATT
>JAFXLD010000053.1 GCA_017531385.1 Clostridia bacterium
AGTTCATATCCCCACAGGCCTAAAAAACAGCTATTTTGTTGTCATAAAACGAAACACTATTTTTGAGTCATAAAAACACCGAAACCCCTTGTAAAATCAAGGGGTTTCAAGGTTTGTTGCCTTTTTAGGCGTTAATTATGGAGCTGCTAACCGGATTTGAACCGGTGACCTCATCCTTACCAAGGATGCACTCTACCGACTGAGCTATAGCAGCATATTCAATTTGCAACAGTCATATTATACACACTGCATATTATTTTGTCAAGTAAAATTACAGAAAATTCTGCCTTTGTAATTTTATATTTTACTTGAAGAAATCAGCATTTTGTTTTATACTGTTACTAAAGTTTTTTCGGAGAGATAGTATGTACTCACGGGTTTATGTTGAAATCACAAATGTCTGCAACATGAATTGTTCTTTCTGTCACGGACATTCAAGAAATGCACGATTCATGTCTGATGATGAATTCAATCTCATTCTTGACAGGCTTTCGGGACAGACAGAATATATTTATTATCATCTTATGGGTGAGCCGTTGCTTCACCCTCTGTTACCTGTTTTTCTTAAAACAGCGAAGAACAAGGGTTTCAGATCAATGATTACAACCAACGGCACTCTCCTGAATAAATGCGGTGATGCCATAATTCAGGCAGGAATTCACAAAGTGAACATTTCCGTTCACAGCTTTGAGGACTCCGATACTGACGGATACAAAAAATACATTGATGAGATTGCTGATTTTGCAAAAAAGGCAAATGATACCGGCACAATTATTGTTTTCCGATTCTGGAACAACGGCATAGATGAAGACAAAAACTCATTTGCACTGAATTATTTACGTACTAAATTTGAGGGTGAATGGGCAGAAAACTCCAAAGGCCTGCGAATCAGGAACAAAATGTTTATTGAGTATGGCGAGATATTCGGCTGGCCCGATAAAAATGCCGATATTCAGGGAGATGAGGTTTTCTGCTACGGTCTGAGAGACCATTTCGGCATACTTTGCGACGGCACGGTTGTCCCCTGCTGTCTTGACAGCGACGGAGTTATAAATCTGGGCAACATTTTTGAATCTGAAGTTGATTCCATTCTGTCGTCAGAAAGAGCAACAACTATGAAAAAAGCATTTGACTGCCGCACAGCATCAGAAGAGCTTTGCAGAAGATGTGCTTATGCACAAAGATTTTCCGTTAAAAAATAAAATTACCGCATCAGGATAATGCTGTATATCCGATGCGGTTTATTATTTATAATTTTAATGTGCGAAGATATTTTTTTGTATCTTTACTTATTCTGTTACTTTCTATTGCTTTCTGAATTGTTTTGTTATGCACCCATGTATCAAGACTGTTATTTTCGATATATTTTAATGCAAAAACGTACTGTTTTGCAAGTGCTGTTGCGAAAAACCATGCAATCATCATATTTACATAGTATTCATCGCTTTTTATCTCTGAAACAATTTTCAGGACATCTTCATTAAAATTGTCATCAAGAAAATAACGCATTAACATACCGATTCCGTAACGGACAGTGTAAGTTTTATCTGAAGATATCCATTCAAGGCTTTTTTCGTAAATAATGTCTGTATGCTTTGAAAAAACTTTCGGGGAAAACATATCACAGGTTGCCCAGTTATCGATATACGAGAGAAATCTTTCCGTTTCATGAAGGCAAACTTCAAAATCCTTTAACTGCTCAACAATAAATGCGTGAATATTATCTTCTTCATAAAAGTCATGAGGAAGATTTTTTATAAATTCATCTCCTACCCTGTTCTTATATAAGTCTTTTGAAAGTTTTCTCAACTCAGGTACTCTAACACCGATTATTTTTTCTTTGTCAACCGTCGGCATCAATGCAGAATGAAAATCACGGTATTTTTCGTCCTGCAATGCAAAAAGACGTTCCCTGACCTGAATTTCTGCATCAGTCATACTTTATGACACCTCTTGCTTTCTGTTCACACAGAATAAGAAAATCATATACATCTTTCATCAGCACAAGGTCTTCGCACAGCTTCTGACCAAGCTTATCTGAAAATACAAGATCAAAATCAGAGCTGTATTTTGTACAACAGACCTCTTTTCTGTCCAGCCAATTACGGATATTTTCGGGATAATCGGGATATTTACTGCGTTTATATACATCACCCTCAAGAGTAAAAATATTCTGTTTTTCATAGGACTTCAAGGCTTTCTGCCATGCGGGATGATTGGCTTCAATCATTTCACGCATCGCCTTAACTGTTTCGGGCATCATGTAGTAATAACCGCAACCGTACATAAGCATCTGCGGAGTTATAACAACAAAAAACTCCGGATAATGGCGGAACTCTTTTTTGTCTTTTTTGAAAGAAAGCCATACCGATTCTCTGAAAAGTGACTTATCCTTTGAAAATCTTGTGTCACGATAAATACGGGAAAGGACTTTATTGATTTTCGGTGTTGTGACAATAGTCAGGTCAAGGCTTTCAATTGTCGGAGCCATTTCAATTGCAAGTTCAGTCAGCGGTTTCAGGACATATTCATCATAGATATATTTGTGTTCGTGGAACCACTCTTTGCTGTTGTTAAATCGGTTTTCTATAAGAAAATCAAAGCTTTTTGCTGAAAACATAAAATCACCTTTAAATTAAGGGGAACCTTTCGGCTCCCCTTATGCTTTATTAAAGAATTGTAACAGTACCGTCTTCGGAAATTTTTACCTTATCGCCTGATTTTACAGTGTTAAGGAATTCTTCACCGAGCTGGTCGATTGCGATAACATCACTCTTCTCCCATACTCTTGCCAGAACGATTCCGCTTGCTGCAAGTGAATCAATATGCTCTGAGAAAAGGAATGCTGCGGGATTAATGCCCATCTGACAAACAGTCTGGATAACAAGACCGCCTGTTGTTGAACCGATAGTGATAGGAAGACAAAGAGCCTTGCCTGTAACATTCTGTCCGTAAATATCCTTATTATTCTGATCGCCTACAATAGCATGATCTTTATTGTTAAGAGCACTGTTCTGGAATGTTGCAAGTGTATTTACACCGCCGTGTGAAACGATTGCTTCACCTTCCCAATTACCTGCTGCTATAACTCTGCCTTTAAATTCCTTCATCTTACTTTACCTCCTTGCCTGTGATAATGCTGAGAATGTCTGCATCTTTATAATATCTGGAAGTAGAATAAGTACGCAGCTTATTGGAGCTTGTCATGATATTATGCATACCTCTTGCAATGGGGTTGTTTGTATACATAAGAGGACAGATTGATGAAAGCTTGACACCTGTTCTCATAAGAAGCTGATACTTTGTTGTTTTCTTGAACTTTTCAACAACATCGGGAGAAGCAGTCATAATTGTTCTTACTGTAACTTTCTTCTTGCCTGTTTCCTTAAGGCCGTTTACAATGTCAGTTGTCCACTGGCAAAGCTGTTCGTATGTAAGATGAGGACAGCCTATAAAGCAAAGATTGGGCTTTGCATCAGCCTTTTTCCACATAACGGGATATGACTTATAAACTCTTTCAAGCTCTGCATCGTCAATGATATATTCCTTGGCATCAGCAACAATAAGGCTTTCACCCTGTTTCTTTGCTTCGGGAGTGAGGTTGTCAATATGATAAAGACCTACAGCACCGTTTGAAGCTGTTGCAGCACCAAAATCCTTAAGGTATGACTTGTTTTCGTTATTGAGTTCATCACCGATGAATGTATCAAGTCCGTAAACATAAGGAACTTCTTCCATAACCTTCATACCGATTGCACTGCCGAGAACCTGTGCTTCGGGCTTCTTTGTGGTCTTAACATAAACTTTCCACGTAGCTTTTCTGCCCTCGTCTGTTACAAGACCGAATTCGGGAACATAACCTGAGATAGCACCGAACAGATCAAGCATACCGCTGTTTCTGTTACATCTTGCACCGAGAACAGAGTTAGCATATACAACAGCACTTGATTCTGCCCATGAAAGAATATCTCCTTCCTTGGGTACGTTACCTACTTCGTCAAGGTAGCATGTGCAAGTGAATGCGTTGCTGTCTTTTAGACCGAGCTGACGAAGATATGCTTCGTAAGGCTCCTGCATTGTGTACATCTTCTTATTAAAAACAAACTTTTCAAGAGGATTACACTTAACATTTTCATAATCAAGAGGTCTGGGGTCAACTGTAAGATAGCCCTGTGCTTTGAGTCCTGCTGCTGTGAGCTTTTCCATACAAGCGTAAAGGGGCTTGAGAACACCCAAACCGAAAGAAGTAACAAGATGAGTGTCCTTGTGAGTTACGGGGATAAGTCTTTTTGCACCGAAAATATCGCCGAAAAGAACGATAGTTTCAAGAACCTGCTGCATGGCTTCGCCTTTTTCGCCTTTAAGTATAGCGATCTGCTCGTCATTCAGCTCCATTTTGTAATCAATCATTGAAATCTTCCTCTTTCAAAAAATTTAGACAAATAAATTATACATCAATAGTAATTTGAAGTCAAGAAGATTGTTAAAAAATAAACAGAGGAAAGAATAAACTTTCCCCTGCCTGATTTACAGATTAAAATAGGCATCTCTTATAAATTCACAAAATCATCTACAATATCTCCTGTATAATAACATCCGATATCAAAGCTGAATTTATCTATAACTTCATTTCCGCTGTTTTTGAGTTCAAATTTAACATTATATCGTCCTGTTTCGGCAATTGTGATTTCAAAAAACTGCTGTACAGGATAGCCGTCGATGCCGTTGCTTTCTTCCTGTGATAAAACATAACTGTCCACTTTAACGGCATCCTTGTCTTCCACAGTGCAATGCCACACATATCTGCCACTGCCTGCTGTTTCAAGAGCACCGATAACAACCTTTGAATTGATCGCGTCAAAAAACAAAACACAAGCATTGAGCTCCTCAATTTTTGCAGAAGCACGAAGAATTGCTCTTGCATCAGCACTTGTGACTTCACCGTCACCGTTGATATCAGCTGCATTAAATATGCTGCCTTCAAGAGAGTCAAGCTTTGCAGCAGTCCTAAGACACTTCCTTGCATCTGCCGCATTGACTTCTGAATTACCATCCAGGTCACCGAATCTGTTTGTTTCAAAAATCTTAACGGCTTCATCACTGAAAGCATCAACATATTTTGTATCATTAAAAGCAAATACAGAAGTTGTAAGGCTCATAACAAATACAATCATTGATAATGTTATTGATATTAATTTAATAGTACGTTTCATAATAATTTCCTCCAATTTAACTTTTATTTAAAAAATATCCCATATCGCTGTTTTAACACGTCTGATATCTAAATCATTTCAATCACGTCCTTTTCATAATATACAACACACGGAAATACAAAAAAGGTTACAAAAAGATGCAAAAAAAAAACTTTGACCGCCATTTCTGACGGTCAATTTGTTATTTACATATAATATCTGTTTCGATGTATCTTACACCTAAATCATACAGTCTTTTTGCATCTTCGATTGTATTTACAGTCCAGAAAGATACACCGATTTTCTCTTTGAGAGCAAGTTTTATAGATTCGTCACTATTCTTGTCGTAATGAGGAGAAAGCCACACATTGTCTCCTATTGCTTTTGCCTCTGCAATATTTTCAGGTGTGATTTCACCTATAAGATACCAGAGCTCAATATCGGGATTCAGATCATGGATAATTTGAAGCTGTTTAAGGTCAAAGGAAATGACAATTGACTGCTTTGCCATACCTTTTTTTACAACAGCATCAACAACCGTGCCGAGGGTGTCGTAAGTTTCGGTCTTTATCTCAATCTGAGGTCTTGTGGAAGTGCCGACAAACACATCAAGGTATTCGTCAAGCGTACAGATTTTAAGACCTTCCCTGTTGCAATTGACACCTTTTTTGTATGTAAATTTGCAAAGCTCATCGTAAGTATGATCTTCTATGGTTCCCTCTTCACCAAAAATGTCAAGGTCACCGTTATGATGAAGCACCCACACACCGTCTTTTGTAAGTCTGATGTCACACTCTGCGGTGTAATAACCGAGCTCAACTGACTTCTCATAAGCAGGAAGTGTGTTTTCGGGAGAAAATGTTGTAACACCTCTGTGAGCTGTTATGTATATAGGGTCTGCCTCATTGTATAAACCGTTTTTTGTAAGTGAAATTACTTTTTCAAGATATGAATTGTCCATTTTAAACCTCTTAATTGCAAAGAATATCTGTTTCGATGTATCTTACACCCATATCATAGAGCATTTTTGCATCTTCAACAGTGTTTACAGTCCAGAAAGAAACACCGATACCAGCATCAAGTGCACGCTGAATTGAAGCCTGATCATTTGCTTCAAAGTTGGGTGAAAGCCATACATTGTCACTGAGTGTCTGAGCCTTAGCAATTTCGTCTGTTGTGATTTCGTCTATGAGATACCACAGCTCGATATCAGGATTGAGTTCATGAATAACTTCAAGCTGTTTAAAATCGAATGAAATAACAATAGCTTCTTCTACAAGACCTTTTTCTTCAACGGCATTAACGACTGTGTAAAGCATATCGTAACCGTCTGCCTTAATTTCAATCTGAGGCCTTGTCTGAGTATCGACAAAAACATCAAGATATTCGTCAAGAGTAGCAATTTCAAGACCCTCCTGCCAGAAGTTTACACCCTGTCTGTACGTAAAGCCTTTGAGTTCTTCGAGAGTATAATCTGAAATATTACCCATTTCAAAGAACATCTTGTCTGTTGTGCTGTTGTGATTGAGAACCCATTCATTGTCTTTTGTGAGAAGAATATCACATTCAGCAGTGTAGAAACCGAGTTCAACTGCTTTTTCGTAAGCAGGAATTGTGTTTTCGGGCGCTACAGCAGTAATACCTCTGTGAGCTGTGAGATAAACAGGATCACTTTCACTGCCCACACCGTTTTCAGAGAGAGAAATAACTTCTTTTTCGGCATAAACCAACTTCAGAATTGCAAGAACAGGTGAAGCTGGATTCATAACGAAAGGAATAAGAAGTAAAGCGATAATTTTATTGAGAAATGTTAACATAACAATTCACCTTTCTTTTTTAATAATATTTATTATACTATTATTAAATGATAAATTCAACCAAATTTTGCACCATGCTGAAATAATACTACAGAGTCTTCCAGAGAAGCATATTGTTCTCGAACAGAACATTAACTCTTCCCTGTTCTTTCAGCCATGAAAGATATGAACGCACAGTGCTTCCAACAAGAACATACTGTTCAAAGTTCATTGCCAGAGAATACTCGTCAAACAGCTTTTTCAAAATCATCTCAAAGCAAAGAGGTTCTGAACATATGCTGCAGATTTTTTCTGCGATTTCATAAACAGTATCAATATTATACTGTGCAAGTTCTGATATGTCTTCTGTTGCTTCGGCATGTGACGGAACAAATATTTTTGCATTAAGTGTTTTAACCGTTTCAAGAGTTTCAATATATGAAGCAACATCATAAATAAAACCGATTTTGTATTTATCAAGAGTCGCCTTACTTGAAAGGCAGTCTGCAAGGTAAACAACATCATCAGGTGTTCTGAATCCTACCATATCAAAGAAATGACCTTTCAGACTGATAATTTCAAACCCTGTCGGCAATACATCAGCAGTAAGATTTTCAGCTTCGCTTTCCTGCGCCATTAAGAATTTATGTCTGAGTTCTTTACAGGGATATCCGCCGTATAAAAAAGACGGTTCAAGCACTGTATGATTTGTAAAATCACACTCAATGCCCGGTGCATAGATTTTACAGCCCGTCTGAGACTGCAGATATTTATTTCCGCCTATATGATCTGCATTTGAATGTGTGTTGAATATTGCTGTCAGCTTCCATCCGTTTTTATCAAGAATCTGACGGATTTTTCGTCCTGCATCCTTATCATTACCGCTATCAATAAGGCACACATCGGTTTCGTTCAGCTTCACAAGTCCTATTTTTGCAGGACTCTGGATATAGTAGCTGTTTTCTGTCAACTGAATCAGTTCATACATATTTTTCAACTTCCATCTTTAATATATTATTCACCGACTAATTCAAGATATTTTTTATACTGCTCTTCTGTCGGTCTGAAATCAGGGTTTGAGCAACAAGGAAGTGTGGGTTCAGAGCCGTCTTTCCCGTAGAAAGGTGAAAGAGTATCGTTTTCGTATTTTTTCCTGTCTTCCTCATTGTGAAAATCGGGAATGTCGTACGGAACACCTTTTTCGAGCATACTTCTGTGACCGAGAATAGCAACTGAAGCACAGACTGTTGCAAAATACTCATCCATTTCGGGCTTTCTGTTTTCACGGATGCAATCAAAAAATTCCTTTATAACAAAGAAATCACCACCGCCGTGACCGGCTCTTTCAACAAGTTCACGTGTATCCTCATCCCATTCAGGTGAATATGTGCTTTCACACTCAGCATTCTCGGGTTTTTCCCAATGATTATACCGAAGGCAGACCTTGTCATCCTGTCCTCTGAGATTCTCTATCTGACCTTTTGTACCGCAGATACGGTATGAATTACCGTGAGCACCGTAAGCGGCACAACCTGTCACACGGTAAACTGACGCATCGTCATTAAGACAAGTTATAACAGCTGAACGGTCTCCTACAAATGAACCGCAGATCTCAAATTCATCAAAAGGAGCATAAACGGGCAATGCAGTTACTCTTTTGGGAATTGCACCCGTGATATACATAAGAGGTGCAAGTGAATGAGTTATGTAATATGTACGGGGAAGATAATTGCGCCAATGAGCAGCATAAGGACGCAAAGACTTATGTGTTTCTTTATCATCCATATCAAAGGGATGATTATATTCACCCTCTGCAAAAAGAACCTTACCGAGACTGCCGCCACGATATACCTTTCTCATCTCCTGATTGAACTGCATAAACGGGTAATTCTCCGAAAGCATATAAAAACCTTTGCTCTTTTCTGCAGCACGGACAAGTGCAACGCCCTCTGCCATGGTTATATTGCTTGTACATTCAGATAAAACATGCAGTCCTTTCTCAAGGCATTTTATCGCAAATTCAGCATGCTCATGAAAGCAATTGGAAAGAAAAACAGCGTCCATATCATGTTTTATAAACTCATCAAAATCTTCATAAAATGCAGGCTTATTCTCAAGGTCTTCCGATGCACTTTCCATCTTTGCAACATCACGGTCACACATTGCGACAACCTCGCCACCGTTTGCAATAATGGGTTCTGCAAATCCGCTTCCACGTCCTAAACCGAAAATACCAAGTCTTATAGTTTTCATAGTTATTACCTCACTCTATTATAATAAAATCAGAGCCATTATACCGACAAATGACAAAATCACAGATGCGATTTCACGGATACCGGGTTTCTTGGGCGTGAAATAACTCAGAAGTGTTGAAACTATCATAACACCGCCTGTAACCATCGGATACTGAACAGATGCGGGAAGATGTGCCAAGGCAACCAGCAACAACAGATTACCGATTTTATTCAGCACACCGTATCCTGAACTCCAGCAGACAGATTTAAGATTGATCTTTACATTATCCTTACGCATAAACAACAATGCGACAGCTGCAAAAATCACAGTAAGCAGAGCACTCCATACCGAATAAGCAGCTTCACTTGTTTTTTCATAAGGCAGTGCCTGAAAAAACTTTGAAATAACACCACTCATTCCGTTAAAAACAAAAATTCCGATATAATAAATCGTACCTTTCTGTTTTTCACCTTTTTTGACATTAAGCAAAAGTGCCGCAATAACCGTTACAAGACAAATTGCTTTACCCCATGTAAAATCTTCATCAAAGAAAAACACACCTGCACAAAACGGAAGCACCATTCCGCCGAGCATACTGAAAAGCGAATATAAAGAAAGATTGATTTTTCCTAAAGCTTTCATACTGCATATATTATACAGCAACATATTTATCGCCGCAAACAGAGCAAAAATGAACGTAAAATTGGTATACTCCATTCTGAAACCGTTTACTGCCAGCAATATAAACAGACCGACGGCATTGCTCAGCAATATAAACATCATTGAAGCTTTTCTGCCGTTTCCTGTTTCAGCTTCATATTTCTGATTAAAGAAAAACTGCAAACCGAACATAATAACGGCAGCAGAAACCATTCCGTAATACATACCTACACCCCTTTTTGTCTTTTATAATTATAAATGATATATTTTACAATTGCAATATACTTATAAAAAGAAAAAACTCATTCCGAAGAATGAGTTTACTGCGAAAGAGTAACCAAACGGAGCAGAATTGAGGTAAAAGTAAGCAAAAGTAGTGTAACTGCCGCCTTATGTGGATATCCAGCGGAAGAACAGGAATGCCAAAAGCCCCAATCCCAGCAGCGTGTCTATTGCGTCCCAACTTGCACCGTCTGCGATGAAGGATATCAGCAGGATAACGACGATCACGATGACGATCCAGCCGCAGCCGAATCCCTTGCCACCACCGCCACCGCTGCTGCCGCCCGAGCCACCGCTGGTGCTTTTGAACGCATGATAATCATTCATGTCGGGCATTGTGTTTTCCTCCTGCCTTAAAGAGTGAAGCTGCCGTTGTCTTTGCCGTCGATGGCGAATGCGAACAGCGTACCCTTGTTCACTGCTGCGAAGTAGCC
>JAFXLD010000054.1 GCA_017531385.1 Clostridia bacterium
ATTCAAATTTCAGCGATATACCGCCATTTGCAAACAAACTGCATTATAATGGGGTAAGGGGCAAAGCCCCTTCATAAACTCCTCACTTCTCACTCCTCACTCCTAACTATTGGCGGGCACAGCCCGATAAATTATTGTTTTCCTTATATCAAAAAAAGCGGAGTCGGTTTTGCCCGACTCCGTAATTATTATTCAGTTATCATAAACCATAGTTTCTCTCGATAGTCTTGATTGAATTCTTCTTTACCCAGCCTTCAATCATTGACTTTCTTACGATTGCATCTTCACCAAACTGCTTTTCAAATTCAGTCTGTTCCTCTTCCCAATCCTTAGAAATGAGAGTATCAAGAATTGTATCGTACCATACAGGATTTTCATTTCCGCCAACATAATACATTACATGATAGCCGTACTCTGTTTCAATGATACCTGTTGAACCGGGTGTTCTCTCTTCACCTGTGAAATCACCCTCAGAGAATACCCAATCTTCAAATGCGGGAACATACGCACCGTTATTCTCAAGGTTCTCGATAAGACCGCCTACACCCGCTGACCCCTTATCATCAGTGAGCTTGCTTGCAAGTTCACCGAAGTAGTCTTCGTCAGCTTTTCCGCTTGCATTCTCCTTGATATACTTGTCGTAATCAGCAAGAATTGATTCAGCTTCGCTCTTGCATTCTGCCTTCACCTTATCTGAAACTTTAGTATCTGCTTCACCTGTTACATCTTCACCGCTTACAGCTTCTTTTCCTGTAGTTGTTTCAGGGAACTGAACAAGGATATGACGGACTGATGCGGGAACAGTTTCATCCTGGTAAGGAATACCTGTTGCATAGAAGATGTAAACATCCTTTTCATCAGTGCTTACATAATAATTCATGTCACCGGGCTGTCTGATATAGTTGCCGTTGGCATCTGTTTCAAAAAGCCATTTTGCAGCATCTTCGCTTACATTAGCCTTGATTGTTTCCTTGTCAATCTTCTGCATGAGTGTTGCTGTATCCTGGCTGTATGTGTCATAATCAGTGCTTTCTTTGTCTGTGCGATCAAGAACAGCCTGCTTAAAAGTATCTTCATTATAGTTCTTTGTAGACTTAACCTTTTCAATAAATGCAACTGCTTCCTTCTCTTCTGCAAAAGTTGAAGTTGTTACAACAGATTCATCTTCGCCTACAGTGCTTGTTACTTCTGCTTTGCTCTTGATGTCAATTGTATACCATCTGAATGATACAACGTCATATGCGGACTTATCTTTGTTATATTCAGCAGTAACATCATCTTTGGAGTAATTGCCTTTAAGCTCATCCTGTTTTGCTTCCTGATAGAGAGCTACCATCTGCTGCTCTGTAAGAACCTGTCTGTAAAGCTTTTCTGTTACGCCCTTACCAAAATAAAGAGTAAGGTATCCGGAAACAGAGTAGTTACCGCGATTTCCTGACAGACTTTCAAGAGCCTTATCAATTTCATCCTGTGCTTTTTCAGACATTTCAATGCCTGCATCAACAGCTGCTTTATAATATCTCTTTACCTTTGCCATGTATTCGATTGCCTGGTTAAGGAACTGCTCATCCCATGAAATCTCATTACCGTCTTCGTCCTTAGTGGTCTGAGCAGCAGGTGAAAGGTTCATGTCATAACCTGTAAGCATCTTACCTGTTCCCTCACCGTAGTTGCTCTCATATGTAGCTGCAGTCTGATAAACATTTTGATACATCTGCATATAATAGACAGCGAGTTCGCTCATTGAATATGCTTTTCCGTCAATTTCAACAGCCTTGATAATTCTCTGGGGAACACCAAAGAAATTAAGCGTTCCTGCAAGGATTGCCAGAACAACAACCACTGCAACAAGGCACTTTGCAATTCTTCCGAAAACTGCCTTTGCGCCGTTATGTGCATTTGATTTTTTTGCATTCTGCTTAGCCTGTTTAGCTATTCTTTCTTTTCGTTCCTGACGATACGCGTCAAGAGCTTCTTTTTCATTCTTGTCCATAAAAATAAACACCTTTCAACAAGTTTGATTAACTTTTATTTTACTATATTTTAATAAAATATACAAGCCTTTTCAATAATATTGTGAAAAAATCAATATCCGTACTGAGCTGCAACGATGTTTACAACATAGTCAATAACTTCGTTTACTGCTTCATCATTTATAACAGCTTTTTCAGTACCCTCAGCAATTGCATTTTCTTCAAAGCCTCTTGCTTCGTTTGTTATCAATGAATTGAGAATAGTGTCATACCATACTGCATTTTCAGCTTTTTTATCAAAGAAAAGAATATAATAACAACCGTCAGCTTCTACAAGAGCATAATCTCCTGCTTTTCTTGATTCATCAAAAGCCCATTCTGAAACAGCAGAATCTTCCGAACCGTCATTTTTCATTGCTTCAAAAATATCTCCGGATACAAGATCGTTGTCGCCGTTATTATGTTTTATCACAAGGTCTGTAAAGCTGTCTTTTGACTTATCTGTTCCTTCAAATTCCTTAAGAATTGACTCAGCAGCAGCTTTTGCCTCAATCTTAAGCTCTTTTTCGGTTTTTATTGAAGAATCTGTGCTTACATCGACCTGAATATAGAACACATCAACAGGGTGTGTTTCGTCTCTGTGAGGAGCATTATTAACATAGAAAACATAAACTTTGCTGTCATCAGAAACTGTAGTTACAGCACCTTTGCCGTTCTTATAAGTACCGTCTTCATTTTCAGCAAAAATCCAGTCAATTGCATCAGTTACAAATTTTCCGCTCTCGAGAGCTGCCTTGCTGTGACCTTTAAGATTGTTGGGGATTGCTTCGGAATCACCTGTAACGCTCTTGATTGCTTCTTCAAATGTCTTTCCGTCTTTTACCTGAGCAACGATTGCGTCTGCATCAGACTGGGCATTTTCTTCGGAAGCATCGAAATACCAATATGAAACATCTGTCTGATCGTAGTCAAACTTGTTATCAGCATATTCTGCTTCGATCTTTGCTGTACCCTTGTCACCCGTGTACTGAGCCTCAATATCAGCCATTTTGTCTTCATAATATGCCTGAGCAATCAGACTCTTTTCGACAATAACCTTAAACATATCAAGAGTAAATCCCTTGCAGAAGGATTTGTCAAGGTATTCGTCGGCAGTCATACTTGAAGCTTCAGCTGTTTCGGTGATACTGCCCAGCTGTTCGTCAATCTGTGCTTGAATCTTGTCTGTAACAGTATAGCCGTTTTCTAAAGCTTCTGCATACAAAGTATTTGTCAGAACAAGCTGGTCAATCGCAAGATCTTTAAGCTCTTCATCTGAATACTGATAATATGAATTATAGCCGTAATAATACATATAAGCCTGATAAAACTCAGCTGCAGAACTATCAACATCATCAACAGTGAGAACCGTCTGTTCAAGATCGATTTTCGCATTGACTGAATTCATTACCACTGCAACCATACCGATAATTGCTGCAATAATAATACAACCAAGAGCTGCAATTGTAATTATTACTCCTTTGCCTTTTTTCTTTTTCTTTGCAGGTTCAGCAGTTTTGTTGACCTCAGTTTCGTTTTCACCCTCAACTGTTTCCTCAACCTCAGATTCGACTTCAGCATCAGCAGCTTCAACAGCCTCTGCTTCGCTTACAGCATCGTTTGTTTCTTTAACTTCAGCTTCGTTTTCAGCGTCAACTGCGTCAACAACCTCTGCATCTTCAGTTTCAGCAGTTTCAACCACTTCAGCTTCATTTGCTTCAGTTTCAATGTTTTCAACAACACCGTCTTCTGAATCCAAAGGCTTTGAATTTACGTTATTTTCATCCATCAGATAGCACCTTCCGTTTCCGTGTTATACTTATCCATAATGTAATATTATACTACATTCATAAACATGATACAAGAGTTTTTCCTTAATTTATCAACATTTCACCTGTTATATTATAAAAAAACATACTTGAATCAGCCTTAAATAGAAATGCCACCCTTTCGGGTGGCATCATTTGTTTTATTATTACTTGCAAAATGCTTTTTGTTATATAGAACCGAGAACTTTGTTAAGAACCTGTGTGAAGAAATCAGGGCCTGCTTCAACAGATGTAAGACCTGTGCAAGCGAGAGCATCGTTAAGCTCTTTAACCATAGCTTCTGCTTCTGCTGCTGATTTTTCATCAAGGAGAGTCTTGTTGAGCATTGCTACTGCCTTTTCGTATACGGGCTTAACTGTGTCGATCTGTTCCTGAGTATACAGACCTTCTTCGTTAGCAATAACTTCTGCAGCCTGGTCCATAAGCCAGCCATCTCTTGTGAGATTTCTTGTTACACGGCCATAGTTGAACTGGGGGAAGTTTGCAGATGAGTTAACGTCTGTAACCTCACCAACAAGAATCTGACCGAGAAGCTTAAGGATAACGTCATTTCTGCCTACTTCGTGATGCTGATTCTTGAAGAACCATGTTGTATCGGGGAATGCACAAGTTGAAATGTCAAGCTCGCCGTCGGGTGAAGGCATAACTGCGTTTTCATACTTAGCACCGGGAACAACATAGCTTGCACCGAGTGCTGCAGAGCTGATATTGATGATACCGTCTGAGTTTGTTTTTGCTGATGAATCAACAATACCGAAGAAGTTGTATTCACCGTCTGTGAACTGAAGACCGTAAGCTGAAACTGTATATGTTACAACACCGTAGTTGTCCTTAACATAATTAAGGTTGTCAACAAGATTCATTCTTGCATTCTGGAACCAGTCTGTCTCTGCACGGAGTGCCGCATACTCTTCACCAACAAGGTATCTGTCTGCAAGACCTTCATATCTTTCCTTAGTAACCATTGCCCAGAACTGAGGACAGTTAACAAGCATGTTGTCAAGAAGACCTTCGATAGCACCTGTAAGTATTGCATAGAGAGCTTCTTTGGGAATTATCTTGAGAGCAATCTTGATAAGGCCGCCCATGTAAGGTTCCATACCGTTTGCTTCAACGATGAGATCGATGTACTCATCATAAAGGAATTCGTCTGCAAGGTTCCATTTTCTGTCAAAGAAGTCTGAGAAAAGGTCTGTACCGTTAAGACAAGCAACGATGTTGATTATTTTGTTGATATCTGAGAAATCACCGTTGTATTCTTCCTGAACGAGCTGAAGGTAAGATGTCATAATTGTACCGCCAAGGCTGATGGGAACAAGGTTAACCTTTGTACAACCTGTCTGTTCCTTAACCATAGCAATGAAATCCTTGAGTTCTCTTGCAGAATCATGGGGATTAGCAATAAGCTGGAATGTTGAAAGGTAGATATAATCTTCGGGATTATATGAGGGATCTGATGCGCCGTACTTTGCAGCCATAGCTTCAACAACGGGCTCCATTGGGAACATTCTGTAGAACCAGCCGTGATCATCCTCATTGTACTGTGAAAGTGCATAAGGATATCTTGTAAGGATAAGCTCTTCTCTTGCTGTGCCGTCTTTATCTGATGCCTGAATGTAGAAAAGGTCAGAAATTACATCATAAACTGCACTCTGAAGTTTGGGGTCAGCTGATCTTGTGCCGATTGATTTAAGAAGAGGCCATGCAAGCTTTGTAATGATAGGGCCTGCGATTCCGTCTGAATCAATAAGAATAAGACCGCCACTTACTGTTGAGCCATCTTCTTTAACATAAGTAGAATCTGACTGACCGATACCGGGGAGAATGATTGTAGCAACTTTTTCATCACTGCCTGTTGCAGCAGAAATGAGCTGACTTGTGTAATCAACTGCAGCATCGTCTTCTGCGAATGAAACAACGCCGATAGCGCTGAAAGTCATAAGAGCAGCAAGTATAATGCTGATTACTTTTTTGAATTTCTTCATTTCGTATACCTCCATTAGTGGTTATAATACGCAATAACTATACCACAATGCACAATATTTTTCAAGCAATTTTTATATAATTTTTGTTAATTTATTTATTTTATATAATAATGTGCATAATAATCAACACAAACAGCTTTTTTGGTGATTTGGCAAACAATAATTTAGCGGAGCTAAATTATTGTAAGTGAGGAGTTAGAAGTTAGGAGTGTCGGAAGTGCTACGCACTTGTTCCGCTACGCTCTGAAATAAATTCAAATTTCAGCCATATACTGCCATTTGCGAACAAACTGCATTATAATGGGGTAAGGGGCAAAGCCCCTTCATAAAC
>JAFXLD010000055.1 GCA_017531385.1 Clostridia bacterium
CGGTAAATTTGTACTGAAAAAAGCATTAGACGAAACAAAGGATCAGAGCTATGTCCTATATTCCATGACACAGGATCAGCTTGTGCACACCATGTTTCCGCTTGGCAGTATGCAAAAGACTGAAGTCCGTGCCATAGCCGAAGAAAGCGGGTTTGTTAATGCTGACAAACCCGATAGTCAGGATATTTGTTTTGTTCCGAACGGAGATTATGCCAGCGTGATAGAATTACAAACAGGGAAACGACCCGTCGAGGGGAATTTTGTGGATAAACAGGGTAATATTCTCGGACGGCACAAGGGCGTGATTCATTACACCATAGGCCAGCGAAAACGTCTTGGTATCTCACACACCGAACCCCTGTATGTATGCGGGATCTGTCCTCAAGATGGCAACGTTATTCTCGGCAGTAATGACGATCTGTTCAGTCGTGAGGCGGATATATCCGATTTTAACTGGATAAGCGGCAAAGTATTTGAGGGCGAATTTCGTTGCAAGGCGAAAATACGCTATCGTCATCCGGAACAGTGGGCGACTGTACTTCCTACGGGAGCAGATACCGTTCATATCACTTTTGACGAACCTCAACGGGCAATTACACCAGGACAAGCTGCTGTTTTGTATGACGGAGACATCGTGTTGGGTGGTGGAACGATAAAATAATGATATTTACTTGATTTACCTACCTGTTTGGGTGTATAATAAATAAAATTACCAAAAACTGAGGAGACATATTATGTTAATTTCCACGCGAGGACGATACGCTTTGCGCGTATTACTTGATCTTGCAGAACATCAGAATGACGGCTATATCGCAATGAAAAATGTGGCGGAACGCCAGGGTCTGTCACTCAAATATATCGAGAAAATTATGCCCGTTCTTTCAAAAAATAATTATGTCGAGGGTGTTCACGGCAAGGGTGGCGGTTACCGTTTATCAAGAGAACCGAAAGATTATAGAGTAGGCGATATTTTAAGACTTGCCGAAGGCGACCTCGCACCGGTAACCTGCCTTCAATGCAATGCCGAAAAGTGTGATCGTGCCGATACCTGCCCCACTTTACCTATGTGGACTGAATTTCATAATATGGTAAATAATTATTTTGACGGTATCACGCTGAGCGATTTAATGAAATGATATAGTGATAATAAACACTAAAAATGCCTGCGATTATTTGTGTGTTAAAATAAATAATATGCAGAAGCTTTAGAAAGAACTCTTATCAAGTCATATGTTCGTTCTATATGCTTGATGCACAATTTGATATTAATTTACTTTATAGCGCGTAAGCGGAGCAATATTTATTGACTACTCAAGCACCGTATGAAGATAAGAACAGAGGTAATCTGACTTATTTCATCCGGTGTTTTTTTGTTTCTTTTATACGATACCGACTCTTAAAGTCCTTTCCTCTGTTCATCGGAGGTGAGGACTTTTTTTTATAAAAAAATTCAGTCAAAATGCTAAAAACCGTGCAATAAGATGGTGGGAGATAAAATTTTTCGCCAAAATTCAAATCTTGTAGGAAATATATGTTGGGGATATAGATTTTTAATTTAAACATTTTGTAAATTCTTCAATAAAAGTGGGCCAAAGCGTAAAAAAATGTCCCAATAAAGTAGTAGAGGGTATTTTCTTGAAACTTTCCACAAAATCTAAAAATTCGTGCAATACATAGGCGAGAGGAAAATTATTTTTGTATATACGAAAAATCTTGTCTTAATAAATAAGTAGAAATTACTTTCGAAAATTATAAAGGTAAGTCGAATTTCATATAAAACAAGGTGTTTTGTTGTACAAAACAACGAAATTGCAGATCTTTTAAAAAAATTTTGCAAATTGCTTTCATTTTTGCCTTTCTAAACCCTTACCCCTTGAGGGATGTTTTTTCTCGTGTGCTTTGACAACTGAATGACCGTCCGAAAGTGATACGACTTTGCGATGATACGAGCGAGGCAACGTTGCGGTGAGATTCCGGGGCAGGAACTATTTCGGGTGAAACGGCAAAAGCCTGTATAGAGGATACTACAGCCACCTTGAAAATATCAGGAACATTTCAAGGCATATAATTCCCATTTGTATATAGAGCAAGTTTGTTCATTTCCCTGCGTACATACGTACACTTGTACGCACGTACGCAGA
>JAFXLD010000056.1 GCA_017531385.1 Clostridia bacterium
AGATGACCTTTTATCTTTTGTTGTTGATTTAATCAATAACAGACCAAGAAAACGATTTGGTTTTAAATCTCCTGCTGAGATTCTTACTCTTGAATTATTAAAGTGTTGCACTTAACTTGACAATCTATCATTCGCAATTGAGGAAAGGGCTTCGCCCTTTGACCCATTTTTATAATTCAAGCCCGAAGGGCTTCCGATAATTGCGAATTGAGCATTGAGAATTGAGAATTGAAACAATAATTTGGTGACGTTAAGCCACACAAATTATTGTTTATACGGTTTTTCGTTTGCAAAAACTCTGAAAAGAGGCAGGCAGGAAGTGAAGAACTTTTTATATGCCTTGCAGTAATCTTCGCTTCTCTGTGTTCTTTTGCAACCGCCTGCACGGCACATGCCGTAAATGTTGCATTTTTTGCATTTTTCGGGCACTTTCAGGCTTTCTCTGATGAAATTTTTTGCAGTTTCACTCTTTTCCATTGCTGTGAAATCTGTTTCTTTTATGTTGCCGAGAAAATATTCGTCTGTGCAGTAGAAATCGCAGGGGTAGATATTTCCGTTTGCTTCCGACACATACTGATGTGTGCAGTGCCCCTGAATTCCGCACTGCTCGGTGGGTTGTCCCAGAAAGAGCCTTACCCAGTTGTCAAACTGACGGATGCTGACATAATTATGCCTTACATAGTCCTTGACATAGAGATTGAACACCTTTATAAGAAAATCAGCATACTGGTCGGCAGTCATATACAGTTCACTTTGCTCGTCAGAATCAAAAGGACGCAGACAGGGAATAAACTGCAGATATTTAAAGCCTCTGTCACGGAAAAATTTATAGATTCTCTCACCGTTTTCGGCACAGTATCCTGTTAAAACGGTCAGAATATTGAAGTCAACATTATGTTTTTTCAGAATATCAGCGGCAGAAAGAATTTTATAGAATGAGTTCTGTCCCGACGGTTTTTTACGGAATTTGTTGCCCTCAAAATCACCGTCAAGGCTCAGTCCCACAAGGAATTTGTTGTCACTGAGAAAATCTGCCCATTCACCGTCAATGAGCGTTCCGTTTGTCTGCATACCGTAGAAAACGGGACTTTTTTTTGTGTTCAGTCTGTTCACCGTATCGACAAAAAAACGGAAGTAGTCAAGCCCTGCAAGGGTCGGCTCACCGCCCTGAAATGCAAATGCAACAGGCTCACCCGAGGCATATTTCAAGGCTTTTTCTATGAGTATTTCCGCCGTGTCTTTCTCCATAATACCAAATCCGAGATGCTCACGGTGCTCGGAAACATCACGGTAAAAGCAGTATTCACATGAAAGATTGCACAGCGACGATGCAGGCTTGATCATAAGGGAAATAGGGGGCAATTTGGGACTCCTTTTTTAATGAGTAATTCGTTATCAGTTGGAAGTGAGAAGTTAGGAGTGAGAAGTTTATGAAGGGGCTTTGCCCCTTACCCCATTATAATGCAGATAAAGTAAAAATGGCGGTATATAGCAAAAACTTCAATTTCTTTAATAGAGCGTAGCGGAACAAGCACGAAGTGCTTCCGACACTCCTAACTTCTAACTTCTAACTTCTAACTCTTCAATAAATTATTGTTTATTCTTCAATAATCCCTCTGCGGTTCTCCTTGAAGCTATCCATAACCTCGTGCATTTTTGCTTTATACTGCTCTGAAATTTCGGGGTAGACGGGGGTACGGTTATAGTTTTCTGCATAGTCATCCGTCAGGATATGGAGCCAGTTCTTTCTGTTCTTGTCCCAGAATGCAGAGTTGTCATTCTGAATCTTTTCAAAATATTTGAATGTGATGTATTCATTATCGAGAATATCGTATGTATAATCGGGATAAAGTGCTTTGACTTCAGATGTGGGCATTGTGTACTGAATTGCCTTGAGCTTTTCTCTCTTCATGTGAAGAATGGGATGCTCTGATGTGTGGATAACAGCATCATTTTTAAGAAGTGAAGCCATTGAAATGCCGTCAATTGTTCTGTCTGCGGGCAGATAATTCTTCTGACCGTTGCCTGTAATTCCTGCAAGTTCAACAAGAGTGGGATAAAGGTCAACAAGGACTGCAGAATTGTTTCTTTCAGTGCCGATTTCACCCAGAGCACCGTTTGCATTGTCCCAACGGATCATAAACGGAACTTTCTGACCGCCTTCGTATGCAAGATATTTACCGCCTCTCAGGTCTGAAACGGAGCCTTCAAGTGCAGGACCGTTGTCACTTGTGAACACGATAATCGTATCTTCAAGCACACCGAGTTTTTCCATTGTGTCAAAAAGCTGACCGAGATAATGGTCAAATTCCGTTACGCAGTCAACGTATGTACCCATACCTGTTGTGCCGTCAAAATCGTCACCTGCGAAAACAGGTGCATGAGGCCAGGGTGAAGCATAGTAAGCAAAGAAAGGTGCGTCTTCATTTGCTTTTTCTGTAATCCATGATGTGATTTCATCGTGAATCCATTTTGTAGCCTGACTCTGGTCTTTGAGTTCATCTGTGCCATGTGCGATAGTCCATTCGCCGTTTTCTTCGGTAACATGATAGAAAGGCTTCATGTCGTTTACATGGTGGCTGCCGTAGAAGTAGTCAAAGCCCTGATTTGTGGGAAGATATTCACCGTAGTCACCCAGATGCCACTTGCCGAATGCACCTGTTGAATAGCCTGCAGCCTTGAATGTTTCAGCCATTGTGATTTCATCGCCGAGCATACCGTCTGCATTGTTGCCCATTTCGATTGAGTTGAAAATTCTTGTCTGTGCAAAGGGTGAAAGTGTATCAACTGTGGGATATATAACATTGTCTGCATAGCCACGGTAGGGGTATCTGCCTGTCAGAGCCGCAAAACGTGCAGGTGAGCAGACTGAATATGCAGAATAGAAGTTTGTGAGATTGAGTCCGTTTTCACCGATGGAGTCGATGTTCGGAGTGTCATAAATTGCGCCGTTGAGGGAAACGTCACCGTAGCCAAGGTCATCCATCATAATGAAAAGTACATTGGGATTGTCTTTTGATGCCTTGTCAACACCGTTCAGGTAGTCGTCCTGACCGTCCCAGAGTCTGTCTGTGTTGGGCTTTGAACGAAGATTCATTGTCAGCACATAAGCAACGCTTGTACCCATAAGAAGTACACTCATGATGCCTGAAAGTGCCATTTTCAAGCCGTCTTTTGTGAATGTTTTCTTTGCGATGAAGAAAAGTCCCCAGAGAGCGAGTGCTGTGGGAAGAACAAGCAGAAGATTGCCCAGAAGTCTTGTGAAGAAATTGCCTGAGCCTGTAAGCAACGGATGGTCGGCAGAATTAAAACCTGCAAGACCCGATGTGAATGCACCGAAGCCTGCGTCTGCACCCCATATTATGTAGTAAACAACAACGCCGATGCTTGCCGCCGCATAGCCGAAAATCATAGGCGCATAAACTTTCTTTTTGATGATAAGGCTCAGTGTGATAAGTGCCGACATAATGCAGTTGAACGCAACGCACACAACGGCAACTATGTTAAGCCTTAAAATCCACAGGGACAGCATAGGTCCCAGACCTAAAACCATAAAAATAAGAGGAAAAACCTTTTTTTCTGTGTCGAGAGTGATGTTCTTTTTCATTTTCAAGCCCTCCGAAGTGTTTTATTATACAATTATATAATTACGAGACTTTAATGTCAATAAATAATTCGGCTGTTGTGAATTATTGTTTCCTTGACACTCCCGTTATAATTTAATATAATATTACTATATTAAGTCTCTCTGAAAGGGCGATATGTAATGAAAAAGGTTTTATGTGTTCTGATTTCTGTTATTCTGGTTTTGTCCTGTTCCTCTGTTGCATTTGCAGGCGGGAACAAGGCAGAGCTTTACACATTTTACGGTGACGGAATGCTTTTTCAGCAGAATAAGGAAGCAATTCTGTCAGGTACTGCCGAAAACGGAAGCCTGATTTCAGCATCACTTTATAAAAATGATGTCCTTGTGGCTCAGAACAGTGCAAAAGCTGAAAACGGAGAGTTTTCCGTATCATTCGATGCTCCTGAGGGAAGTTATGACAGATATTCAATCTCGCTCAGATGCAACAATACAGAATTTGCCGTGCTGGGTGATGTTGTTTTCGGTGAACTGTGGCTTGCAAGCGGACAGAGTAACATGCAGTATTCCTTTGCTCAGGAAAAAACAGGCGCGTCAATGTTTGCAAACGGTGAAAAGTTCGGCGACTGGCTCCGTGTTCTTCTTGTTCCTCCCGTAACACAGTATAACGGAAGCTATGAGCGTGTGCCGGCTACACCTCAGAACGATATTCCCGAGGCAAAATGGGTAAACGGCAACAGCAGTGCAGTTTACGAAATAAGTGCAGTTGCATATTATTTTGCTCAAAAGCTTCACGAAGAGCTTGATGTTCCCGTTGGTGTGCTCAATGCTTCGCTCGGCGGTTCATGTATCGCAAGCTGGATTTCAAGAGATGCCATCGACGGCAATCCCGAAGTTAAAAATATCCTCACTTCATGCGGAGAATATTATCCCCTTGATAGCTGGAATGAGACCGAACGCAGTATGTTTTATGACATGACAGCAAACTTCAATCTCAAGATAAATGCTTTGGGCAATTTCAGACCTGCGGGTATGATATGGTATCAGGGTGAAAGTGACATTATTCTTCAGAAAACACCCGAACAGTACGGTGCACTTTTTGACCTTATGCAGAAATCATATTCGGAACATTTCGGCTGTGAAGACGGACTTCTGCCGATAATTTTCACACAGCTTGCTTCTTATCAGTATCATAAGGAAAACGGCATTGACCTTCTGGAAATGAACGCATTCTTTACGGATATTCAGAAAGCTCAGCCCGAAAGCAGAGGTCTTGTTTCCATTTACGATGTACCTCTGACATATCTCCCCGAATTAGGCCCCATTCATCCCGACACAAAAAAAGATGTTGGTGAAAGAATGGCTCTGTGTGCAAAGGGACTTGTTTACGGCGGTGACGGTGAATATACCCCCGCAAGTGTGAAAGATTATGAGATAAAAGACGGCAGAATCTGTGTGACACTTGAAAATGTGGGTGACGGACTTGTTGCGAACGGTCAGCTCAGAGGATTTGCCGTGGCAGGTGCAGACGGCATTTTCGTCGGCGCAAAGGCTGAAATCGTAAACAGCAACACTGTGTGTGTATACAGCGAAAAGGTGCAGACTCCTGTTTCTGCAAGCTATGCTTATTGCCTCGGCAACATGAACGCAAATCTTTATGCTTCAGAAGGTCTTCCCGTAAGCCCGTTTGTTGTCGGTAATCAGGAAAATGCTCATTACTGGGCAGAAAAACAGTGGGCAGACTGCGAATCCGATACGGCTTTTCATCTTTATGCAGATGAAGCTTCAACAAAATTCTATGACACATGGGAAAGTGTCAATGCAAATATCGCTTTCAGCGGTGCAAACGGTATGAATGTTACAGCTGACGGCGAGTTTGCCGTAAGTCCCGTAATGACAGGTAAAAACGGACTTTCCGTTGTCAGATTCAACGACGAGTGCTATGATTATTCCGATTACGGCACAATCACATTTCGTGTGAAAAATAACGGACTGAATGATGTTGTCTTTGACGGTGTGAAAGTTTATAAAAGTGCTGATGTGTGGTACTCAACAGCAGGAGAGAGTGATGTTATTCCTGCTGACGGCAAATGGCATACCGTTGATGCAGATATTGACCATATGTATCTTTACGGTGTGGATTTTGGTGTGAAATTCGCAAACGACAAGCTGAAAAATATTTACGATATTGATTTCTGCTTTACAGGTAAAGATGCCGAAATCAGCGTTGATGACTTTGTTTTCTCTCCCGAAAAGGCTGAAAGAGACACCCGTTTTGATATAACAAAGCTTTTCAATATATTTAATATCGTGAAGATGTTTATTCTGGAGCTTATCAGACAATAATCTGCAATTCAGATAAGAAGATATCGGGCAGTCTGCCCGATATTTTTTTGTTTTCCCTTGACAAATAAGTGCTTATATGAATATAATATAATTAACAGTTGAATGATTGTTCAATTGTTCAAATGAATTGGAGTGATAATATGGATATACACGCTCACAGCGAGATGTGTGAATGTGAAGTTGTGCACAGCGATGTTGTGGCTCATGTCAGGGAAGTTATGGAGGACACCGAAGTGCTCTATGCCGTTTCCGATTTCTTCAAGGTCATGAGTGACAGCACACGTATGCGTATCATGGCGGCACTTGATAATGATGAAATGTGCGTCTGCGACCTTTCGGAAGTGCTGGGTATGACAAAATCGGCTATTTCCCATCAGCTCAAGGTGCTTAAGGACGCTCAGCTCGTAAAATTCAGACGTGACGGAAAAAATGTTTACTACACACTTAAAGATAACCATGTTAAAACAATACTCGAAATGGGTATTGAGCATGTAGGGTGTCGGGAATAATCCGAATCCGCCTTAAAACGGCTATTTTTAAGCCTTTTCGGCATTTCGGATTTGAAAGGCGACAGCCTTCCTGCATCCTCAATACCAAAAATCCAATAAAAATCTCTCGTTTTAAGGTCGAAGATTTTTTACAGTGAGGATTTTTGGCAAGACAAGGCACAAAACGCAGCAAATCCTGACGGATTTGCGAGTATTTTAACAAAGGATTGACGGAAATCAGCCTGTAAAAAACGGGTTCGTTTTATTCCCGTCACCCTAAGGAAAAGGATTGATTTATTATGAAAATAAAAGCCAAGCTTCATGATCTGTGCTGTGCAAATTGTGCGGCAAAAATTGAGGAAAAAATTTCTGCACTCGAGGGTGTCGAGAGTGTAACTGTCAATTTTATCATGGAAAAAATGATTCTCGTTGCAGATGAAACCAAAATAGAAGATATCAAAGCAGAGATTGAAAAAATCGTGCACAAAATCGAACCCGATGTTGAGATTGAGTATATTTAATAAAATGAAAAAAGATTTTGTTTTACTGATTGCAGGTGCAGTGCTGTTTGTCTCGGCACTTTTCGTGCCCGAAAGCATGAACATCCTGAGACTGTGCCTGTTTCTTGCGGCATTTGTTGCAAGCGGACTGAAAGTTATTTTGAGTGCAGTAAAGGGAATCGCAAAGGGCAATTTTTTCAATGAAAACACACTTATGGTGGTTGCCGCAATCGGAGCTTTCTGCATAAAGGAATACCCCGAGGCAGTTTTTGTGGTGCTGTTTTACAGAGTCGGAGAGATGTTCGAGGATTATGCCGTTAAGAAGTCGAGGAAATCCATCGGTGAGGTCATGAATATCTGTCCCGAATACGCAAATCTTCTCACAGACGGAAAACTGACAAAAGTTGACCCCGATGAGGTGGAAATCGGTGACATTATCGTGGTCGGTGCAGGTGAGAGAGTGCCTCTTGACGGTGTTGTTATAAACGGAAAATCCTTCCTTGATACTTCTGCCCTGACGGGTGAATCCGTGCCGAGAGAAGTCGGGGAAAACGATACGATTTTAAGCGGCTGTATAAACAGAGACGGCACACTGACAGTAAAAGTCACAAAAACTTTTGATGACTCCACCGTCAGCAGAATTCTTGAGCTTGTGGAAACTGCCTCTGCAAAAAAATCCACTTCCGAGAAATTCATAACACGTTTTGCAAAGTATTACACACCCGTGGTGCTTGTGTGTGCGTTGCTTCTTGCAGTGCTTCCTCCTGTTCTGATTGATGGTGCCTCATTCAGCGATTTTATTTACAGAGCGCTGTCATTCCTTGTTGTTTCATGTCCCTGTGCGCTGGTGATTTCCGTGCCTCTTGCATTTTTCGGAGGTATCGGAGGTGCCGCAAAAAAGGGCATACTCATAAAGGGCGGAACATACCTGGAAATGCTCTCAAATGCTGAAAATGTTGTTTTCGACAAAACAGGTACGCTCACAAAAGGTGTTTTTGTCGTTCAGGAAGTAAATGCTGTTGATATAAGTGCAGATGAGCTTCTTGAAATTGCTGTTTATGCTGAAAATGTATCGTCACACCCTGTTGCACAGTCGCTCCGTGATGCTTTCGGCAAGGAAATTGATATAAAGAAAATCACTTCTTCCGAAGAAATAGCAGGCTTCGGTGTAAAAGCCGTGATTGACGGCAAAACAGTGCTTGCAGGTAACGGCAAACTGATGGAAAGCATGAATATTCCTTATGAAAAAGCAGTCGGCGGTACGGCAGTTTATGTTGCTGTTGACAATGTTTTCAGAGGCAGTATAATAATATCTGATGAAATAAAGAGCGATGCACTTTCCGTTGTAAAGATGCTTAAAAAAGTCGGAATCAGAAATGCTTTCATGCTTACAGGCGATATAAAAACAGCAGCCGATGTGACTGCTGAAAAACTCGGAATTGATAAGGTTTACAGCGAGCTTTTACCCGATGAAAAGGTGGAAAAACTCGAAGAAATAATGAAAAATTCTTCGGGCAAAACCATTTATGTGGGTGACGGAATCAACGATGCACCCGTACTTGCAAGGGCAGATGCAGGTATTGCTATGGGAGCTCTCGGCTCTGATGCTGCAATTGAAGCTGCAGATATTGTCATTATGACCGACGAGGTCGGGAAAATTGCCGATGCGGTGAAGCTCTCAAAAAAGACCATGAATATCGCAAAGCAGAACATCATTTTTTCCGTTGCGATAAAAATCGGCATCCTGATTCTCTGTTCATTCAATATCGTGGGAATGAGTGTTGCTGTTTTCGGCGATGTGGGAGTTATGGTGCTTGCAGTTCTTAATTCATTCAGAGCGTTAAAGGAGGATAAGTAAAATGTTATATATAGGTTGTCATTTGTCGGCATCAAAGGGCTTTCTTGCAATGGGAAAGCAGGCACATTCAATCGGTGCGAATACTTTTCAGTTTTTCACAAGAAACCCCAGAGGCGGCAAAGCAAAAGATATTGATGAAAATGATGTAAAGGCGTTTCTTGAGTTCGCAAAGGAGCATGAATTCGGAAAAATCGTAGCTCATGCGCCCTATACTCTCAATGCGGCAGGAGCTGACCCGAGAGTGCGTGAATTTGCATACGAAACCTTTGCAGACGATCTTAAGAGAATGGAATATGTGCCCGGAAATTATTATAATTTCCATCCCGGAAGCCATGTGGGACAGGGTGCAGAAAAAGGCATTGAGCTGATTGCAGATGTTCTCAACCGTGTGCTGTTTCCCGAAATGACCACAACGGTTCTCCTTGAAACAATGGCTGGAAAGGGTAGCGAAATCGGCAGAAATTTTGAGGAAATCAGAGCAATTATCGACAGAACAGAACTGAGCGACAAGCTAGGTGTCTGCCTTGACACTTGCCATGTTTCCGATGGCGGTTACGACATAATAAATAACCCCGAGGCTGTGCTCGAGGAGTTCGATAAGATTATCGGCATCGACAGGCTCAAGGCGATTCACCTCAACGACAGCATGAATCCCATGGGTGCCCATAAGGACCGACACGAGAAAATCGGTGACGGTCATATCGGATTTGAAGCACTTATGAAGTTTATAAAAATGCCTCAGCTTGACGGACTTCCCATAAACCTCGAAACACCCAATGAGCTTGACGGTTACGCAAGAGAAATCGCATTGATAAAAGAACACTACTAAAAAAATTACGGACAGAAGCGAAAGCCTCTGCCCGTTTTTGATATGTGCAATAATTTATTGGTGGATCTGACAAAAATTCGCAATTCGTAATTCGCAATTCGCAATTATCGGAAGCCCTTCGGGCTTGAATTTATAGAAGAACCTGCCTTCGTCAGAACCTTGTTATTCGCTTCGCTCATAATAAATGGGTTAAAGGGCGAAGCCCTTTCCGCAATTGCGAATTGAGCATTGAGAATTGAGAATTGAAACAATAATTCAGCTATGCTGAATTATTGTTGTGCTTTCTTCTCTGCTTCTTTTTTCGCAAGGTCGTTTGTGTTGATTGACTTTCTGAAAACGACATATTTCTGGAAAAGGAACTCGGTTACGAAGTTTGCAAGCATTGTAACTGCAAGAATTATGTAATGTACATAGCCGATTTCTGCGGCATTGAAACGCACAGCAGCCATATCGCCGAGAATTGTTGAAACGGGAGTGAATACTGCATAGAACAAAGCAACCTGAAGCATTGCAAGAGGAATGTTGTTTGCTGATTTGAAAGTAAATCTTCTGTTTACGGTGAAGTTGAAAAGCACCGAAAGAATAAGTGCGGGAAGATAACAAGCCCAGTATGAAAGCTGAACATTGAACAAAATGGGAGGAAGTTCATTCAGAAGTGTGTCTGTGATAACCTGAATGATACCTGCCGATGTTGAGAACAGCGTGAATTTTACAGCCTGCATGATTGTTTCTTTTCTTGAAAGCTTTGGTGTTTCTGACATGTGAATCAATCTCCTTATTTCTTTATTCTCATTGAAATATCAAATGCCTTGACCGAATGAGTGATCGCACCCATGGAAATAATATCAACACCTGCTTCGGCAACAGTCTTGATGTTTTCGAGAGTGACATTTCCCGAAGCCTCTGTGAGAGCCTTGCCGTCAATGATTTTAACGGCTTCCTGCATTGTTTCAAGGTTCATGTTGTCGAGCATGATAATATCAGCACCTGCTTCAACAGCTTCTCTGACTTCGTCAAGATTTCTTGTTTCAACCTCTATTTTAACGGTATGTCCGATTTTGCTTCTGAGTGTCTTTACTGTCTTTGTGATTCCTCCGCCTGCATCAATGTGGTTGTCCTTGAGCATTGCCGCATCGGAAAGGTTGTAACGGTGGTTGTGACCTCCGCCGCAGGTTACTGCGTATTTCTGAATGGCACGAAGTCCCGGAAGAGTCTTTCTTGTGTCTGCGATTGTCGAATTTGTGCCCTCAATTGCCTTAACAGCCGCATTGGTCATTGATGCAACACCCGACATATGCTGAAGAAGATTCAGCGCTGTTCTTTCACCCTCAAGGAGTTTCAGGGTTTTTCCGCTGAATTCTGCAATCAGGTCGCCTGCCTTGATTTCGTCACCGTCATGCTTGTAAAGCTTGTATTCGAGAGTGTTATCAAGAAGTGAGAAAACTCTCAGAGCCACTTCAATACCGCAGAGCACACCGTCTGCCTTTGATACAAAATAAGCCTCGGTTCTGTCATCGTCACCGAAAAGATATGCCGAAGAAACGTCTATATAGTTGATGTCTTCGGTTATTGCTTTTTTGATAAGCTCGTCAATATAAAAATCGGGGAGAATCATCTGTCGTCTACCTCTTTCAGAATAATATATGCGTTTGTTGCCATGCTCAGAGCTTCGCAGAAATCCGTTGTGATTGCGTATGAACCGCCTTTGAGTCGTTTCAGGATGTTGTCAATCTGACGAAGTCCCGAACGGACCGTTCCCTGGTCGGGAAGTACGAAATATGACCTCTGCATGATGCTTCTGATTTCCGATTTCAGACCTTTCGGAACGGGAGCACCGTTTTCGGGCTGTTCAAGGGGACTGGGGTATTCGCTAACTGTGGGGAATCCTGCCGCCATACATCTTTTTATGTCCTGTGCAGCACGTCTTGAAAAAACAAGAGCTTCAAGCAGAGAGTTACTTGCAAGTCTGTTTTTGCCGTGAACACCCGTGTTTGCACATTCACCTGCAGCATAGAGTCTGGGCACGGTGGTTTTTGCGTCAATATCAGTTTCGATACCGCCCATAAGATAATGCTGACAGGGGAAAATGGGAACAAGGTCACGAGTCATGTCAACACCGTACTCCATACAGCCCTGATAAATGCCGGGGAATCTCCATTTTATGAAATCAGCATCTTCATGTGTTATGTCAAGATAGAAATTGTTGCTGCCCGTACGTCTGCTTTCGAGGATGATGGACTTTGAAACAACATCACGTGGAGCCAGCTCAAGACGTTCATCGTATCTGTGCATGAAGCGTTCTTTGTTACAGTTTTTCAGAACTGCACCCTCACCTCTTACTGATTCACTGATAAGGAACTGCTCACCGTTTTCGGAATTGAATGCTGTTGGGTGGAACTGAATATAGCTCAGGTCCTTGATTTTTGCACCGACTTCGTAAGCGATTCTGATGCCGTCACCCGTTGCAGATTTTGGGTTTGTGGTGTATTTGTATACTCTTCCGATACCGCCCGTGCAGAGAATACAGTAACTGCAGAAAACGCTTGCAAGCTTGCCGTCTTTTATGATGTCGGCCCTGAAACCGCTTTTCACTCTCTGAAGTGAGTAGAGAGTTGTGTTGTAGCTCGTTTCGATATTTTCTCTTTTTTCCGTTTCGACAAGAAGCTTTCGCACCATTTCGGCACCTGTTGAGTCCTTGTAGTGCATGATTCTTCTTCTGCAATGACCGCCTTCAAGAGTTTTGTCAAGAGTGCCGTCATCGTTACGGTCAAATTCAACACCCATGTTGTCCATGATGTTTCTGACATCGTCGGGGCCTTCGTGCACAAGAGTGTCAACAGCCTCAAGGTCATTAGCCTGACCGCCTGCAATCATGGTGTCTTTGATGTGTAAATCGTAGCTGTCATCCTCAAGGTCGAGAACAGCCGCAATACCGCCCTGTGCAAGATTGCTGTTTGAAACATTCTTTTCGTACTTTGCAAGCAGAAGCACACTTGTGTCTTTTTCAAACTGTAAAGCACCGTACATTCCCGCAATACCGCTGCCGACTACGAGTACATCATAAACTTTTTTATTTGTAAGCTCATTGTTCATAATTTTCAGCTCTTTAGTTTATAAAATTATTCTTCAATTTATTATTATATCATATATTTCCCGATATTTGTAGCTTTTTCTGAAATTTTTTTGCTTGAAAAGACATATATAATATGATACTATTAAATAAGGTGATAAATTTGGCTGAATTTTTTAAAAATTCCACATCTCCCGAGGTGTGTATACTTGTAAGTGTAGACACGGGAGAATTTGACGCATTTGTGTCCATAGATGAACTCGAGGAGCTTGCCCATACGGCAGGTGCCGAAGTTTTTGCAAAGCTTATCCAGAAACGTGACAAGCCCGATAATGCGACATATCTCGGCGGAGGTAAGCTGTGGGAGCTTAAGAATATATGCGATGAAAACGAGATTGATCTTCTGATTTTTGACGGTGAACTGACACCCTCACAGCAGAGGAATATCGAAAAATTCACCGATGTGCGTGTTATTGACAGAACGATGCTCATTCTTGATATTTTTGCTCTTAATGCAAGGACAAGTGAGGGTAAACTGCAGGTTGAGCTTGCACAGCTCAAGTATTCATTGCCAAGACTTGGCGGTAAGGGTACGGAAATGTCAAGGCTCGGCGGCGGTATCGGTACAAGAGGTCCAGGTGAATCAAAGCTTGAATCGGACAGACGGCATATTCACAGGCGGATAAATGCAGTTGAAGAACAGCTGAAAACCCTTTCAAAAAGACGTCTGCTTTTAAGAGAAAGACGAAAGAAAAACGCGGTGACAACCGTTGCGATAGTGGGCTACACAAATGCAGGAAAGTCAACACTTCTCAATGCCCTGACTAATGCGGGAGTCCTTGCCGAAAACAAGCTTTTTGCAACCCTTGACCCCACGGCAAGAGCCCTGAAACTGCCCGACGGCAGAACGGTTCTGCTTGTTGACACTGTAGGCTTTATTTCAAGACTTCCTCATGACCTTGTCGAAGCGTTCAAATCAACACTTGAAGAAGTTGTTTATGCTGACCTGATTCTGAATATCTGCGATGCATCCGATATTGAGTTTGAAGAGCATCTGAAAGTCACAAAGCGTGTTGTTTCGGAGCTGGGAGCATCGGACAAGCCCATGCTGACGGTTTACAATAAATGTGACAAAGCGCCGAATCTGAGATTTTTCGGTGAATCGGGAAATGATGTCAGAATTTCGGCTCTTAATAAAATCGGTCTTGACAATCTGCTCGAAAAAATGTGTACTCTTCTCGAAAACACAAGGCGCAAAGTCAGATTGCTTCTGCCTTATGCTGACGGTGCTGCTGCTTCAAAGATACGCAAAGAGGGAGCAGTCATAACTGAAGAATACCGTGATGACGGTCTTTATATGGAAGCTGTGCTTGACGGCAGGTTTCTTAATAATATAAAAAATTATATACTTCCCGAAACGGAAGAGTGAGGAGTTTTTTTATGGATAAGTATTTGATTATCAATGCAGACGATTTCGGCATGTGTCATGCACACAATCAGGCAACAATGGACCTTTTCAAATGCGGCGGTATCACCTCTGCAACAATCATGGCGCCCTGTCCCTGGGCTTTTGAAGCTGTGAAATTTGCTAAGGCAAATCCCGAATTTGCAGTAGGTGTACATCTTACAACTACAAGCGAATGGGGCACATACCGTTGGGCTCCCGTTGCCGGCGATAAAGTAAAAACTCTCATTGACGATGAGGGATTCATGCACCATGAGTGTGACCAGTTCGCTGCAGCTGCAGATATAGACGAAGTCGCAACTGAATGTGTTGCACAGATTGAAAAGCTTCGTGCAATGGGACTTGAGCCTTCACATTTCGATAATCACATGGGTTCGCTTTACGGCGTTGACACAGGCAGATTTGAGCTTCTTACAACAACTCTCGGAATCTGCGGCAAGTACGGCATGCCTTTCAGAATGCCCACAGTTTTCACAGATGAAATGTTCGGCAATGATATGCTCGATATTAAAATTCCTAAAGAAATGATTGATAATCTTATCGGTCAGCTTGTAGCTTTCGGTGAGCAGAACAAGGTCGCAATGCTCGATTATCTCATGCCCGGTGACTGGAACGGACCCCAGAAGGACAGCTACGAGAATTTCAGAGAGTACATCTACGAGCTTTACAGAACATTCGACAACGGCATAACAGAAACATATATCCATCCTGCATATGAAAGCGATGAAATCAAGGCAATTTCAGGCTCATGGCAGAGAAGAGTTTGGGAATATGAGCTTTTCAAGGACCCCAAGACACGTCAGCATATCGAATCCCTCGGTATCAAGCTTATCAATTACAGAGACCTCAAGAAGATGAGAGGTTATTGATGCAGTGAGAAGTGAGGAGTGTGCAGTGAGGAGTTTCGGAAGGGGTAAACCCCTTAAACCCCATTTTTATAGAGCGTAGCGGAAAAGTGCGAAGCACTTCCGACACTTCTAACTCCTGACTTCTAACTACTAACTCTTGAAAAATATCATTTTATTGTAATATTTCAACAGTCAGAGCTTATTCTCTGGCTGTTTTCTTTGTTCAATATGTCGAAAATGGATAAAAATTGAAAAAACACTTTACAACTTTAGTCTGATAAAGTATAATGGTCAGCGTTGAAAGCACACAAAGTGCTTATCGAAAGGAGACAAAATTGTCATGAAAAAAATTATTGCATTACTTATGGCAGCTCTGCTTGTATTCGCATTCGCAGGCTGTACACCCGCTACTGTTGATGAAGAAACTTCAAC
Organism: Clostridia bacterium; assembly: GCA_017531385.1. GTDB lineage: Bacteria > Bacillota > Clostridia > Oscillospirales > Acutalibacteraceae > UBA1081. Next base: position 15,420 of record JAFXLD010000056.1, read on the forward strand.
AGACGCAGACGTAACAAACGAAGCAGCTGAATCAGATCTTGATTACATAAAGAACAAGGGCACACTTGTTGTTGGTATCACAGATTATGCTCCCATGGACTACAAAGAAGAGGGCAGCGACGAATGGACAGGTTTTGATGCTGAATTCGCAAGAGCTTTTGCAAAAGACCTCGGTGTTGACGTTGAATTTATCGAAATCGACTGGGATAACAAAGTTTTCGAACTTGACGCAAAGAAGATTGACTGTATCTGGAACGGTATGACAATCACAAACGAAATCATGCTTGCAACAAACGTTTCTGACGCATACGTAAAGAACGCACAGGTTGTTGTTATGGCTGCTGATAAGGTTGATGATTATGCAGATGCTGCTTCTATGGCAGACCTTGAGTTTGCTGTTGAATCAGGTTCAGCAGGTCAGGATGCTGCAACAGAAAACAACTTCACATACACAGCTGTTCTTACTCAGGCTGATGCTCTTATGGAAGTTCAGGCAGGCACAGCAGATGCTTGTATCATTGACATCACAATGGCAGACGCTATGACAGGTGAAGGCACAAGCTATGCAACTCTTGCAAAGGGCATCGAGCTCACAAGCGAAGAGTACGGCGTAAGCTTCAGAAAGGGCTCAGACGTTACAGCAGTTCTCAACAAGTTCATGGTTGACAACAAGACTGAAGTTCTTGAAGGTCTTGCAACTAAGTACGAGCTCACACTTGCATTCTGATTAAAGACGATTGATATTTGAGGCAGAGAGAAATTTCTGCCTCAGTTTTTCTTGTAAATCAGTTTTTCTGTAAAGGATTAATTATATGGAAACATTTCTTAATGTTACGTTAGACCTTTTGCAAGGTTTCGGCACCACACTGAAACTCTTCGGGCTGACGCTTGTATTTTCATTGCCTCTGGGGCTGATTTTCAGTTTTTTCTCAATGAGCAAATTCAAACCTCTCAGTGCCGCAATGAAGCTTCTTATATGGGTTATCAGAGGAACACCTCTCATGCTTCAGATAATTGTCGTGTTCTACGGACCGGGACTTATTTTCGGCTGGAACGGGCTTGACAGATTCCCCGCAGTTCTCATAGCTTTTGTGCTTAACTATTCCTGTTATTTCTCTGAAATTTACAGAGGCGGTATCGAATCAATTCCCAAGGGACAGTATGAGGCAGGTCAGGTTCTCGGTATGACCAAAACACAGATTTTCTTCAAAATCGTGCTTCTTCAGGTTATCAAGAGAATCATTCCTCCCATGAGTAACGAAATCATCACTCTTGTCAAGGATACATCACTTGCAAGAATCATAGCCGTTTACGAAATCATCTGGAGCGCACAGGTTTATATCAAGAGTGCCGGTCTTATCTGGCCCTTGTTCTACACAGGTGCATTCTATCTCATATTCAACGGCATCCTTACCGTTGTTTTCAGAAAAATCGAGAAAAAGCTCGATTATTTTAAGGGGTGAGAGATATGTCAGTGCTTGAAGTCAGAAATATAAAAAAGAGCTTCGGAAAAACAGAAGTTCTCAAAGATATATCTTTTTCACTCGAAAAGGGTGAAGTTCTTTCGATTATCGGTTCTTCGGGAAGCGGAAAAACAACACTTCTCAGATGTCTGAATTTCCTTGAGTATGCAGACGAGGGGACCATCACCGTAAACGGAAAACTGCTCTATGACGGCAAAGACGGCAAGTCAAAGAGAATGAAGGAAGCTGAAATCAGAACAAAAAGACTCCATTTCGGTCTTGTTTTTCAGAATTTCAACCTTTTCCCACAGTACAACGTGCTGAAAAACATCATGCTTGCGCCCACACTTCTCAATCACGGTGACGAAAAAGCAATTGAGGAAAATGCAAAGAAGCTCATTGAGCGTGTCGGTCTTTCCGATAAAATCAATAACTACCCCTGCGAACTTTCGGGCGGTCAGCAGCAGAGAGTTGCAATTGCCCGTGCACTGGCTTTGAATCCCGATATTCTTTGCTTCGACGAACCCACTTCTGCCCTTGATCCCGAGCTTACGGGTGAAGTTCTCAAGGTTATCAAGAGCCTTAAAACAGGCGACAGCACAATGATTGTTGTTACCCACGAAATGGGCTTTGCAAGGGAAGTTTCGGACAAGATTATTTTCATGGCTGACGGTATTATCGAAGAATTCGGCACACCCGAAGAGATTTTCGGCAATCCGAAATCAGAAAAGATGAAAGCCTTCCTGAGCCGTTCACTTGAGAATATCTGAGGTGAAAATCATGCCGAAAACAGATGAAAAAATGATAAATGAGCTTTTTGAGCTGATCGCATCCATGGAAAATGCCGAGGATTGCAAATCGCTGTTCGATGACCTTTGCACCATCAAGGAAGTCGAGCAGATGGCACAGCGTGTCAGAGCTGCAAAGCTTCTTCTTGAGGGAAAAACCTACAATCAGGTGACAGAGGAAACGGACATATCTTCCGCAACTCTGAGCAGAATTTCAAGATGTATCCAGTACGGTGACGGCTACAGGAAGTTCCTCAAGTAAAGTGTATATTTATTAAAAATGACAAGGAAAAATACGGAATCTGACCACATTTATATGCAAAAATATGGTTGAATTGTGTATTATTATGTGATATACTTTAGGGCGGTAATTAATTATTATAATAAAAGGAGAAATTATCAATGAAAAAAATTATTGCTATCGTAATGGCACTCGTAATGGTTTTCTCACTTGCTCTTGTTTTTACATCATGTACAAAAGAACCCGCAAATGAAGAAAACACAACAGATGCAGATAATGTTGTTGAAGCTGTAGAAATCGTAAAGCTTATCAACATCAACCTTTCAGATGAAGAATATGCTTTCGGTGTTGACAAAGCTCAGCCCGAACTCCTTGCACAGGTTAACACTTTCGTTGAAAAGATCCTCAAGGACGGCACATTTGACAATATCTGCAACAACTACTTCGGTGACGGTAAGCCCGTAGGCGTTACATCTGCAGAACTTGACGAAACAAAGGATCAGCTTGTTGTTGCAACAAATGCTGAATTTGCTCCCTTTGAATACAAAGAAGGCGAACTTTACTACGGTATCGATATGGAAGTTGCAGCTCTCCTTGCAAAGGAACTCGGCAAAGAACTTGTTATCGACAACATGGACTTTGATTCAGTTTGTCTTGCAGTAGGTCAGCACAAGTGTGACATCGCTATGGCAGGTCTTACAATCGATCCCGCAAGAGAAGAATCAGTTACTTTCTCAAAGGCATACTATGCAGCTTCTCAGCAGATCATCGTAAAGGCTTCTGACACAAGATTTGATGATTGCAGCGACCTTGCAGCAGTTGAAGCAGTTCTTGCAGCTCTTCCCGCAGGCACAAAGATCGGTGCTCAGACAGGTACAACAGGTGAAGCATACATAAAGGGAGGCTCAATGGGCTTTGACGGTCTTAATGCAGAATGCGTTTCATATGACAGCGGCGCTCTTGCAGTTCAGGATCTTATCAACGGCGGTGTTGATTTCGTTATCATCGACGCAGCTCCCGCAGCAGCAATCGTTTCATCCGTTAACGGCTAATTAAAAAAGATTTATATTTAGCAACACCCCGCTGTTACAGTGGGGGATTGCTTATTGTAAAGGATAAAAATTATGGATTTTAGCAGAAAGATATCTCTGTTTTTAGAACAGTTTATTGACAACGGTGCTTATGTAAGTGTTCTTGAAGGACTTAAAAACACTATGATAATCGCTGTCACAGGTCTTATTATCGGTATAGTTATCGGTACTGTCATAGCTGCTGTCAGAGTGTTCCCCAAATACAAAGTTCTTCCCCGTGTGCTTGATAAGATCTGTTCGTTCTATGTTGCACTTTTCAGAGGAACTCCGATTGTTGTTCAGCTTCTTGTTTTCTACTATGTTGTTCTGCCGCTTATAGGTATCAACAGGGTGGATTCAATCATCGTTGCAATAATTGTTTTCGGTATGAACAGCGGTGCATATATTTCAGAAATAATGCGAGGCGGTATTCTTTCTGTTGACCCGGGTCAGATGGAAGGCGGCAGAAGCGTCGGTCTGAGCTACGGCACAACGATGATGAAGATTGTCATTCCTCAGGCTGTAAAAAATATTCTTCCCACTCTGGGTAACGAATTTATTGCACTTGTCAAGGAAACATCGGTTGTTTCATTCGTCGGTGCAACAGACCTTTACAAAGCATTCAGATCAATAGGCAGCCGTACTTATGAATATATGGTTCCTTACATCACAATGGCACTTATTTATATTGTTGTTGTCATGCTGATCACACTGCTTATAAAAATTATGGAAAGGAGCCTTCGTAAGAGTGATAGACGTAATTAATCTCAACAAGAAATTCGGAACGAATCACGTTCTTAAAGATATCTCCACAACCATAAAAAAAGGTGAAAAAGTAGTAGTTATCGGCCCGTCAGGTTCGGGCAAAAGCACATTTCTGCGTTGCCTTAACTGTATGGAAGACCCCACAAGCGGCGAAATTATTTTCGGCGGCGAAAATCTTGCAGACCGCAAAGTTGACATAAATCTTCACAGACAGAAGATGGGCATGGTTTTCCAGCACTTCAATCTGTTCAATAACAAGACAGTTATCCAGAACATTATGATGGCTCCTGTTTATGTGGGTAAAAAGAACCTGAAAAAGCAGAAGCGTGATAATCTTCTCAAAAAGCTTCATCTCAAAAAGGGAGATATAGTTCCCGTCAATACGGATAGTGCTAAAATCAAGGAAAATGCACACAATAAAGCATTGGAGCTTCTCAGAAGAATCGGACTTGAAGAAAAAGCAGACGCATATCCCTATTCACTTTCAGGCGGTCAGAAGCAGAGAGTTGCAATTGTCCGTTCGCTTGCAATGGAGCCTGATGTAATTCTCTTTGACGAACCTACTTCTGCACTTGACCCCGAAATGGTCGGCGAAGTTCTTGAAGTTATGAAAGACCTTGCAAAAGAGGGCATGACAATGGTTGTCGTCACCCACGAAATGGGCTTTGCAAGAGAAGTCGCAGACAGAGTTATTTTCATGGACGAAGGCAGAATCCTTGAAGAAGGCACTCCCGATGAAATTTTCGGCAACCCAAAAAGCGAAAGACTCAGAACTTTCCTTGCTAAGGTTCTGTAAACAATAATTTATCTTTGATAAATTATTGTAATGAAATACACACTTGCAGTGCGTATGAAATATTGCTACGCAATATGAAATATACCCTATCGGGTATGTGAAATATTTGCTGTATGCAAATATGTAGGAAGGGCTTCGCCCTTACCCATTATTATAAGCAAAGCGAATAACAAGGTTCTGACGAAGTCAGGTTCTTATAATTCAAGCCGCAAAGCGGCTTCCGACACTTTTGCCGAAGGCAAAAATTTCATATTTGTAAAACAAA
>JAFXLD010000057.1 GCA_017531385.1 Clostridia bacterium
AAGTTAGGAGTTAGGAGTGTCGGAAGTGCTACGCACTTGTTCCGCTACGCTCTAAAAAAAGATACTAAAAATGTTAAAAAACCACCATTTATGCTGAATCTGCATTGTAATGGGGTAAGGGGCAAAGCCCCTTCATAAACTCCTCACTTCTCACTACTCACTTCTCACTACAATAATTTATCGCACAGCGATAAATTATTGTTTATTTTCCTACGCAAAACTTTGAGAAGACTTCATTGACGACGGCTTCTCTTGCTTTTTCGCCTGTGAGTTCAAGTAGTTTTTCCACCGCGTAGTCGATGCTGACATTAACTGCGTCGAGTGTTACGCCGATTTCAAGCCCCGTAAGTGCTTCTTTCAGGCTTTCAGCGGCGGCTGTACAGCAGGCATACTGTCTTTCGTTTGCGAGAATACCTGCAGATGTGTCAAACTCAGCCGTGCCGAGAAGCTTTTTAATAACGGCTTTCAGGTCATCGATTCCGTCACCGTTTGCAGCTGAAATGAAGACTGTGTCTGCAATATATTCCCTGATTGCTTCAATATCTGTATTTATACCTAAATCGGTCTTGTTTATAATCGCAACTGCTTTTCTGCCTTTGCATTTTTTCAGCAGTTCAATGTCGTTATTGTCAAGAGGCTGTGATGAGTCAAAAACTGCGAGAATAAGACTTGCCGAGTCGAGCTTTTTCATTGTTCTGTCAATACCGATTGACTCAACAATATCGTTGCTTTCATGAATTCCCGCTGTGTCGGCAAGATGAAGTACAATATCACCCAGCCTGACAGTTTCTTCAACAACATCTCTCGTTGTTCCTGCGATATCCGTGACGATCGATTTATCATAGCCTGCAAGTTGGTTCATAAGTGTCGATTTTCCCACATTGGGATGACCGCAGATGGCAGTCGGAACCCCCTGAGTGATTGCTTTACCTGAATCAAAATTGATAATCAGTCTGTTAAGTTCATTGATGGAGTTTTTCACAACTTCATACACATTTTCTTCATGCGCCTGTGGGACATCTTCGTCAGGGTCATCTGTCCATACGGCAATACCTGCGGCAACATTTGTAAGGGATGCGGCAATACCTGCGATTTTCTCACTCAGTTTTCCGTCAAGTGTATTTGCGGCGGCATTCAGAGCCTGCTGACCGTGGGCAGAAATGATGTTCATAACAGATTCTGCCTGTGCGAGGTCGATTTTTCCGTTCAGGAATGCTCGTTTTGTGAATTCACCCGGCTCTGCAGGAACTGCGCCGTTTGCAAAAACAGTTCGCAATACTTTCTGAGTAACATAAAGTCCGCCGTGACAGGAAAGCTCAACAACATCCTCACCCGTATAGCTTTTCGGCTCACGGAAAACAAGCGCCACACATTCGTCAATGACACTTTCGTTTTCGTAAATGTGACCGAAAAGGGCAGTGTAACCCCTGATATCACAAAGTTTCTTTTCAGAGATTGCTCTGAAAACCTTGTCGGCAACGGCTATTGCATCGTCGCCCGATATTCTGATTACACCTATACCACCCGAAGCATTTGGTGTGGCAATTGCGGCGATTGTTGACATAAATCAGTTTCCTTTCTTGCCGAGATAAATGAGAAGCACCGAAATATCAGCAGGGCTGACACCGGAAATTCTTGAAGCCTGTCCGATGTTTACGGGACGGACTTTTTTCAGCTTTTCAACAGCTTCAAGACGAAGACCTGTCACATCGTCATAGTCGATATCTTCGGGAATGAGTCTGACTTCAAGTCTTCTCATATCTGCAATCTGTGATAGCTGTCTTTTTATGTAGCCCTCATATTTCAGCTCTGTTTCGACCTGTTCAAAGATGTCGTCTGTCAGGTCGGGACGGGTAGTGTCCACAGGTGTGAGTTTTTCATAATTTAACTGAGGTCTTTTTATAAGTTCTGAAAGTCTGACACCTGTTGAAAGGGGAACGGTGCCGTTTTCTATAAATATATAATCAAATTCTTTATTCGGAGGAATTACTATGCTTTCAACACGTTTTCTTTCCTCTGCAATAAGTTCAAGTTTTCTTAAAAAGCGTGCATATCTTTCATCTGAAATAAGACCGATTCTGTAACCTGTTTCGGTAAGTCTGATATCAGCGTTATCCTGTCTTAAGAAAAGACGGTATTCACTTCTTGAAGTCATCATTCTGTAAGGCTCGTTGCAACCTTTTGTCACAAGGTCGTCAATAAGTGTGCCGATATATGAACCTGCTCTGTCAAGAATGAGCGGTTCTTTATTGTTTAATTTAAGTGCGGCATTTATACCAGCCACAAGCCCCTGTGCGGCGGCTTCTTCATAACCGCTTGAACCGTTGAACTGCCCTGCACCGTAAAGGTTGGGAATATCCTTGAACTCAAGTGTGGGCTTCATTGTGACGGGGTCAACGCAGTCATATTCTATGGCATATGCATTTCGCATTACTTCAACATTTTCAAGACCTTTGATGGTCTTTAAGAATTTCAGCTGAACATCTTCGGGCAGTGATGAAGACATCCCCTGAAGATACATTTCTTCCGTGTCAATTCCACAGGGTTCAATGAAAAGCTGATGGCGTTCTTTTTCTGCAAAACGCATGATTTTGTCTTCGATGCTGGGACAGTATCTGGGACCTATACCTTCGATTTTTCCGCCGTAAAGAGGTGAACGGTGAATGTTTTCAAGAATTATCTGTTTTGTTGCATCATTTGTATATGAAATATAACATACAGCTTTGTTTTCGGGCTGTTCTTTTGTTTCAAAGGAGAAAGGTGAACATTTTGCATCACCTTCCTGAAGTTCAAGTTCAGAAAAATCAACACTTCTTCTGTTGACTCTTGAAGGAGTACCTGTTTTGAATCTGCGAAGAGGCAGACCGAGTTTTTTCAGGGAATCTGTAAGTCCGATTGACGGAAAAACACCGTCGGGGCCGCTTGAATAACAAGCATCACCAACGTAAATTTTGCCGTCAAGGAATGTGCCGGTTGCGATGATGACCTGCTTTGCGGTGTAAACAGCATCAAGCTTTGTTACAAGCTCCCATTCGTCACTATCGTTTTTACGAAGTTTAATGATTTCTGCCTGTTTCAGGTCAAGGTTTTCCTGTTTTTCGATGCAGTGTTTCATATATGATGTGTAACCACGGCGGTCAATCTGTGCTCTGAGTGAATGCACGGCAGGTCCTTTGCCACGGTTGAGCATACGCAGCTGAATGGAGTTGGCGTCAGCCGCTTTACCCATTTCACCACCGAGCGCATCAATTTCACGGACAAGATGTCCTTTTGAAGTGCCGCCGATTGACGGATTGCAGGGGAGATTGCCCACAAAATCAAGTGTTATTGTAAAAAGAACCGTGCGGCAGCCAAGCCTTGCACCGGCAAGAGAAGCCTCTATGCCTGCATGACCTGCACCGATTACAGCTATGTCATATTGTCCTGCGTGAAAATCCATTTATTTAACCTCTTGTGAAAACAATAATTTATCTGAGAGTGAGGAGTTAGAAGTTGGGAGTTAGGAGTGTCGGAAGTGCTGCGCACTTGTTCCGCTATCGCTCTATTAGTGAAAAAGAAATTTTTGCGATATACCGCCATTTGCAAACAAACTGCATTATAATGGGG
>JAFXLD010000058.1 GCA_017531385.1 Clostridia bacterium
GCCCCAAACATCAAAAAACTGTATTGCGTGCTTATCTACAACGCCGTCTTTTCTGTTAATAACGGTTATTCGCAGTACATCATAGTTTCTGCTCACGCCGCTATCGTCAATCTGGCATTTTATTTTCAAATCACTGTCAAGTTCACCGTAGCACACGCCGGAGATATATTTTGTGTTTGAAAACATATCATCATTACCGAAAATCTTTCGCAATTCATTTTCAAGAAAATTGTTAGTTGACATTGCCATAATTAAACCTCCAAATCGTTTTGTTTACTTTTTGCAATCTTTTTTGGTTGCGTTTCTTTTTTATCGGAAAGCTGTTTTTTTATAGATTGCTTTTTTTCCTTTTCCACCGAAAAATCCTTAAATACACTTGCATATTCTTTGACACTTTCTCTTAAAATGTCAAAATCCTTTGTTGTGGGCTGGTACAAATACCAAGCCAATTTTTCATCACTTATCCATAAATGCGGAGAAACACCGTCACGGGAATTGGTATTGCCCGGAACAGACTTTTTACCCCAAATTTCATTAAATCTGATAACTGTTGCGTCAATTTCACCCTCTGTACGATTTATAAGTTCCAATCTCAAAGCGTCAAAATGACTGCTTACACCCATAGAAACAAATCGTGCTTTCATACGGATATTTTCGTCAAGCTCACCGTAACAATTTCTGCCTACATACTTTGTGTTATTCAGAATTAAATCATCACCGAATATTTTTTTTAGTTCTTTTTCAAAAGTCGTAGCAATCATCATAATTAAACCTCCAAATCATTCTTTTTATTTTTTGTCGGAGATGCCGGAACGTCAGCAGTCTTGCCTTTGTTTTCTTCAAGCTGCTTTTTTATGGAACGCTTTATACTTGCCGGCTCCATTGTAACCCTGTATTCTGTCGGAATAGTGCTTTTGTCGCCGTTATACCTTGCAGCCAAGCCCAGCGTTTTATTAGCGTGATTTATAAGGTCGGTAAGATTTTTGATGTTTTTATCTTTTTCTATCTCATTCATAAACCTATCACACATTCCGTCGTCCATACGAAAAACAAGAGCTGAAAAGTAGTTCAGCTCGTCAAGACTTTCAGTAGGCTTTATAACAGAGTGCAGCTTTTCGCTGTATAGGTGAAAATCGTCAAACATATATTCACCCTGTACTGCGTGAGGTAAGAGCCCTATTTCTTCAAACGCTCTTGAAACGGTTTCTTTATCTGTCGGAAGATAAATCTTTACACTTTCAAAATCGCCTTTTAGATAATCTTCTGCATTGGTTATTACTGCAATAAAATTGTAGTCCTTTTCAATGCCTTTGTTTTTATCAAAATTATCAAGCCTATCAAGATATGGCTGTATTTCGTCCTCCGACAAGTGATGTTCCTTTTTCATACCGTGAATTATCTGTTTTACCTGTGCTGTGTTATTGGTACGGATATAATCGGCAATGTGTTTTTGAGCTTTGACGACATCATCAAACATATTTGAATACTCGTCGCTTGTTTCCCGGAAAAAGCTATCTAAATCAACAGCAAATATTTCTGTTGTATCAATCAGCTTGTCGTCAACGTCCTCAATAAGAGAATTGGGGCGGAAGAAAGGAAGCTCTTTACAGTTCCATTCATCACCCGACGGGTATAAATATCCTTTTGATGTAAAAACGCCATGCTCTGCTTCAATGATGTAATTAGCAAATGCAGTTGGGTTAATAGCGTCTTTGTAATGGTCGGGTAAGCTATCTAACATTCCCGAATCATAAATAAAATATAAACCGAGCTCTGTCGGATTGTCTTTATCCATTTCAAAAACATAGTAATCGTCATTATGTGTAAATTCTCTGATTTCCGCAAGGCTATTAAATTTTGCTGCGGTCTGCATTACTGCGTCCAGCTTCATCATCTGAAAGCCGTCAAAGGTGTCAAGACGTTCTGCAGTTTTTGCAAGTTCGTGTATATCAGTACGAACATTTACAAGCGGATTGAGGCTTTTTAATATACATTGGCACTCGTCAATAAAATACTGTCCTTGTTCCGCATCAGGAGGGAGGCCTATATCTTCAAGAGCATTTTCAATACGCTTAATATCTGCCGGAAATTCGAGCCATATCCCGGAAGTTTCTTTATTGCCGTTATCATACTCGGAAGCATTTACAAGATAAAAACGAAATACTACATCTGTGGGTTTTTCCACAAATACCATACTGTTAGAAATAATTGCACTGTCAATTTGTTCCTGACTTAACCTGTGATAAAACTGATAGGCTTTTCCGTCATTATCAACACCGTTTGCAATGTAGCCTTTATCAACCTTTTCAACATTGGTGAAAACCTGTTCCTGCCCGTGAATGTTGATTTTATAATATCTTTTATCCGGTTTACTCACTATCAAGCACCTCCGAATCTTCACCTGCAGAAAAATCTATGCTGTTAAATTCTGTATCTGTCATTCCTACAAGTTTTGAAATCAAAGCAGAAACA
>JAFXLD010000059.1 GCA_017531385.1 Clostridia bacterium
GCTCTGCCCTACAGCAACAGCCATTTTTGGTGTGATTTCACCGAGCAGTGAATCAGCGATAACAATGCCGATAGGACCAATAATAACATCTGCCTTACGACTTGCAACAATTACAGGATTTTCGCCCGTCGCTCCCTGATTGGCACCTGCCTTAATCATTGATGCAGTTGCAGTAGCATTTGTTCCGACTGCAATAATATGAATATCATTGTAACGATTGCGGATAGCTTTGATAATCTGACTGCCTAACTGACCGCCTTGTCCGTCAATTACAAGTAAATTCAAATCAGTTTCCCCCTTGCAAATTCTTATTTATCGAAATAATTATATCACAAACTCACCAAACAAATCAACCTGAATACATATCCTCGTATAAACACAAGGATTTTTAAATGCAAAAATTTAAAACAAAGGAAGTGAAAAAATGCTTTAGCAAAATGTAAAAACAATTTTTTGAAACTCAAAAATTAAAATCTTAAGAAAGGAAAAACACATTTATGTCAAATGAAAAAATTGAATATTTAAATCTTGATTTGCTTCATCCCTTTGAAAACAATCCGTTTCAGAGTGTTGATGAAGGTGAATACGATGAGCTTCGTGACAGCGTTAAAGAGTTCGGAATTATCACACCGTTGATTGTAAATAAGTCAGATGACGGCTATGAAATTATCTCCGGTCACAGACGGTGGCAGATTGCAAAAGAATTAAATCTTGATGTTGTTCCCGTTTATGTCAGAGAATTTTCAAAAGAAGAAGCGGTAATAAATTTTGTTGATTGCAATTTATCCCGAGAAAAAATCTTGCCGAGTGAAAAAGCCCGTGCGTATAAAATGAAACACGATGCAATGAAAAAGCAAGGTGCAAGAACGGATTTAACTTCGTCACAAGTTGGGACGAAGTTCCGTAGCGATGAAATGCTCGCAGAAACAATGCCCGATTCCCGAATGCAGATTCAGAGATATATCCGTCTTAACAATTTACAACCTGCACTTCTTGATATGGTGGATGAAAAAAGAATATCTTTTACACCTGCAGTTGAGCTTTCCTATTTAACAGAAGAGGAACAGTGCAACTTAATTGAAACTATTGAAAGTGAAGATTGCACTCCGTCACTCTCTCAGGCACAGCGTATGCATAAGTTAAGTGAAGAAAAGAAGCTCACTATGGATATTATCTTTGAAATAATGCAAGAGCAAAAAGCCAATCAAAAGGAGTATGTGAAAATCCCGGTTGAAACTTTTAAGAAGTATTTCAAGAAAGATATGCCACCGAAAAAGATGGAAGAGATAACAGAAAAAGCACTTGCACGTTATGCAATGGTGCTTCAAAAGCAACGACAGTGGGAGCGTTAAAAAGTGTGGGACAAGTCTTAACAAGCACTGAATTTGTGTCCACACATTTGCTTGTTGCGACTTTTTTGCGCTACGGCAAAGTCTTAACAAGCATTGGATTTGAACAGTCACAACTGCTTGCTACGACTTTTTTGGCTGCGGCCAAGTCTTAGCAAGCATTGGATATGTGGACAAATTCCGCTTGTTAAGGGTTAACCCCTAACACCCCGACAGAAATAAAAAATAAGGAGATGTGTATTATTAAATTTTTAGAAGCAGTAAAGAAAATAAAAGAGTACTATAAAATTATAAAAGCAGATGTTATAAGAACATTAAGCGGTACAAAGGCAGAGTGTACACTGCCCTTTGACTATGATGTTCTTGAAAGGATTGTTCGTTGCGTATTCCCGGATATAGTTAAATACTATGAAGAAAAACGCAAGCCTGAAGTATCCGCACCTTTGACCAATGATGCTGTTTTATCCGATAATAAGGATGCTGAAAATCTACAGTCCGATAAAGGAGGAATAAAAATATGACAGCAGTAATTTATGCTCGTTACTCTTGCGACAGTCAGAGAGAAGAATCCATCGAAGGTCAGTTAAGAGAATGTATGGCTTATGCGGAAAGACAAGGCATCCAAATTCTTGAAACTTATATTGACAGAGCCTTATCTGCAAAAACGGATAACCGTCCGCAGTTTCAGAAAATGATAAAAGACAGTGCCCAAAAGCTTTTTGACATTGTCCTTGTATGGAAGCTTGACCGCTTTGCACGTAACCGTTATGATTCAGCTCATTACAAAAATGTGCTTAAGAAAAACAGCGTTAAGGTATTATCTGCCACAGAAACTATCTCACAGGGAGCAGAGGGTATTCTGCTTGAGTCCTTGCTTGAAGGTATGGCTGAATATTACTCAGCCGAGCTTGCAGAAAAAGTTGCAAGAGGTATGCACGAAAACGCACTTAAAAGCAAGTTCAACGGCGGCACCCTCACAATCGGATATAAGATTGATGAAAACCGAAGATATGCAATAAACCCCGAAACAGCACCGTTTGTTCTTGAGTGTTACAAAAAATATCTTGAGGGTATGTCAATTAAACAGCTCGTAAAGGTTATGAACGAAAGAGGTATGCGTAACACATGGGGAACAGAAATGACAATTACCACTATGACAAACGTTCTGAAAAATCGCAGATATTTAGGTGAGTACAGGTACGGTGATATTGTAAACAAAGGAGAAATACCGCAGATAGTTCCTGACAAGCTTTTTGACGATGTTCAGAGAGCCATAGCCAAAAACAGACGTGCCCCTGCAAAGCATAAGGCTACCGAAGATTATCTTCTTACCTCTAAGCTCGTGTGCGGCAACTGCGGTTCCTTGTGGGTCGGTGAAATCGGTACAAGCAGAAACGGTGCAAAACACAGATATTACAAGTGTATCAATGCCAAGCGAAAAAGAGGCTGCAGTAAGAAAAAAGGCATAAAAAAAGAATTGCTTGAGGATTTAGTGCTCAAGCAAATTATGAAAATCATTATGAATGATGAGCTTATTGATAAACTATCTGACATTGCTGTTGAACAGCAAAGCAAGGAAAATGTAGCCCTGCCGGCACTTCGCTCTAACCTTAAAGAAATCAATAAAAGTATTGATAATATTATAAAAGCTATTGAGGACGGTATTTACACCTCTTCAACAAAAGAAAGATTACAGGAACTTGAAAAAAGCCGTAACGAAACAGAGCTTCTTATAGCAAAGGAAGAAATAAAAAAGCCTTTCTTATCGAAAGAAGATGTTGTCACTTGGTTCTGTGAGCTTCGAAAGCTTAATATAGAAAGCCTTTCGGCACGAAAATGCCTTATAGACATATTTATAAATTCGATTGTAGTTTATGAGAATGAACTGCAAATCCTTTTCAACTACAGGGACGGGACTGAAACCGTCCCCGTAGAAATACTTACATGTTCGGATATAAAGAGTTACTTTCCACCAGATAAGACCAAGTCAATGACTTGGTCTTTTTCAATGATTTATCTCATCCTGCGGATAAGTTATACCGGTTATTTTTCTGATTTCATCCATCTGCTGTGTTATAAACAAAGTCTGTTCGTGTGTCACAATGGGGCTTTCTTTCAGACCGTCAGAAACACATTCACAGAAGTGTGCGATCTGCTCTTCAAAACCGTTTCCTGCATAGGGTGTGTGGATTTTCTCCTGCCTGCCGTCATCGAAATAAAGCTCAATTTCCTGCGGTGCATAGAATCTTTTCAGATGTGCGTATCCCTTTGTGCCGTAGACATAGCCCTCGTTGGGCTTTCTCAGAAGTGTTGCACTTGAAACCTCAGCAATTGCGCCGTTTTTGTATTTCAGAATAGCACAGGTGTGACTGTCCGTGCCGTTATAGAAATCCGACTGTGCGTTGATTCCTTCCACTTCCCTGCCAAGATACCAGCTTGCGAAACCCAGTCCGTACACACCGACATCAAGCAATGAACCGCCGCCGTTTTCCACCTTAAAAACATGATGATCCATTTCATCTTCGTCCATGGTGTAGCAGAATTTTCCCTCTGCACCACGGATTTCACCGAGAACACCGTCTTTCACGAGTTCAAGCATTTTAATTGTGCCCGGCACAAGTCTTGCCCACATTGCTTCCATAAGCAGAACATTGTTTTTTTCTGCACAACTGAACATCTCTTTTGCCTCACGTGTGTTGACTGCCATGGGCTTTTCGCACAGAACGTGTTTTCCGTTATTCATCATAAGGCAGGAACAACCAATATGTCCCGAATGAGGTACTGCGATATATGCGGCATCAATCGCATCTGAAACTGCCATTTTTTCATAGCTTTCAAAACGCAAGGGAATGCCGAATTCATCACCGAATTTTTCTGCATTTGTCTTTGTTCTTGAAGCAACTGCAACAAGCTCAGCACCCTGAACATTTTTTATCGCTTCGGCAAAACGGTGGGCAATAGTTCCCGTTCCCACAATGCCGAATTTCACTTTATTTTCCACGGCAAAAACCTCAATTCATTATTTCATTTTGTTTTATATTATCACATTTTTCTCTGCAATTCAACGGACTCTTTTTTATTGAATTTTACCGATATTTGTGCTATAATTTAATTACAGAAATACAAGGAGGATTCACTATGTTTGATTTTGTTACATCTGTTTTTTATGCTGTTCCGATTGCGGCGGTTTTATTTTTCATTGTAAGTCTTGTCCGTTATTTTGTTGCGAAAAACAAGAACAAACAGGCACCCGACACTTACAGCGAAAGTCAGATAAAAAGCCGTAAATCACTTCTGATAATTTCATCGGCAATTGCAGGTGTTCTGGCAGCTGTTATAATAATTTTCTGGATACTGTTGCTTCTTATGGCAAACAGTATGTAGGGTGACGGGAATGAAAACAAAAACTTTCACAAAAATTCTCATTGCTGTGATAATCCTGTGCCTGATTTTCACCATAGCACATCTCATTTACACAATTTTTGCATATCAGAACTGCTCCGTTATATATTTCATCTCAAAGGAGCTGTGGTGACATGAAATTATTCAAACAGATACTTGTGATACTGCTGACGGTTGCAATTTTTGCATCCTTCAACGGAAGTATGTATCTTCTTATGACACGAAGACTCGGCAATAATTTCAGCGGGACATCACAGATAAAAATGATTGATGTGGCAAAATTCCTTCCACATGAAGAAGATTCGGAATTGGTACGTATTGATTCATCGCTGAAGCTTACCGAAAATCTTCCCGTGCTTGACGGTGCAACGGCTCTTGTGCCTGTTTATGCGGCATTTATTGATGCCGTTTACCCTAAAGGCTCTGTCACATTTGAGGGCGGAAGTTTTTCCGATGACAATTACTACGGCGAAAATTTTGCACCCGACAGCAAAATGCAGTACAAAAATTCAGTACGTGGTTATACTGCACTCGTTGACGGCGAAACAGACATTTTCTTCTGTGCAGCACCCTCAGCCGAGCAGAAACAGTATGCAATTGACAAAGGTGTTGAACTTGTTTACGTGCCGATAGGACTTGAAGCTTTCGTGTTTTTCGTAAATGCAAACAATCCTGTTGAGGGACTTACAACCGAGCAGATACGTGGTATTTATGCAGGTGATTACAAAAACTGGGCTGACCTTGGCGGTAAAAACCGTGTTATCAATCCCGTAACAAGACCGCCCGGCAGCGGAAGTCAGTCTGCAATGGATTCTTTTATGGGAGAGAGAGAAATTGCGACAAAATCACCCTTTGCCGTTATCGGTGCATCAATCGGCTATTCATTCCGTTACTACATGGACGGTGTAGTCGGCAATGATGAGGTAAAAATGCTCTCTCTGAACGGTGTTTATCCCGATGCAGAAAATATCAGAAACGGCAGTTATCCGGTTATAGCACAGTTTTATGCCGCTTACCGTGCCGACAACACAAACGAAAATATCCCCGTACTCATTGACTGGATTCTGTCCGACGAGGGACAGACAATTATCGAAAAAAGCGGGTATGTGAGGATAAATTAATTCAGATACAGAAGACTCCGGTTTGACACAAAACCGGAGCTTTTTATTTTTCATTAAAGGACACAGGAATACACAACTCTTCAGAATAACTCCTGAAAAAAATGTAAAAATAATTGTCGGAGTGATTTTATGTGTACGGCTGTGACCTATAAAACAAAAGATTTTTATTTCGGCAGAACTCTTGATTATGATTTTTCATACAAGGAAGAAGTTACCGTAACACCACGAAATTATCCGTTGGTTTTTCGAAACACAGATACAATTAGAAGCCATTATGCACTGATCGGTATGGCATATGTGGCTGAAAACTATCCGCTGTATTACGATGCAATCAACGAAAAAGGCCTGGGCATGGCAGGACTTAATTTTGTGGGGAATGCTCATTACAACAAGTCAAAATCACATTCGGACAATATTGCCCAGTTTGAATTTATTCCATGGATTCTGGGACAATGTACTACGGTAAAAGATGCAAAAAACTTGTTGCAGAATATCAATATAACCGATACACCCTTCAGCGACAATCTACCCGTGGTTCAGCTTCACTGGATAATTTCAGACAGAAATGAAGCCGTAACGGTTGAATCGGTACAGGAAGGCTTAAGAATTTATGATAATCCCGTGGGAGTGCTGACCAACAATCCGCCCTTTGACGAACAGCTTTTTCAGCTTAACAATTATATGAATTTATCACCCGAAGAGCCAAAAAACCGTTTCTCACGCAAAATTCCGCTGACTGCATACAGCCGTGGAATGGGAGCCTTGGGACTTCCCGGAGATCTGTCTTCCCAGTCAAGATTTGTCAGAGCTTCGTTTGTAAAAATGAACTCCGTTTCAGGTGACTCCGAAGAAGAAAGTGTAAGTCAGTTTTTTCATATTATGAATTCGGTCGACCAACAGAGGGGTTGCTGTGTCCTTGGTGAAAATCAATATGAAATTACTATTTATACCTGCTGTTGCAACGCAGACAAGGGAATCTACTATTACACCACCTATGACAATCATCAGATATCAGCGGTAAACATGTTCAGAACCGATCTTGACAGTGCCGGACTGATACGTTTTCCGCTTATAACAGGTGAACAGTTCAGAATGCAGAATTGATTTCACAAATATTGACTTGAGCTTGCCATGATGCTATAATTTCAAAAAAATCAGAGTAAAGCAGGGTCAGATTTTATGACAACAACAGAAATTATAGCACAAATCATCGGCATTTTTGCCATGATATTCAATCTGCTTTCGTATCAGCAGAAAACACGCAACAAAGCCATCATTTTTCAGCTTTTCGGCACAACACTTTTCACCGTGAATTTTCTTATGCTCGGTGCAATGGTCGGCGGACTGCTGAATCTTGTGGGCGCAATCAGAGCAATAATATTCATCAACAAAGAAAAACTCCGTGCAGATCATATTGCATGGCAGATAGGCTTTGTGATTGTTTATTTTGCTTCATACATACTCACATTCACCCTGTTCGGCAAAGAACCGACAGCCTTTAATTTTATTATTGAATTTCTGCCTCTTATAGGTATGATCGCAACGACTATCAGTTACCGTTTTACTGATGCAAAAGCAATCCGCAGATTCGGACTTATCAGTTCCCCTGCATGGCTTATATACAACATTGCTAATTTAGCTGTAGGCGCTATACTGTGCGAAGTTCTCAGCCTGTGCTCAATTATAATCGGAATTGTAAGACTTGACAGAAAGAAGAAACAATAATTTAGCTCAGCTAAATTATTGTTTCAATTCTCAATTCTCAATTTTAGATTTACAATATAAGTGCAACAGAAAAAAAATAATGACTCATTTTAAGAAATCTTGTATAATGGAGATTGAAGAAAGAAACCAAAA
>JAFXLD010000060.1 GCA_017531385.1 Clostridia bacterium
ATTTTAATTGCAATATCTCATACTCATATTGCTTTATGTGTCTGTATTCTCTGGGCATAAAAAATCCTCCTGTGGTAGTTGTTTTAATTCTACCATAGGAGGTCTCTTTTTTCTATTGTCCGTTTTTACTGGACTTGTGCACAAAATGAGAAGTCCCTTTTAAATTCCGACTATTTACAAAACTACAATTGATTCTGTTGTTTGAATAATATTACCGTTTGCCGTTATAACTGCATTTTCGGGAATGTGTAAAATCACCTGCGAGTTCTGAGGATATTCAAAAAAAACCGAAGTTTTTTCATCGTCCGTCACAACATCAAGTTTTATATCACCTGTGATTGCGGGCACTGTGCAGGAAATATTCTTGTGCAGGTCATACTGTGGTCTGATTTCAGTTTTTTCATACCCTGCTGAAATCGGTTTAATACCTGCAATATGTTTGCTCATGATAACAAGAGGACCACCCGTCCAGGCATGATTTGATGTGCCGTCTTTTTTAATCCAGTTTTCCCAGAGAGTTGAATAATCTTCTGCAATCATTTCGTTGTATCTTTCAAGCATTCTTCTCTCGGCAAGAGAATATTCACCCATTCTGCACAATGATTCAAGCACATAATATTCCATATAAGGACTTGCGTTTCTTGTGTCAAAAAGAAGCTTCTTGATTTTACCGTAATTTTCTTCGGGACAAAGACCTGACAGCACTGCAACGGCATTGCCTCTGTCATCATATCCGTCATTTTCGGGGTTTTTATATCCCTCACCTGTCCACAAAGTCTGATATGCTTCGTAAAGAGACTTCATTCGGCTGTCAAAATCTTCTGCATCAGTTGTCTTTCTGAGAAGTTCTGCCATATTCTTAACAACAGATAAAGCATAGTAATACCAGGCATTTTCAAGAGGTGCAACATCAATTTTACTGCCCCAGTCCTGCCAGTCCCATGAACCCGGTCTGTGCTCTACGAGTCCGTTTTCCTGCGTATTCCAGAGATTTATATAATTCACAGCTGCATCATAAACAGACTTTATGAAATCAATGTCACCCGTGTACATATAATATGTCCAGAAACCGCAAACGCCTGCAAGCTGCTGACAAGGAAGCTCAAAATAATCATTTTTTATGGGCACTACGGTCTGCAACACTTTTGTTTCGGGATCTATGTATGAAAGCATCGTGTTGACACCTTTGAGGTAAAGATGATATGAAGAATGTGCAAGGCTGTACATAGTCAGCATCATTTCGTTTGTCACATCGCCCCACCACTGTGCTCTTTCTCTGTCGGGACAATCCATAAAATTATCCCTCATAGTAACATACAAAGTCCTCAGTGACTTCTGCCAGAGTATATTCATATCATTGTTTTCACAATTGAAACTGCCGCAGAATTCAGTGTTGTAACCGCTTTCTCTGTATTTAAGACTTAAAATTTTTACACCCGACGGGATTTCATAAGTTATCTGTTCACCGTTGAACCATGCAGGAGATTCAAATGATTGAACATCATCTTTTGTTATATAAGTGCTGTGAATCGAGCCTGTATGAGTGTTTTCTGTTGTGATAACGATTTTTTTACCTTTCTTTGCATCAACCTCAAGATACGGAGTAAGCTGTGCATTATAAGGCACACGAAGAGTTATTTTTTTCTTCAGACGAAAACTCATGCTTTCAAATTCTTTACTGTTTTCGTAATCTTTCAGACCGAAATCCTTGAACATCGGGATTTCTCTTTTATAGAGTTCACCCCAACAGCCCTCACCGCCGATAGCATATGCTGTTGCTTTCTGCCAATGAGAAAAATCATAACCCGACTTGTTCCAATCTGCAATTTCATCACGTGCATCATAATAAACGTTGCTTTCGGGCAGTCTGTAGTTGGGTTGCATTTTCCCCTTATCCTCTTTGAATGCTGGATTTTTTATAACACTCCAGCTGTCATCTGAAAGTATGGAGATTTTTTCATTTTCAGCTTCAAAAAGCAGACCACCCTGACCTGCATCTGAGCTTGAATAGCTGGCTTCATTACCCCAGTACCAGACCAGAATACTGATCAGGTTTTCACCCTGGGCAAGATAAGGTGAAATATCAACTTCGTCATAGTAACAGCCTGTGGGAGTCGGGCCTCTTTTGAGACCACCCTCACGGACTGCACATTTACCGTTTATGTAAAGCCAATATTTGTTTTCTGCCGCAATTTTTGCAAAGAGTTTTTCGGGCTTTTCGGATATGTTTACATTCTTATTAAAGCAAAGCCACGCATTTTTACTTGCCTTTTCTTCCCCGAGCCATATCCATCGGGCTTTCCAAGTTTCATTCAGAACTCTTTTATATTCCATATTCAGACACCGCCTGCACCAAAAATTCAATGGTTATATATTACCATAAGATATAATTGTTTTACAATAGAAAATCTGACTTTTTAAAGCAAACGATACAAAAAATTCACACTGTAATATATTGATTTGTACAGTTTGTTGTATTATAATAAACACATATAATGAAATGCTTTTTCTGACAAACTAAAAAAAGGAGTCAAAAAGATGGACAAAAAATATTATCTGATTGCAAACGCACACCTTGACCCTGTCTGGCAATGGCGTGTTCCGGAAGGTTTATCACTTGTAAAATCCACTTTCCGTTCAGCACTTGACAGTATGAATGAATTTCCCGATTATACCTTTACAAGTGCATGTGCAAGCTATTATAAATACATAAAGCTCAGCGAACCTGAAATGTTTGAAGAAATAAAACAAAGAGTCAACGAAGGCAGATGGGCAGTAGTCGGAGGTATGTGGGTACAGCCCGACTGCAACATCCCGTCGGGTGAAGCTTTTTGCCGACATATGTTGTATTCACAGAAGTTTTTCAAAGAAAATTTCGGATTTACCGTAAAAACAGGCTATAATGTTGACTCCTTCGGTCACAACGGTATGCTCCCGCAGCTTCTGAAAAAATCGGGCATAGATAATTATATTTATCAGCGTCCCGACAACCGACTTGAAAAACCGGATCTTCCATTTGAAAATCTTCACCTCTGGCAGAGTCCCGACGGCAGTATTATCAACACATTCCATATTCCTGACGGATACGGCGGAAATGTTGACAAAGAACGTCTTGATGACCATTACTACAACAAAAATCAGCCTATGATGGTGTTCTTCGGAGTCGGAAATCATGGCGGAGGTCCGTCTAAGAAACACCTCAGAAATGCAGAGGCTCTTATAGAAAAAGGTGATTTCAAGTATTCTGTTCCCGATAAATATTTCGAAGAAACAAAAGATGTCCCCAAACCTCTTATAACGGAGGATTTACAGCACCATGCAAGTGGCTGTTACAGTGCAAACAGCAGAATAAAAGAGCTTAACCGACGTGCTGAAACAGAACTTGTTACAGCAGAAAAACTTGATGTTCTTGCAAATATGCTGACAGGCTCTGCAGTGCATTCCGAAGAGCTTGAAAAAGCTTGGGAAAGAGTCATGTTCAATCAGTTCCACGATATTCTTGCAGGTTGCTCAATCAAGGAAGCATATACGGATGCTGAAAGTGCTTTCGGATATGCCCGTGAAACTGCTCTGGGTATAAATACTTTTGCGGCTCAGAGAATATCATGGAGAATAAAAACTACCGATTTCCTTGATGCCGATGTCAGCGAAATGAGAGCAAGAATGTGGTACAGAAACGGTGAAGGCTCCCCTATGGTTGTTTTCAACCCTCACTCTTTCACTGTTAAATCCATTGCTCAGTTCGGCGACCAGGGTGTTTCAAAAGTTCTTGATTCAAACGGCAAAGAAGTCCGTTTGCAGAAAGTCCGTGCACCTTACACTGACGGTGATCATGTAAACAAAAGTATTTTTGAGGCTGAAATCCCTGCATACGGATATGCGGTTTATTATCTTTATCATTGGGATGAAAATGCGATAAAAGAATATGAAACAGACCTTATTGCATCTGCCAACAGCCTTGAAAACAGCAAAGTGAAAGTTGTTTTCGATAAAGACACAGGTGCAGTGGTTTCATATGTACTTAAGCAGAACAATGCTGAATTTGCTTCAGAGCTTCTCGGCAAAGCAGTTGTATGCGATGATTCTGCAAATGACACATGGGGTCACAGAGTGTTTGATTACAATATTGATATCGGTTCATTCGGTAACGGTACTCTTGAACTGACCGAAAACGGCCCCATCAGAGCAACAATAAAATCAGTTGTAAAATACGGCAATTCGGTGCTTACAAGGTACTATTCACTCTATAGTAACAGCGACAAACTTACCGTCAGAACTGTTCTTGACATGGATGAGCAGTACAAATCGGTCAAGCTTTCATTCAAGGCGGATATTAACAATTCAACAGTCACATACTCCATGCCTTACGGTTTTATCGAAAAAGATGCAAACGGTCAGGAAGAGCCGTCACATGCATGGTGTGATATCTGCGACAATGACGGCAAAGGTCTTGCACTTCTTAACACAAGCAAATACAGTTTCTGTTCAGCAAGAAACGATCTTAGAATGATGATAGCCAGAAGCTGTGCATATCTTGACCACTTCGGTCAGCATATGCGTGACGGTGAGATGGAATTTCTTGATAAAGGTGTGCAGGAGTTCACATATGAAATCGTACCGCATTACGGAAAAATCAATTCGGAACTTTTCAGAATGTCCGAAGTGCTCAACAATCCGTTACAGACACACCAGGAAACCCATCATGACGGCAATCTGCCTCAGACTTATTCTGCACTCACGGTGGATAAAGAAAATATTATCGTTACTGCAATCAAACAGGCTGAAAACGGTGACGGAATAATACTGCGTATCGTAGAAACAGACGGCAGACACACCGATGCAACTGTTGATTTTGCAGTGGTCAACACGAAATTCACAATGAGCTGGAAACCACAGGAAATCAAAACAATCAGAATCACACCCGACGGAAAAGCCTCTGAATGTCTGATTATTGAGTAAATAGTGAAACCCTCCTCGTAATTTACGGATACAAGGAGGGTTCTTTTTTATGTCCGTTTTTTTACGGACTTGCACACAAACCGTGTACGGATTTTTTATGGAAACGAAAGGTATGATATCAATAATTCCTGTAATACAAATAAATTATTCTGTCCACATTGTCTATCAGCCAACAATAACTGGTCACCTTTCTGTAAACGTAATTGAGCTTGTATGTGTACATTTCCAGCCGAGAACATCGGTTCTTATCTTTGCCGTACGTTTCAGACTGTACAAATTCCAACTTTTCAACAAATCCGCTAATAATCCCATTCAAACAAAAACGCACCCTTACATTTCATATTTTTCAAAAGCTATTGCTTTTATATTGATAAAATGGTAAATTAAAGATAGACAAAAAAAGGGAGAAAGAAAAATGAAATCCATAATTGATACACCTATAGATATTTACGGAAAAACCGCAGCAAACAGAATACTTTTTCAGCCTATGGAGGGCTGTGACGGCACAACAGACGGTGCCATCGGTAAGCTCACTTTCCGCAGATATCTGCGTTTTGTCGAAGGTGCTCCCGGTATAATATGGTTTGAAGCTACTGCAGTGTGTAATGAAGGCAGAGCAAATCCCCGTCAGCTTTACATAAATGAAAACACAGTTGAAAGTTTTAAATCTGTCGTTGCTGCAATCAAAGCAAAATCTCTTGAGAATCACGGTTTTGAGCCGATTATGATAGTCCAGCTTACCCACAGCGGAAGATACAGCAAGCCTGACGGCACTCCCGAGCCGATTGTTGCATACAGAAACGAGCATTGGGAAAAAGGCAAGGAAGATCAGCCGTTTACGGTCGCAACCGACGAATATCTTGCAACCATTCCCGCAATGTATTCCAAAGCTGCAAAACTCGCTCTTGAAGCAGGCTTTGACGGTATGGATGTAAAATGCTGTCACGGTTATCTTTTCAATGAATTTTTAAGTGCTTTTGAACGTGAAGGCAGCTACGGCGGCAGCCTTGAAAACCGCACAAGACTTTACTTTGACTGCATTGATGCGGTAAAAAATGCAGTGGGTAAAAAAGCTTTCGTCACAACAAGGCTCAACAGCTGTGATTGTTTCCCCTATGGTTACGGCTTCGGCGTAAATGAAAAAAATGAAATTGACCTTACGGAAACAAAACTGATTATTGAAAAACTCCGTGAGAAAGGTATTGAACTTATCAATCTCACCATCGGCAATCCCTATCTGATACCTCACATCAACCGACCGTATTCGGTAAAATCACCCGAAGACGGAAGAACAGGCATGAAGCGTGTGTATGATGTCACAAAAGAGATTACAGCTTCGTTTCCCGACATAAAATTCGCGGTTTCTGCCCTGAGCTTTGAAGGTGAAAACGCAATCCGGTATGCAGAAAAGCTTCTTACAGAGGGTATCGGCACTTTTGCAGGCTTCGGCAGAATGACTTTTGCGTATCCCGCATTTTATAAAGATTATCTTGAAACAGGTACGCTTGACAAAAACAAGGTCTGCGTCAAATGCAGTAAATGCTCAGAACTTATGAGAGCAGGTACAGTTTCAGGCTGTGTTATCAGGGACAGCGAAGTGTATATGCCCTATTATAACAAGTTTGTTCTGAAAAAATAAGGAGAGAAAACTATGGTTGCAATTGTAACAGGAGGCAGCAGAGGCATCGGCAAAGCCATTGTCCAAGAGCTTCTTAAAATAAATTACAGCGTTATTGTAACAGCAAGAAATAAAAGTATTGACATCGGGGAATTAGAAAAAACTTATCAGGATAAAGTATTTTTTGTCCCCTGTGACATTTCATCGGAAGAAGACAGAAAGAATCTTGTTTCCTTTGCAGAAAAGACATTCGGAAAAATCGATCTGCTTGTAAACAATGCAGGTGTTGCACCGAGAGAAAGAAAGGATATTCTTGAAATCACTCCCGAAGATTTTGATTTTCTTACGGACATAAACTTAAAGGGTACATTCTTTGTTACACAGGAACTTACACCTTTACTTATCAAAAATGAAAATTCCAGAATAGTCAATATATCTTCGATGTCCGCATACACAGCTTCGGTAAACAGAGGTGAATACTGCATTTCAAAAGCAGGAATATCAATGATTACCAAGCTTTTTGCAGCAAGACTTGCTGAATACGGTGTGAGTGTAATCGAGATAAGACCCGGCATAATCGAAACAGACATGACATCAAAAGTCAAGGAAAAATATGAAAAGCTTATTGCCGAGGGTATAACTCCGATAAACAGAATGGGTAAACCTTACGATGTTGCAAAATGTGTCGTTTCAGTTGCACAGGGTAATTTTGATTTCTGTACGGGTACGGTAATCGACTGCGACGGCGGATTTAATGTAAGACGATTATGAGAAAGTTTTCAGGCGGTTCCTTCGTACAGAAGCCGTTTGAACATTATTTAATCAAAATAAACGAAGGAGAAATATTATGACCGGAAACAGAAAAATCGACATCAAAAGAGCGACAAATAAAGAAATACTCGCATTTTCCCTTTTACCTCTCGGATTTTTCTTTATTGACTGCACAGTTTATACAGTAATCAATTTTTATATGACAGACGTACTCAAATTAAGCATGGGACTCGTTTCCATCGTGCTTCTGGGCACAAAAGTCTGGGATGCAGTCAACGACCCGATTATGGGACAGATTGTTGAACGCACAAGAACAAAATGGGGTAAGTGCAGACCTTATCTTCTGTGGATCCCCGCATTCTTTGCCATCACAACGGCACTTCTGTTTTTACCCGTCAGATTCCCCGAAAGCTGGAACATTATCACAAAAGACGGCACTAACTTAGGTAATGCAGGTAACTTTGTGTATATTCTCATTATTTATATGCTTTACATTACTGCCTATACTGCCATTGAAATTCCCCGAAACAGCCTCACTCCCCTCGTTTTCCCTCAGAAAGATCTCAGAGTCAAAGCAGTTTCCATTTCAAACACAGTTGGTTCTCTCGGAACCATTCTTCCATCAGTACTTATCTGGACAATGGCAGGTCTTCTCGGCAACGGTCAGAAAGATATGACCGATATGGGTTATTTCTGGTCGGCTCTTATTTTTGCCGTTTTCGGTGCGGCAATTATGATGGGTTCCTTCTTCGGCATAAAGGAAAAAATCTATATCCCGCCGAAAAAAGAAAAGTCTTCAAAAAACATAAAGGTTATACTTAAGGATACGCGAATTGTCATGCTGCTTCTTGCCGCATTCTTTAACGGTATTATCAACATCGGTGCAATCTTCCTTTCATACTTTGCAAGATGGAACTGCATCGGTATTCTGCCTATGGACAAGATAAATCTCTTTATTGAGGGCATTGTCGGCAAGAATCCGAATATTGATGCTGTGGCTATTCTTCCAACTCTCCTTTCGGTTATGAGCGGTGCATCATATATGCTTTCAATGCTTATTGTTCCTCCTCTTCTTAAAAAAATGTCAAAAAAACAGCTCTGGATATGGATGTCCGTCCTCGGTGCTGCTGCCAATATCATTGTGTACATAATCGGCATTTATGTTGTGCCCTATAACACAATACCCGGATTCATCCTTTATGCCGTTCTCCGCTTCTTCACCAATTTCCCCGTAGGTATGAGTACGGTACTTATCGTTTCCATTATTGCCGATGTTACAGACAGCGTTGAAATGGAAAAGGGCGACCGGCTTGAGGCTACAGTTTATTCATTCAAAGGACTGCTTTACAAGGTTGCTGTGGCAGTTTTCAATGTCGTTGTGCTTCAGGTTATCGACCTTTTAGGTTATAACGCAGAAAAAATGGAAATCCTCACTGAAAACGTCACAAAACCTCTTATTACTTCCACCATGCAGGCAAGTATCATCGACGGTGTAAACTACACTGCACTTCTCAACGGTATATTCTTCATGTTGACCGCTATGGGAGCCATAGGTCTTATACTTCAGGCTATTCCTATGATGTTCTTTAATTTCGACGAAAACGAAATGGATGAAAAGCTTCAGCAGTACAGAAAAGAAAAAGAACTGCAAACGGACGCGGCTCTTTCGGAGGTATAAAATGAACAGCTTTAAACTCGGTCTTTGCAGTGTCACATTCAGAAAAAAGAGTGCAGAAGAAATAGTTGAAATTGCAAAAAAATCAGGCATCGGATTCATAGAGTGGGGCGGAGATGTTCACGTAAAAACAGTTGAAGATGCTCAAAGAGTAAAAAGTCTTTGCGATAAAGAAAATATAAAAATCAGCTCCTACGGAAGCTATTTCAACAGTGCAGACTACGACGAAGAAAAATGGTGTGATATCTGTGAGATTGCAAAAGAAATGGGTGCTTCCTCCGTAAGAATATGGCTTGGTAAAAAGGACAGCGAAAAAACAGACAGCAGTGAATATCTGACTCTGCTTGAAAATACGAAAAAAATGTGTGATATTGCAGCTTCATACGGACTTCTTGTTTGTCCCGAATGTCATGATAACACCTTCAACAATAATACCGATGCAATTTTACGTTTTAAGGAAGACTTGCAGAAGGATAATTTCAGAACTTATTTCCAGTCAAGATATTTCCGTATGGCATATGATCTTGACAGAATTGACAGAACCTTTGATTTTACGGAAAATGTTCATGTTTCCTACCGTGACCTCAAAAAAGAGCAGATGTTCAGAAAAAAGGATAAAAATTATCTTGACACTCTGCTAAAAAAGTTGAATGAAAAGAATTTCGGCGGTATTGTTATGGTGGAATTTGTTTCAGGTGACAGGGAAAATGCGTTTTATAAAGATATTCAAAAACTGAAAAGCAATTGAGGCAAAAATAATCAGGATAGCATTACCCGAAAAAACAAATCTATGGCATAAGGAGAAACGAATATGATGAATTTTGATAAGGCAATTGAACTTTACAAAGCCGAACCTACAAAAGAAAAGCTCCATGAAGTTGCTGATTTACTTCTCGGAAAAATGACCGTAAAAGAAAAAATCCGTATGCTTCAGGGACACGCTATGGGCGTAACCATAAAAAATTTCCTTACAAAAGGCAGATTCTATAACGGCGAAGCCTATCCTGCAGGCGGCTGCAAAAGACTCGGCATACCGCCTGTAATGTTCACCGACGGTCCCCGTGGCATCGTTATGAAAAAATGCACCTGTTTTCCCGTTTCCATGCTTCGAGGTGCAGCCTTCGATGATGAACTGGAATACCGCATAGGTGAAGTTTTTGCAAAGGAGGCATCTGCTCTTGATGCAAACCTTTTCGCAGGTGTGTGTATAAATCTTCTTCGCAATCCTATGTGGGGCAGAGCTCAGGAAACCTACGGTGAAGACCCTTATCTTCTGGGCAGAATGGGTGCGGCACTCACAAAAGCAATGCAGGACAACGGCATAATCGCCTGTCCGAAGCATTATGCTCTCAACAGTATAGAAGACCTTCGATTCAGTGCAAATGCAATAGCCGATGAAAGAACACTCCACGAGGTGTATCTGCCTCACTTTAAAAAATGCATCGATGCAGGTGCAATGTCTGTTATGGGTGCATATAACAAAGTAAACGGCACATATGCCTGTGAAAACAAAAAGCTGCTCACGGATATTCTGAGAGATAAATGGGAATTTGACGGATTCACACTTTCGGACTTCTTTTACGGCATTTATGACGCTGTCAGAAGCCTTAAAGCGGGCATGGATATGGAAATGCCCTATATTTTCCGCTACGCAACTCTCGGCTACAGCCTGAAAAAAGGCGACATCACCGAGAAGGATATAGATACCGCCGCAGCAAGAATTCTGCGTGCACTCATTTCCACCTTACCAAAACACAAAAAGTATCCTGAATCAGTTATACTTTCAAAAGAACATGTTGCCCTTGCCAGAGAAACAGCAACAAAAGGAATAGTACTTCTCAAAAACAAGGATAAAGTCTTACCCATACCTGCTGACAAGAAAATTGCCGTTGTGGGCAGATACGCAAACAAAAGGAACACCGGCGACCACGGCAGCAGTAATGTTTTCAGCCCATATGCCATAACACCCTACGAAGGTATGTGCAACCGTTTCGGCACTGAAAATGTTTCTCTTTATAACGGCTGTAACATTTCAGATGCCGTAAAGGCTTCCGCAGACTGCGATTACATTCTGGTATGTGTAGGAAGTGACT
Source organism: Clostridia bacterium (assembly GCA_017531385.1). GTDB lineage: Bacteria > Bacillota > Clostridia > Oscillospirales > Acutalibacteraceae > UBA1081. The sequence continues at coordinate 11,117 of JAFXLD010000060.1, forward strand.
GGCTTCAGGAGGGTGAATTCCTTGTAAACTTAGGCAATGTAAAGAAAAAACCGAAAGGCTCAGGCGGTGACAGAGCAGACCTTCACATTCCCGAAGAGGATATGCAACTCATAAAGGGACTTTCCGATCTCGGCAAAAAACTTGTGGTTAACATTATGGGCGGAAGTGCTTACATAATCAAGGACTGGATTGACTGTGCAGATGCTGTTCTTATGTCATTTTACAGCGGACTTGAAGGCGGTAATGCCCTTGCGGATATTTTAAGCGGTGATATTTCACCTGCAGGCAAGCTCCCCTTTACCGTTGCAGAAAAGGCTGAGGACTATCCCTCATTCCTTCATCTGGGTGCTAAAAACAAAGATATAGAATACGGATACTATCACGGCTACACACTCTTCGATAAAGAGAACAAAGCGCCTCATTTCCCCTTCGGATTCGGTCTTTCTTACACAGATTTTGAGTTCGGAGACGTTTCTCTTGAAAAAGACGATAAAAAAATTACTGTCAGCCTGAAGCTTGAAAACAAAGGCAACTTTGACGGTGATGAGATTCTTCAGCTTTATATCGGAAGTGACAATGCCGACGCTGACAGACCCGTTAAGCTTCTTAAAGGCTTCAGACGCGTTGCTGTCAGAAAAGGTGAATCTGCTGTTGCCGAAGTTTCGGCAGATATTGAAGATATCAGATTCTACAATCCCGCAACATCAGAGTGGGAGCTTGATTCCGCATATACAGTTTATATCGGTACAGACAGCAAAAATGTTATTGAAGCGGGAAAAATCAATTTCTGATTTTGCGAGGTAGAATTATGAAAAAAAGCCTATATTCTCCCGATGAATTCATGTCGGGGCTTTACGGCAAACTGAAAAGCGAGCCATACAGAAACGCTTTTTCCGAAGATGAAGCCCTTTTAATCGGCAAAGAAATCAAGGACAAAACAAGAGCACTTTTCGCCATAGATAAAATCTGTAACCTTAATAAAAAAGCAGACCTTGTCAAAACAGGTGAAGCCCTTGACTATCCCGATTACACTCTGCAGAAACATTCACTTGAAATATGTGACGGACTTTTTACCGCCGCATATGTGCTTACACCTAAAAAACTTAACAAAAAAGCTAACGGAGTAGTAGCTCTTTGCGGTCACGGCTACGGAGTACGGCAGATTCTCAATATTTCAAAAAGAGGAAGAAAAAAGTATTTCAGATACATTGATAATTATCAGAAAAATTTTGCTGTTGAGCTTGTTAAAAGAGGCTGTGTCGTTATCGCTCCCGAGCTTTTCGGCTTCGGTGAAGCAAGACTTTCCCACGATTTACGGAAGCCTTTTTATATAAGCTCCTGCGATGAGCTTTCCCATCATCTTCTCCCCTACGGACTTACAACGGCAAGTGTCAGAATCGCTCAGGCTCTTATGTGTGCAAATGTGCTCAAGGGTATGGATATAGTTGACAGCAACAAGGTATCTCTTATGGGGATTTCCGGCGGTGGTCTTACGGCTCTTTATTCTTCGGTGCTTGATGACAGTATTTACAAAACCGTTATCTGTGGATATGTAAACACTTTCAGGGACAGCATTCTTTCCATGTGGCACTGCCCTGACAATTACATTCCCGGAATACTTGAGGTGGGCGAAATCTACGATTTCGCTTCGGCTCTGGCACCTAAAGAACTTTTTATTGAATCAGGAAATAAAGACAAACTTTTCCCCATAGGTGCAAGTGAAACCGCACATAAAAACATTAAAAGAATATATAAACTGACGGGAGCAGAAAACAAACTGCACATTGATGTTTTTAACGGCAAACATTCAGTCTGCGGACGAAAATCCTTTGATTGGATTTCCGAATAACGAATAATTTATACATAAAAAATCACGGCTTTCATAATGAACAAGCCGTGATTTCAATTTTTATACGATGGGTTCAAGAGTTATCATAATCTCTGCTTTTCTGACATTTTCGAGTTTAACGGTAAGCTTGTGAATATCGCTGTATTCTTCGTCATATTCCCACTCACCCTTTAACCTCTCCGTTTTCATAACAGAAAATGTGCCGTCTGAATGTGAAGTGGCTTTCATCTTTTTGTCACCAATAGCCAGAATTGCCGTCTTTCCGTCTTCCGAAATATTAATTTCTGCTTTTGTATGCATAAACCAATAAATATCACTTTTCACAAGACAGTCTATTTCATCAGTGATTCTGAGTGAAGAATAATTATTATAAAGTTCAAAATTTCGGTTCACTTTCAATGCACCGTTCATACGGTATGCATCGGTCATATCAAGAGTGCAGAATCCGCCGTCTTCCCGAGGTTCAAAATGAATAAATTTGCTTTCGGCAAGAACATACTGATCTTCGAGTGTCATATTCGGATTTATAACAAGAGTGTTCTGACCTTCGGCACGTTTGGAGTAGTTTTTCCATCTTCCTCCTGCCGGAGTATTAAGGAAATAGCCCGGTGCATCGTAAGAACCGGGGCCTAATTCCTCAGCCCACCTTACACCCATTGAATCAAAAACAAAGGTACCGATGTCAAGGTCACCATGGTTAATAAAGTTATAACCACCCTTAATTCCCGCAAAAGTAGCGTTTTCAGAGAGATATTCGCTTCTCATTAGCACCATATCCTGACCTGCATCAGATTCAAGAAAAAGCTCCTTAGCTTCATCCGAAAAATCTGCACTTTCGGGAGTGTAGTTTCTGTTATACCAGAGTAAAGAAAGTGCATCATCCTTACCTCTGCCGTTTCTTTCTGTATTATCAGAGGTATCGGGAGTAAATTCATCAGGCATATCCCACATCTGATAACATGAAAGCAGCGGCGACTCATATTCATCGGCATACCAATGAAGTGACGGAGAAAAGCACATCCTTGCCTTATTATCACCGAAATTGAAAACACCTGTGGGAGTTGTGATGTATACGGGGAATTTACCAAGCTCCTTAAAGCCGCTGATATCACTCAGTCCGTAATCAGTATCAAAGAAATTCTTTGAAGTTGCAACAAAATTAACTATGGCATTCATTCCCGACTGACTGTAACCCGGTCCCTCGGCATAAACACCGTCGGGAGTGAAATTTTCAAAGGCTATAGGCATATTTTCATAGCACATAGAGAGAAATTCCGCTGCCCTTTCCCTGTCATAACCCAAAAAAGTCATACAGGCAACGCCTATACCGCTGTAGCATATACTGTTCCAGTTGTTTTTAGACCAGGTGAACCAGTGATTATCATCAAGAGCAGAATTGACAGCATAGCTCCATGTTTTTTCAGCAAGTAGCTTACGGAAATCATCATCAAGATAATCATAAAACCAGTCATAGCCTATGGACACTGCAAATGCCATTTCAGCCGTTGCAAGAAAATGGGATGTGCACCAGTCATCGTAACTGCACACCTTTTCAAGCTCCGCTTTTGCCCTTTCGGCATATTTTTCATCACCTGTTATCTGCCATGCATAGCCCAGAATGATCATACGGTTAATGACCTCACGGGATATGGGCAGAATGCTGTCCTCTTCATCAAGAACATAATCCATAGGCGGATAAATATTCCGATCAAGAAGTGCATCTGCATTAGAAAGAACAAAGTCTGTCAGTTTTTCGGTATATTCCGTAAACTTTTTTGTTTTATATTCTTCTCTCACCTTTTCAAAATCTGCTGTGTCAGCAAGAATGAAAGGATGAGAATTTTTTTCTTCTGCCTTTAATAACGCCTCTGCAAGCTCATTCTTATCGGGAAAATCCGGGTTTCTGTCAAGACTTATATAATCAATGCCCACCTTGACCATATCCGGTATAACGGCAAAATAAGGCACGATATTCGTAATCCCCAGAACAATAACAAGTGTTATTGAAATTATAATTCCCGACAGGGCTTTTTTACCTTTGGATAAATCAGAAAACTTCATAATATTTCTCTCTTTTTATAAATGATTATACATTGAATTAAATCAATGGTCTGATTCAATAATAACATCACAAAACATAAAAATCAATGTTTATTTGGCGCAACAGGTTGAAAGAGAATGCAAGCTGAAGGTTGAGTTTGACTTTGAGCAGTTTATGGTTGGATTAGATAAGGTCGCATAAAAATTACCGAGTAGAGTTTTGGTGCTCTACTCGGTTAAACTATTACCACCACTGTGTAACTGTCTCTTTGCTATTAGTAATGACGTCTCTGAAATAATATTCAGAGTAATCATCAAAAGACTTCTGACCTGTATATACCATAGGTTTTCCGTCTGAACCCATAGGCCACTCGGGCGATTGAAGCCATCGAGGATAACCTTTGCAGTCTCTTAAAAATGATTGTTTTATTTCTTCCTTTACAAGCCGTTTTCTTTCTCCTTTTTTCATAGTTGCAGGATACTTTGGCATAATATATTGACTTACATAACTTTCTGCTGAAACACCGCCACAAAGATATCTCGGAAGAACATCAATAGAGAACTCATATTCTTGGTGATATTTTTCCGTTTTTTCTAAAGAAGAATCTATTTGATAATATATATCTGCAACTATGCTATGTATAAGATTTGCACCGTATGCTGTTAACGGTGACAACTTTTTTAAGTACTCTCCGACTAGTGGTGGGTTTTCTTTCCATGAAAGTGAAAGATTAACAAAACTTTGTGCATATTCTTTTATAAACTTCTCTATATATGAACGTGCTTCAAATGGCTTGTTTTGATTAACATTCTTCATAAATATAGTTCGTTTTTTTATTGTAACATTATTTTTTTCAATATAATCAACGATGTGATTCAGATAATGGGCAATTTCATCTGATTTATTGTAAAGTGAAATAAAATCTAACATACTCATTTCACCGCAAACAAATGCTTTTAATGTTTCGTTTAACGGATTACTGTAAATATATGATGATAACATCGAAATCCCCCTTACCATAGATGAATTTATGTAATTATTATATCATGAATAAAACATTATTTCAACAAATAATACCCAATAAAAACAAAAACACCCACTCTAAAAGCGGGCAAAAAAATAATTACTCAGTATGCTTTGGTGGAGCAATGTCCGAGGTGTTCGAACATTGTTCCATAGCTGATTTTTCGCCGTTAAAAGCTGCTTCAATATCATCAAGCGGGATGTCATCTATGGTGACAGGCTTATTGCTTGCATTGATAATCAGCGTTAGGTGGTCATCATAAAGATAAACCGAATGAACAAAGATGTTGATGATTGCTCTGCGTTTTGCTGTGTCATCACCGGGCATCTCACAGACATAATTAAGGAAGGCTAAAATCTGAGCTTCACTTAGAAGTACTCTCTTGTTCTGTTCAATGGCAAGCTGTTCCTCCAGCTCTTCCTTCTCTGCCTGACGGCGGTTAATTCGCTCTGTAAGTGCTACCGCATCCCCGCCTTTTTCAATGGATAACCACATATTTTCAATAGCTTCATCAATTTCCTTGATTGAACTTTTAAGATTTTTGATAGATAGATTATCGGGATTTCTGTTGCACTCTTCCGCTATCTTTTTAGCGATATATTGCATCTTTTCATCCGTCAGCATTTTAAGGCACTCGTTAATAACAAGGTTCTCAATCAGTTGTTTACTGATAGACTTCTTTTCACATTTCTTCTTCCTTGCACTCTTGCAGACATAATAGTGATATACAGCTCCCGACTTACCTGTGCCGCAAACTCCTATCATCATTTCTTTACAATGACCGCAGAAAAGTTTAGTGGTTAAAATATAGGCATCATCGCCTTTAGTTTTTGCCTGTGCTCTCTTGTTTCTGTTCAAAATTTCCTGTACCCGATAGTATAAATCATCTTCGATGATTCTCGGCATACCGCCGGGAGTCTCCTTTCCGCTGTACAAATAATAGCCGATATAGCGTTTGTTGCTTAAAAGTCTTGTAAGACTTGTGAAACTGAACTCGTTACCTATGGAGGTTTTTATGTGCCGTCTGTTAAGGTCTTTGATTATTTCGACTTTAGGCTCACCACGGGCATAGCGTTCATAGATTTCTCTGACGATTGCCGCTTCATCTTCATCAACATAAAAGGTACGGTCTTTCTTGTTTACCTTAAAGCCGAGTCCGGGGTTGCTGCCGTTTGACAGACACTTTTCTGCATTGATAGCAAGACCACGGTTTATCTTCTGTGCTAACTCAACGGAATAATACTCTGCCATACTTTCAAGCAATCCCTCAACAAGGATGCCTGAAGCATCTTCGGTGATATTTTCTTTAGCCGAAAACACTCTTACACCGTTCTTTTTCAGCTTTGCCTTATAAATTGCACTGTCATATCTGTTACGGGCAAAACGGTCAAGCTGGTAAACTAAAACTCCCTCAAAGGTGTGTTTTTCGCTGTCGGCAATCATTCGCTGAAAGTCCGAACGGTTGTCGGAAGTACCGCTTTGCGCTCGGTCTATATATTCGCCGACTACCGTATAATTATGAGCCGCCGCATATTCATAACAGATTTTTAACTGTCCTTCAATTGATTGCTCCGTCTGTCTTTTACAAGAGAAACGGGCATATATAACTACATTCATTTTAATCCTCCTGAATTTGTTGTTTTAATTTTATTTAGATTTAATTTCTTTGTCGAATGTGTGAAGCTCCCCGATACCGTGAAATATCGGGGAGCTGTATATTAAGCATACTCAGGATGCTTTTCTAACCACCTTTTAAAATACTCCTTGCCGAAATCGCTTTCGTAAAACTTTTTGATTTCGGGAACCATAGCCGAGGCAAAAGAATCAAGAACCTCTTTCGGTAGTTCAATTTTACTGTAATCAACGGGAGTGAAAGCGAGCTCTCCACGGGTATCGGTGGCAAGATAATAGATAATATATTTGATGGTATCAATAAACTTCATTCGCATCACCTCGCATCCCTGCTGTTTCGGCTTCGCTGACGCTGTAAAGCTCTTTTGTAATACTCACAGGCTTTCATAACATAATCTTCAAGCTGTTGTTTGTTGGCATTCGGATAGAATTTCTGCACCTGTTCAAGCGGAAGTTTGAACATAGCCTTCTGATTCGGCTTTTCTGCCATAAGCCTGTCTTCAATGCTTTCTGCAGTAAGTGTGCCTGAATTGAAATCTCTGTGCATATGCCAAGCCTGAGAATATGAGGGCGTGCAGTCTTGTTCCTCAATTATGCGTAGCAAATCATACTGCATTTGCTCATCAAGGAATGAAAGTTCAACACCAACAGAGAATGCAATTTTATCTTCATCCATCATTTCAAGCAGTTCGGGAATGAGATAAGTCAGACGGATATATCTTCTAACCGTATTTTTACTTTCGTTAATCTGTTTACCTATGATTTCAGCTGTTTCTAACTTCCGCCCAACTTGGGTGGAAGTTAAATCAGTTCTCTGTCCTTGTCTGCTCATTGCATCCATTTTAAGTTTAAGTGCGAATGCCTTTTCAGATGGCAGAATATGCTCTCTGTGCAGATTGCTGTCAACGAGCATAATAGCCGCTTCATCTCTGCTTACGGCATAAATTAAAGCAGGCACTGTTTCCAGCCCTGCTTTTACTGATGCTCTCAGGCGTCTGTGTCCTGAGATGATTTCATATTCATCAATTGTATTTTCTAAAGGTCTTACGACAATGGGTGAAATAACACCTTTATTCTGAATACTCTCTATAAGATTATTCATCTCATCATTATCTAAAACCTTATACGGATGTCCCTCAAAGGGATGAATTTTTTCTACCGGTATATTCACCGGTGCTTTTAAATTATTACTAGCCATTTTATCGGCTCCTTTCCTGAATTTTGTTTGAATTTGTTTTAGGTTTGATAACATCACGGGCGTAACGCTCATGCATTCTTGAATACTCGTTGATGCTATCCATTCTGTTTACTATATCCTCAGCCCTGTATTTAACTCTGTTTAAAATCTTTATATTCTTTCTAGCAACTCTCATAGCGGCAGTAAGAGTTGCAATATCCTCACGGACTTCATTCTGTAAGCTTTCATCACCTGAACGAACGGCACACTTCAGTTTGTTTCTGAATACATTTCTTGCTTCATCCATTTCCTGTAATTCTTTTTCGGTGTTGTTGAGAAGAGCCTCAAGGTC
>JAFXLD010000061.1 GCA_017531385.1 Clostridia bacterium
ATTGTTGAAGCTTATGTTGATGGCAGTGAATATATTGTTGTTACAAAGGCTGCAACCCTTACAACAACTAATTAACTGAAATTAAGGGGTGGGATTAACACTCCCACCTCGTATCTTTAAGGAGAATGATTATGAGCAAAAAACCAATGAGTCCTGAAAATAAAAAGAAACTGATAATCGGTACAGGTATCGGTGTTTTTCTACTTTTGCTGATACTTATTTTTCTTTTTATAAATTGGGATAAAACTCCTTTCGGCGCTCCCGTTCTGACTATTGAAACACCTCAGAAAATCAGTATATCCGAAAAAGAAGAATTTACGGTGGATGTTACAATTTCAGCTTTCGGTGATGCAATATACCCTGCAGCGAGTATGAGTATTGGTTTTGATACTTCCTGCCTTGAATTTATAGGTATTGAGGAAGGTAGTGTTTTTATCCGGAACGATGAGGGTGATGTAGCACAGAAGCTTCCCGAATGGAGTTGTAATCCTTCTCAATGCAACAAAACAGGAAAAATCAATATTATGTATCTTGACACAACGGGTGGTAAAAACGCTTTCACCAAGGAGCTGCTCAGCGATGAAGAAAATGTTGTATTAAGGCTTAATTTCCGGCTTCGCGGAAGTGCAAGAAAAGATGACGTATATGACCTGATATTTGAAGATGCTGTTTTTGCATCATCTGATGAAAAGGACAGTCTTGCTATGACAACCGATACATTAAAAGTAAGAAACGGTAAAATTGTTGTAGGAGGTTAATAATGAAAAGAATAATATGTTTAATATTAGCCTTAGTGCTTCTTATGACTACTACGGCTTGCAGCGGTAATTTTGCACAGGTGAATCTGAATGAGCCGATATCAATTCCCGAAAACGGAATTATTGAGAAAAGTGCTTTAGATAAAGTCAGAAGCGAGAATGCTATCGCAACATTCACAGGTTCATCAAATGATATTAAATACGAGTGGACTGTTTTCGGCAGTGACATCAATGAAACAAGGGATATAAATTTAGAGGTTTCCTTAAACAAATCAGAAAAAGGTATAAAAATCAGTTTTTCCGAAGCAGATGACTTCGGGTTTCCGGCCTTGCTTTCAATTTATCTGAATGAAAAATGGACATCAGACAGCGCAACAGCTTTCAGCGACGGCGAGGGTGTTTACTCCGTTTCCGTAACAGGAAGCAAAACAAGCATTTTGAACATATCCGTAGATAAGGTTGTAGCGGAGTGGGAAATTATCCCCGATATGGCAATTCAATCAGAAAACACTACTGCAAAAAATGAACAAACCTCAGAAAAAGTGACTGTAAGCCAAAACAATTCAACCGAGAAGGATAATTACCTTTCAGGAGTGCAGAGCTCTGGTGACAGAGTTTATTCCGACGGTACGGCAACAGAAAAGGATAAGTATGACACTGACCCCGTACCCGAAGGAAAACCTATGCCCGTTGAGCCTGAAAATCAGGAAATCAACAACAAAAAGAAACACACCTGCACATTTTCTATTGAGTGCTCAACAATTCTTAATAACCTTTCTGACCTTGACCCCGACAAACGTCACCTTGTACCTTCAGACGGTGTTATTTTACCGCCTACAAAGGTGACATTCTATGAAGGTGAATCAGTCTATGATGTGCTTCAGCGTGTTTGTAAGGAAAACAACATACATATGGAATCCTCATGGACTCCTGTTTATAACAGTGCCTATATTGAAGGCATAAACAATCTTTATGAATTTGACTGCGGCGAGCTTTCAGGATGGATGTACCGCGTTAACGGATGGTATCCCAATTACGGTTGCTCCCGTTATCAGCTTGCAGACGGTGAAAAAGTGGAATGGCGCTATACATGCGACCTCGGCAACGATGTCGGTCGTGAAGGAACTTGGTAAAATTTATGAGAGATTCATTTTCAGAATATCATCCTTTTATAAACCTAATATATTTTGCATTTACGATAAGCTTTTCTCTTGTGCTGACGCACCCGTTGGCACAAGGGATTTCTCTCATATGTGCTGTTATTTATGCAATAAGCATCAACGGCAAAAAGAGCGTGAAATTTCTCTTGAAATACTGTCTGCCGATGGTGCTTCTGACTGCATTTATCAACCCTGCATTCAATCACGAGGGTGCAACAACTCTGCTGTATTTCCCGAATGGCAATCCTCTTACGCTTGAAAGTATTTTATACGGATTTTCTGCAGGTGTGATGATAATTACAACGCTGATGTGGTTTTCGTCGTTTAACAGAGTGATGACAACGGACAAGTTTATCTATCTTTTCGGCAAGGTTATTCCTGCTTTGTCACTCGTGCTGAGTATGTCTTTAAGATTTGTTCCTAAATTCAAATCGCAGATGCAGACTGTCACCGAAGCACAAAGAAGCATCGGCAGAGATGTTTCAAACGGAAGTCTGTTACAGAGAACAAAGACGGCAATTCACATCTTTTCAATTATGATAACCTGGTCACTCGAAAATGCCATTGAAACAGCTGACAGTATGAAAAGCCGCGGATACGGATTAAAAGGCAGAACTGCATTTTCGATTTACCGATTTGAAGAAAGAGACAAATACGCTCTTATATGGCTTTCTTTCTGTGGATTGTTTATCATTGCGGGGACTTTGCTTAACGCTTTCGGCTTCAGATATTTCCCGGATATCCGCTATGCTGCATTTGATATGACAACAATACCTTTCTATTGTGTATATTCCGCACTTTGCATTACACCCGTGATATTAAACTTTAAGGAGGAGAAAAAGTGGAAAATTTCAGTTTCAGAAATGTAAGCTTTGCATATCCCGAGCAGGAAAACAAAGCTCTCCGTAATATCTCCTTTGAGGTAAATCAGGGTGAATTTCTGATTCTCTGCGGTCCGTCAGGCTGCGGCAAATCAACACTTCTGCGTCACCTCAAAACCTGCCTTACACCTCACGGTGTAGTTAACGGTGAAATTCTGTTTAACGGCAAACCGCTTAATGAGGTTGACGAAAGAACACAGGCACAGGAAATCGGATTTGTGCTTCAGTCTCCCGAAAATCAGGTGGTAACCGATAAGGTATGGCACGAGCTTGCTTTCGGACTTGAAAGCCTCGGGATTGATACACCCACAATCCGCCGCCGTGTGGCAGAGGTTTCTGCATTCTTCGGTATTGAAAATTGGTTCTATAAGAATGTAGCCGAGCTTTCAGGCGGTCAGAAACAGCTTCTCAGCCTTGCTTCGGTTATGTGTATGAATCCGAAAATACTTGTTCTCGATGAACCTACGGCACAGCTTGACCCTATTGCCGCTTCTGATTTTCTCGCTCTTCTCGGAAAAATCAACCGTGAGCTCGGTATAACGGTTATTCTTACCGAACACAGACTTGAAGAAGCTTTTCCATTTGCAACAAGAGTTATTGTTATGGAGAAAGGTGAAATTATCAGTGATAATTCTCCCGGAAAAGTGGGACTTCATCTTCGTGATAAGGACAACGGAATGTTCCTTGCTATGCCGACAGCAATGAGAGTGTGGGCAGGCGTTGAAACAAAGCTTGACTGTCCGATTACGGTACGTGACGGTAGTGAGTTCCTGACTGAAAGAAGCAAAGAAAAATCACTTCTTCCCCTTGAAAGGGAAAAAGTGCATACATATACTGACGAAATAACACTTGAGTGTGATGAAATATGGTTCAGATATGAAAAAGACCTGCCTGATGTTATAAAAGGCTTTTCTCTCACTCTGCACAAGGGTGAATTTTATGCAATTCTCGGCGGTAACGGTGCAGGTAAAACAACAACGCTGAAAGTGATTTCGGGACTTCGCAAGGCTTACCGAGGTAATGTAAAAGCAAACGGTAAGGTTGGAATGTTACCACAGAATCCGCAGGCGCTTTTTGTAAAAAGAACTGTGCGGGAGGATTTATATGAGGCTCTCAGTAATGTAAAAATCTCAAAGAAAGAAAAGGACGAGCAGGTTTCCCGTGTAGTTGGTCTTTGCTCGCTGACCGATTTTCTTGACCGACATCCATATGATATTTCAGGCGGTGAACAACAAAGAACAGCACTTGCAAAAGTTCTTCTTACCGCACCCGATATACTTCTTCTCGATGAACCGACAAAAGGCTTTGATGCAGAATTCAAGGTTGTATTTGCGGATATTATTGGTAAGCTGACAAATCAGGGCATAACCGTGCTTATGGTCAGCCATGATGTGACCTTCTGTGCGGAGTATGCACACAGATGCGGTATGTTCTTTGATGGGAATATTGTTGCAGAGGGCACTCCCCGTGAGTTTTTCTCAGGCAATAGCTTCTACACAACATCTGCAAACCGTATGGCAAGGCACCTCATTCCCGATGCGGTAACGGTTGATGAAATCATTGCTTGCTGTGGCGGAGAAATCAAGAAAAAAGAAAGTACGGATGAAATAACACCTTTGCCCGAACCTGCCCCGAGAAGTGTAAATTTCAAGCCTGAACCACTTAAACTATGGCGTAAAATTCTTGCTGCAGCATCAGGGCTTGTTTCATTGGCTGTGTTTTTCTATGCAACGGGAATTACCGATTTATCAGCACTTATAAATTCTTCGGGCATAAGTGAAGCGGGTAAAAATCAATTATGGCTTTACGG
>JAFXLD010000001.1 GCA_017531385.1 Clostridia bacterium
AATTCGTATTTTAACTGCTGACTTCTTGTTTCACTAAACATTTTCATCACCCTTTTTCTGCTTCTATTATACCATTTTTCTTGGCTTTTGTACAGAAAAAAAAGCCCACTCCTTTTTGGAATGGACTTTGTCAGCAGTCTGCGAGCAGGTTTTAACCTGCTCTTTTTTGTTATGCCGTGAGATATTCAACAGCCATACCTTGTCTCATATCCAATTTGAGGTTTTCTTCATCTGACGGAATTTCGATGTTTCCTACAAAACGATAATAGATAACAATTCTCTGCGTTTTGTTCTTACCCGTACCCTCTGTTTCATAAACCTCAATGCGGTCAACGAGCTCATGAAGAAGCGGTGCCGTTATTGTTTCCATTCGTATAAAGCGTCTTATTGCCTCAACGAATGCAACTCTTTCGCTTTTCTTATCGTTAAGCTCATCAAGCTCCTCGTGCAGCTTTTGGATTTTGGCTTTCAACTCTTCTCTTTCAACACCGTATTTCTGCGACATGTGTAAAAACCATTCGTCCGTTACCTTGCCGAGAGCGTTATCCTCATAAAGCTTTTCATACAGAGTGTTTACTGTGTTTTGTCTTGAAGTGCATCTTTGAAGCTCGGAGTTAATACGCCTTTTTTCGTTTTGTACGATAGCTTCGGTTTTCATTGTAAGCACCTCAACGAGTTCGTCCTCATTATGCTTCAGATAGCCTGCAAGTTTTTGCAGCTCCATTGTGACTATCTGCTCAATAGCCTCTGCTCTGACATAGTGCCTGTGCTGACAGCTGCCACGATAGTCCTTTACATAATTAGAACAGCTGAAATAGTGAATATTTTTATTTCGGGTATTCACATGATACCACAGCTTATGCCCGCATTCGGCACAGACAAGAAAATCACAGAATATACTTTTGCTTCCGTTTTCAGCCAACGGCTCACGGCGTTTGCAATAGCCTATAAGCTTCTGTACCTCTTCATAGGTGTGACGGTCAATAATGGGCTCGTGAACATCCTTGAAAATCTTCCAGTTTTCTTCGGGATTCATAAGCCTTTTCTTATTTTTGAAGCTCTTGGAATAGGTTTTGAAGTTTACAACATCACCGCAATATTCCTGACGAAGAAGAATCTGACGGATGGTAGAGCTTTTCCATTTATATGGGTTAGGCTGTACCTTCTTACCGCCTCTGCCTATTCCTCTTTCCTGCCAATAGGATGTGCAATTTTTAATACCCTTGTCCTGAAGATGTCTTGCGATTTTATCCAATCCGTAGCCTTCAAGATAAAGCACGAAAATCTCTCTTACAACCTTGGCAGCTTCAGGCTCTATAACCCATCTTTTAGGATTCTGTGGGTCCTTCATATATCCGTATGGTGGCTGAGAAAGTGGCTCGCCCATATTACCTCTGATTCTTTTTGCAGAGCGTACCTTGTTTGAAATATCTCTTGCATACATCTCGTTCATAACATTTTTGAACGGGATTATTTCATTCTCTCCGTCAGCACTGTCAACCAAATCAGTAACAGCAATAAAGCGAATGTCGTGCTCGGGAAAATATGATTCGGTAAAAAGTCCAACCTCAACATAGTTTCTGCCGAATCGGGACATATCCTTGACAATGATTGTTTTGACATATCCTGCTTCAACATCCTCCATCATCCTTTTGAAATCAGGACGGTTGAAGTTTGTACCTGTGTAACCGTCATCGACATAAAACCTAGTGTTGTCAAAACCTTTTTCCTTTGCGAAACGTGCCAGCATCAGCTTCTGATTTTCTATTGAGTTGCTCTCACAATCCTTACCGTCATCACGGGACAGACGGCAATAGAGAGCAGTAATACCTGAGTAATTTGACTGCATTAGTCCTCCTTTCCGGCAGTCATGCATACACATTCTGTGTTAATTGTATTTATATCTTCGGCAGTAGTCAAATGTGCAAAATCGCTACCTAAATATCTTTTAATCTTATCAATGAAGGTCATTGATTCTGTTTCACTGTGCTTTGTAGAAACAATATAACGAACACCGTTGATAACATATTCTTCGGTTTCCGGTTTTTCGATTTTACCCAATACACATTCGGCACGGGTACCATTCAGTACGGATAAGCTTCTGAGTTTAACATACTCCCAAAAGGAAATTATTTTACCTGACAAATACATTCCTCCTTATCTTTCATCCCGTGAATAACCACGGTATCTGTTTTGTGTTTTATTTTTCTGCTGCTGTTCGATTTCAAGAATTTGGTCTATCTTGTTTTCTATCTCCGGCTCTGATTTTTCAATTCTTTCGCAGGTGTTAATATCCTTGCGAAGGATTTTCAGCCTTTCTGAAAACATGCTGATGGTATCTTTGATTTCTGCAATTTCCTTTTCATCACCCTTGCGGACAGCACTTTTTAATTTGTTACGGCAGACTTTTCGTGCTTCGGTTACCTCTGCCATTTCGTTTATACATTCCTGTTTAAATGCCTGTAATTGCTCATCAGTTTCAATGTCGTTATGGCACAAAAGATTTTGTTGCTCAATCAGACGGTCAAGCTTAATGATTTCCCGTTGCAGATATTTTTCGATATAGTAGTTTTCTTTAGGACGGCTTTTCACCGTCTGAACCACCGTAACGAAATGAACATAAACCTCTCTGTAGTTTCTTTCAAAGTCACAAAGATAATCTTTCCACTCATCCTGTGGCGGTAAATCAATTCTGTAATGTCTCCAATCAGCATAAAGCTTTTGGCTGATTCTTTCAAAAGAGTATTCATCACCGAGGTCACATAACCACACCGGTCTTTTGAATGAGGGATGATTAACCGTTGTATGAGGTTTAGTGAAATCAAATCTGTACCCGAGCTTTTGCATTTCATAAAGAAAACCTCTTGGTGCACCTGCACGAAGAATGCACTCATCAATATCTTTTTTGAGTGTTGTAAATTTGTTATACTCACCGTCACGCTCTGCGATATACTGCGGATAGCATTGATGTTTTGACGGTTTCGGATTTTCAATAACTGATAATCCCTGCTCTCTGCAAAGTCTGTCTGAAACATTTCGCATTTTATTAAGGAATGATTTGTTATCATTAAACTTTTTTCCGTCAATAAAAGAAACGCTGTTCACAACAATATGACAATGAAGATTATCTGTATTCTTATGAAGTGCAACTATTGTTTCAAATCTGTCACCGAATAATTCTTCTGCAAGTTTGCAACCGATTTCAAAAACCTGTTCATTCGTACCCTCGTTATCATCAAATGATTGAATAATGTGATAACCGACATTGCCTGAATTTTTATTAAACATATCTTTTGTTTCCTGCATCTGTGCTTTTGCAAATTCGGGAATGCAGTTTATACCTCTGACAAAAACTACTTCTTCGTTCTTCATACCGTTATTAAAAATTTTATCGACAGTAGTTTTTGAAGGATTCATTGCATAATCAATCAGCTTTGAAAGTCCTGTTTTTAACTTTTTAATTTTTGTTATCGCTATATTTTATCACCTTCCTGTATCAAAATTTTCAAGCAACTGCTTTTCACAATCACGAAGCTCTGTAATTGCATTTCTGATTTCTTTATCGGTTACAAAAGATTTTGAGTTCAAAGCTCTTGCAATTTGGTTTAAGTTGTTTCCGATTCTGCGAAGTTCAGGAACAACAGAACGGATTTCTTTAGGCGGAAATTTTATGCATTGGTACAAAATCAACAATCTTATTAGCTTTGAAACGCTGACATTATATTCTTTTGTTTGACTCAAAAGCATTTCATTTTCTTCATCATCAAGATAAAAAGCGTATCGGTGTTGTCTTTTTCTCGGCAAGTGTTTCACTCCTTTCTTCTGCTTCCGAGCGGATTTGTTGCAACAAATCCAATGCTCGCAAAGACGATACCACGTTTTTTATCGCTCCCACTGTCGTTGCTTTTGAAGAAAAACTGCATACCGTGCAAGAGCCTTTTCAGTTATCTCTTCCATCTTTTTAGGCGGCATATCTTTCTTGAAATACTTTTTAAAAGTTTCAACCGGGATTTTTACATACTCCTTTTGATTGGCTTTCTGCTCCTGCATAATTTCAAAGATGGCATCCATAGTGAGTTTTTTCTCATCACTTAATTTATGCATACGCTGTGCCTGAGAGAGCGATGGAGTGCAATCTTCACTTTCAATAGTTTCAATTAAGTTGCACTGTTCCTCTTCTGTTAAATACGAAAGCTCAACTGCAGGTGTAAAAGAAATTCTTTTTTCATCCACCATATCAAGAAGTGCAGGTTGCAATTTGTTCAATCGGATATATCTTTGAATCTGCATTCGTGAATCGGGCATTGTTTCTGCAAGCTTTTCATCGCTGCGGAACTTCGTCCCAACTTGTGACGAAGTTAAATCAGTCCTTGCACCTTGCTTTTTAATTGCATCGTGTTTCATTTTGTAAGCACGGGCTTTTTCGCTCGGTAATATTTTTTCTCGGCTGAGATTACAGTCAACAAAATTTATTACCGCTTCTTCTTTTGAAAACTCTCTGACATAAACAGGAACAATATCAAGATTTAATTCCTTTGCAATCTGCCATCGTCTGTGACCGGAGATAATTTCATAACCCTTAT
Organism: Clostridia bacterium; assembly: GCA_017531385.1. Taxonomy (GTDB): domain Bacteria; phylum Bacillota; class Clostridia; order Oscillospirales; family Acutalibacteraceae; genus UBA1081. Next base: position 4,584 of record JAFXLD010000001.1, read on the forward strand.
CCGACTTATTAACAATCAACGGTGTGATAATTCCGAACTCCATAATGCTGTCACGAAGCTCATCGTATTCACTTTCATCAACACTCTGAAACGGATTGTTTTCAAAGGGATGCAGTAAATCGAGATTTAGATATTCAATTTTTTCGTCAGACATATTTTTTACATTCCTTTCTTTTTAAATTTTTTGATACATAAATGATGTTTATTTTTGCTAAAGCATTTTTTCACTTCCTTTACTTGAAAATTTTGCATTCAAAAAATCCTCGCACTGAACCTTAAAGCACAAGGATATGTAATTTGAAATATAGGGTGTTAATGTGATATACTTTTTATAACCGATGAGATACGATAAATGACCGATTAGATAAAAATCAACATTTCCTCTTTTACATTTGCTATGATGGTACTGCAAATAAAAAGGAGGCTAATGTAAATGCAAGAAATAAAAACAGTTGAGCTTGTCAAAAGATACAAAAATCTTACTGCTGTGAATAAGCTCAATTTAGAAATACAACAAGGAGAACTCTTTTCTCTGTTAGGTGTTAACGGAGCTGGAAAAACCACAACGATAAAAATGTTAACCTGCATAACAAAACCAACGGATGGCGATGCATTTATAGGTGGATACAGCATAACCAAACAGCCCGAACAGGTTAAGCGATTGATTAGTGTATCACCTCAGGAAACTGCAGTAGCTCCGAATCTTTCTGTAAAGGAAAACCTTGAATTAATGTGTGGTATTCATGGTTTTTCTAAAGAAAAAAGCAAAGCAAAAATCAAAGAGCTTACCGAGCAATTTGCTGTAGATTCTGTTTTGAAGAGAAAGGCGGGTAAGCTATCGGGTGGATGGCAACGCCGTGTAAGTATTGCTATGGCACTTATCAGTGAACCTAAGATTCTCTTTTTGGATGAACCTACTCTTGGGTTAGATGTTATTGCACGGCATGAACTTTGGGATATGATTCGCTCGTTGAAGGGCAAAGTAACCATTATTCTTACAACACATTATATGGAAGAAGCAGAATCACTTTCTGACCGTATAGGTATCATGAAAGACGGCAATCTTCTTGCTGTAGGAACTACAGAAGAATTAAAGATAATGACAGGTGCAAATGACTTTGAATCAGCCTTCGTTTCTATAGTGAAGGAGGGTGCATTATGAGAATGTTGACATTTGCAAAAAGGTGTACAAAAGAGATTCTGCGTGACCCGATAAACCTTGCTTTCGGTCTCGGTTTTCCTTTGGTGTTACTATTACTTCTGAGTAGCTTGCAGAAAAATATCCCCGCAGAATTGTTTGATATTGATACACTTACCCCCGGAATTACTGTGTTCGGGCTGTCATTCATGACACTTTTTTCTGCAACGCTGATTGCCAAAGACCGTGAAAGTGCATTTTTGCAGAGATTATACACTACACCACTCAGCGGCTTTGATTTTATCCTTGGTTATATGCTGCCGCTTTTACCAATTGCCATCGGGCAGACAGTTATTTGTTATCTGTTTGCGATTCCCTTGGGCTTGACAGTCAGCATAAACATTATTTATGCTATAATAGGTATAATACCTATGGCTGCTTTTAACATTGCGTTGGGGCTTTTGTGCGGCAGTATCTTTGGTGTTAAGCAGGTAGGTGGTATTTGCGGTGCATTGCTTACTAATCTCTCTGCGTGGCTATCCGGAGTATGGTTTGATTTGAAACTTGTGGGCGGCTTTTTCGAAAAAATTGCCAATGTGCTGCCCTTTGTTCACGCAACAGAAATGGAAAAAGCTTTATTCAGCGGAAACTTTGAGCTTGCCATAACTCACGTTATGCCCATTATTCTGTACAGTGTATTTATAACTGCGATAGCTGTTCTCAGCTTCCTCAGACAAATGAAAAAACAATAAGGATTTG
>JAFXLD010000002.1 GCA_017531385.1 Clostridia bacterium
AAATAAACAGCCGCACGTGAGCGGCTGCTTGAGATTGTAATGCGGTGCTAAACTTCAGAGCCCCTTTCAGGGGCTAAGCCAGTAATCACCCCTTATAGGGGTGGTGCAAACCACCGGTTGAACCGGTGGTTTTGATTTTGTAAAATAACTCCTGCTTTTTTGCAGGAGTTATTTTTTTATGCATTCAGTACAGTTTGATGTCATTTCTTAAGTAAATGAAAAATCCTCATCATTCAGTGCTTTCAAAAGGTTATTTATTGCAGATTTGGTCGGCACTTGTTCAGGTGTTATTATCGGATTTGTTGCAGTATCTCCTTTTTCGTTGTTTTCTGCAACTGCAATTGCATCAGCTTCAATACGACAGCGAACATATTCCATTTCAAGTACAGTTGTAACAGTATGGATACCTTTTTCATCTAGTTTTGATAATTTTTCGATGAGCTGTCTTGTTGTGTCTGTAACAGCAACGGGGTAAATTCCATTTACAATTCTGATTCCCAAAGCTTTGCACATCTTGCAAACAGTAGTGAATGCAGTGCCACCGACACCGTTTTTGACGGCACTCACAATTGTTGTCTGAGGAATACCAAGTTCTTCTGCGAATTTTCTGGTGCTGGAATATTTGGACTTGATATTCTTTTTTATAAGTAGTGTTAATTCATCCATGAATACTCCTCCTTTTTGTGTTGTACAGTATGGTTAATTGGTAAATTTTATAAATCTGCCGAAGTTACCGATATCAATACCAAGTGTAATGATTTCAAAAGGCTTATATGTATATTCATCTGCAAAAAATTCGATGCGTTCAGTCATATCCATAACGGCAAAGCTACCTATATCTTTAAGTATTCCTCGTTTTCCGTTTTGTTCAGAAAGTCTGATGATGATATATTTTTCGTCTTCTGCAAGTTTTAATCCTTGTAAATATAACTCGCCGAAATCCATATCTATATTGATATTCTGCTTAATAAGGGGGATATTGTACTCAAAAGCAATATTATTGATTTTTGCATGTACGGCATCACCGGTATGAGGCAGTATCATATATGTAAACTCATGGTGTCCGATATCCGATGTAGGATCCGGTCTTATTGTTGCTCTCAGGAGTGAAAGTGTAACCGAATCATCGCCTATACCTACACCATATTTGCTGTTATTAATCACGGCGATACCGGCATCAGTTTCTGATATATCAAACCATTTATGATGACAAACTTCAAATCTCGCTTGTTGCCAGGAAGTATTTTTGTGCATCTCACGTTTAATAAATCCAGCTGACGTATCACATGTAAGTTCTCTGCTGAGAATATCAGGGGCGAATTCAACTTTTGCAAGCCTGTGTTTCTCATTCCAATCAACAATATTTTCTACTTCTATTGCTCTTGAACGTCTGAAAATACGGATAATCATTTGCCATTTGCTCTTTTTGGTCGAAAGAATAGTTGTAAATTCAGCAGTTTCACCGTTTTTGTATGTTAGTGTAACAGGAGAGTCGATGTTGATTTTTTCCTCCTTGTTAGCATAATCAGGAAGAATGTCCCATGCGTCGTAGGTGCCGGGATAGTCGTAGTATAAATGTAGTTTATTGAAATTACCTTTAATCCAATTTCTGCAAAGTTTTTTGTCATACAGATAAGCAAAACTTCCGTCATCATTAAATTTTATGGAATAAAAAGGCGTTTCAATAGTTTTGTTAATACTTATCCAATTATCGTCGGGATAATTTTGCTTGATTTCTTCGGATTTCAATGCGGGAATATTCGGAATGGTATAAAAACCTTTTTTGCCGAGTCTTGTTATATCACCATGTTCATCTTCAATAAAAGTAATTGATTCTCTTTTAAAATTCAATGAATTAAAGAAATAACCGGTATCTTCGTTAACAATTTTATCAAGATCTGCTTCTATTTCTCTGTAATCATCAATTGCATCACGGTAAACAGGAGTTATATGGCTTCCGGGAAGAATATCATGAAACTGATTGATAAGCAGTTTTTTGTAGTTCTTTTTTATAGTTTCAGCAGGGTAGTATTCACCTGCAAACAATTTTGCAACAGATACAATCTCAGCATTTCGTAATTTATACTCAAGCATTCTGTTGTAGCGCTTTATATCAGATTTTGTCGTGAATGTGCCACGGTGCATTTCCAGATATAATTCACCGTCCCAGACAGCCAGTTCTTTATTATCAGAAAAATTATTTTCAAGAAATTCATGTGCGGTTATATGACGTGTTTCAGGCATTGCTGATATTTTTTCAAAACGGTGCATCAGTTCAATCATTTCTTCTGTTACACCGCTGCCTCCGTCACCGTATCCGAACATCTGAAGCGTTTCCGTATCTGATTCTTTATCCTGAAATGCATCCCAGTTTTCCTGAACCTGTGATGGCATATTCCATGAAATGAAATGTGTCGGCGGTACACAGGCATAAATTTCACTTCCGTCTATACCTTTCCATATAAAGTTATTATGTGGAAAACGGTTAGTGTCATTCCATGTTGACATTTTGTTGGAAACGAAGTATTTTACACCGGATTTTCTCAGAATCTGAGGAAGAATCCAGCTGTTTCCGAAAACATCGGGAAGCCAACATGAATCAACTGTGATGCCGAATTTTTCTCTGTAATATGTCTGTCCGTAGAGGCATTGTCTTATAAGACTTTCTGCCGACGGCACATTGCAGTCAGGTTCTACATACATAGCTCCGACAGGCTCAAATTGTCCGTTTCTGATTTTTTCTTTCAGTTCTTCAAAAACTTCGGGATAAAATTTTTCAATTGTTTCATATGTATATGCCTGCGTATGAGCATATCTGAAATCAGGGTATTTATCCATCAGACGCATCTGAATAAGCACTGTTCTTAAATTTTTCTGAACAGTGTGAATTCTTCGCCAATAATAAGCAATATCAAGATGTGAATGTGCAACAAGTGCAACTTTGCCGGTTCCTTTGTATCGGTTATCAGAATAAATATATTTCTGAATGTGTTCGCTCGCAAGTCTTACATCTTCATTGCGGATATCATCAAAGTCAATATAATCAAGTGCGGCATAAAGTTCTTTGTCGATGTGGTGCCGCAAATCTTCGTTGAAGCATTCACTTTTTGAGATGTCAAGTAATAATTCAAGATCGTACACTAAAGACTGAACAGTTTCGTTGATTACGCCAAAATATCCGCCTTCAAAAATCTGACGACAGCCTCTTACGGAGAGTGATTCGGGATTTCTTTCATCATCCGGTTTGGAACGGTTGTAAGCAGTTATCTCTATGTGGAGTTCATCTGAATCAATAAATGGGTTAATAATCAGGTTTTCTCTGTTCGGATCTATACCACCCGCATATTTACCGTTTATTTTAACAATCATTTCTGCTGCAGTTTTCAGGCAGAAACGTATTTCCTTACCTTTGTATTTTTCCGGAACTGTAGCATATGCTTCAATAAATGCAGTGCCGTCAGGTGAAAAGTACATATCACCTTTATTGAGATTTCTCGGTTCAGAATCATAGAATTCAAACTTCATTTCAGAAGTTTGCCTTGCTTCTCTGATTGTAAAAGTTGTTATCTCTGTTTTGTCTTCATAGATGTATCGTTTTAACCAACCAAATCTTAAATCCGTATATTCTTCGGGACGCATGCTTCTTCTTGTTACTTTTATGTGAGCCATACTGTTTTCTCCTGTTTACGTATCCCAGAAAAAGGGCTTTTTTCTTATTGCATTAATTCTGACCTTCTGACCGAGATCTTCTTCTATTCTGCATTCTATCCAGTTTATACATCTGTCAAGAATCGTACATTTTGAACATTCACCTTGCATTATTACCGAGACGATATCTCCATCCTGCGATGTAAAAGTAATTTCACCGCCGTCACCCTGAATTTTCGGACGAATAATATTATTGATATAGTTCTCCATATAACCACTTCCTTATATTATAGATGATAATATTTATTTAAAATATTGTCAATGTTTTTGTTATATTGTTTTTACTCTGTATTGACAATAAAATTCTCTTATGATAAAATAATTACATAATTTACAATTCGGAGGTTTTTATTATGCGCAGTCGTCGTTTAATATCTGTTTTACTTGTTGTTGCAATGTTGTTTTCACTTTCAGTCAGTGCTTTTGCTGCAGAGTCAAAAATTACGGATTCAATTGTCAGCGAAGCATCTTTTAAGGTAAAAGATTATGCTGAAACCAAAACAGTCACTATTGTAGTTCATATTGAGGATTATCCTGAGCTTGCTGGCATTGGTATGATTAGTGATGTTGCACTTGCTCTTTATGAAAAACAGACCGAATTTGATGACGGTACTTATGTTCTTATGAGCAAACAGCATATTGCAGGTGAACTTGCATTACATGTACTTCTTTTCAGAATTTTCTATATTCTTGGTGGCAACAAAGAAGGCAGCATGTTCAGTAAGTATTACAACGGTGCCAAAGATGCAGAACTTAATATTGATGAGGCGAGACTCAGTCCTGCAGTGATGGAAATGGTCGGCGGACTTGTTCTTGCTTTCGGTTCAATGTCTGTGGTCTCAGACACTATTCTGTAACAAAAAAATTAATTATGATTGTCGGTAGGTTTTGACCTGCCGACTTTTTTGCTTTATAGGAAATTGCATTTCCTATAAAGTAAAAAGATTATATGTCCCGCCGATTTGCCCTTCGGGCACGGCGATGGACTAACCGAAAACGGTCGCCGCAGGTGTACGGCGACCGTTTTCTTGTTGTTATGAATAATTCAGGACAAGACAGCATAGTTATATATCGGTGATGAAAATAATGGAAACGAAAGAATTCAATGAGATTTTATGTTATTTTCCTGAGAGGATAAAAAATGTCCTATCATCAGTTTCATCAACAGTCAAGAGTTTTACATATGAAATCAGATTCCGTTCTAACAAACCGATTGTTTTGTTTGCAAATAACGGCAGCAATTTTCTGAAAATTGATTCTACTGTTTCTGCCATTGATTCAAAAAATTCTGTAGTTGTCTCGAAGGATGAAATACAACAGATTGTAAGCAGTATTTGCGGTTACTCTGTGTATTCACATCAGAATGATATAGCGCAGGGGTTTGTAACATTCGGTAATGGTCACAGAGCCGGTTTTTCCGGTACTGCAATTGTAAACAACTGCAGTATAACAGCATTACGTGATATTGATTCAGTGAATATCAGAATATCACGCAGTTTTGAAGATTCCGCTGATGAGTTGCTTGAAGAAATATCGAAAAATTGTCGGTTTAACGGAATTATTATTGCAGGTGCACCATGCACAGGTAAGACAACAGTATTAAAAAGCTTTGCTTCGAAAATTTCATCTTCATACAGATTCGGATATATGAAAACTGTTTTAATTGATGAACGTTTCGAAATGGGAGTTAACAGTGGTCTTAATTGTGATGTATTGCGCGGTTTTCCGAAATCTGACGGTATTATGCATGCCATACGTGTTTTGTCACCGGAAATAATCATTTGTGACGAAGTAACATCCACACAGGAAGCAGAAACAATCATAAAAGGATGCTATACTGGCATTAAATTTGTTGTAAGTGTACATATCGGCTCATATGAAGATTTGTTTTTAAGACCGGTTTCAAGAACACTTGCAGATAGCGGTTTTTTTGATTATGCAGTTTTTCTTGACAATATTGGCAGTCCCGGGAAAATCAGAAAAATTATTAAATTGGAGGAATTGAAAAATGAATTTTTTTGCGATAAGCGTTGTGATATTTAGTTCGTTTTCAGCGGCATATCTTATAATCAGAAAAGAAATAAGACATTGCAGAAGTCTTGATTCAATATTAAGATTAATAACCGCAGTTAAAAATAAAGCTATGTTTTACAGTGCACCTTTTTCTGAAATAATTGTTCAGCTACATAATAATAATGATTTTTACAAATTTAAACTTTTAGATATATTTATAAATAATTTGTCATCAGGAATGGTTGTCCCGGATGCCTGGCATAATGCAATTCTTTATTCCGATATGGAAATTGATGAAAATGAACGCGATATATTAATACATTTTGGTAAGGAAATGTGTAGCTGCAGTAAAGCTGAAATAACAGAAATATCAGACCTTGCAATTCTTGAAATCAGTGAGTTGAGGGGACTTGCTATTGAAAAAAGAAACAGTAAATCAAAATCGACTGCTGCTGTTGCTGTTTCAATGGGCTTGATGATAGTACTTATTTTTGTGTAATGGGAGAAAACAATGGAAGTTGATATTCTGTTCAGAATTGCAGGTATAGGTATAATAGTTGCAATTTTAAATCAGGTTCTGGCACGTTCAGGTCGCGATGAATACACAATGATAACGACACTTGCAGGGCTGATAATAGTACTTATGATGTTGATACCGTATCTGACAGATTTGTTTTCATATATAAAATCGGTGTTTGACTTATGATACAACTAATCGGAATTTCATTGATTTCCGCCACATTATATGGCGTAATAAAAAAGTACAGCCCTGAATATTCAGTGCTGGCAGAAATCGGTTCAGTTTTGTTGGTTTTGGTTTTATCCTATCCATATATAAAAACTATAATAGATTTTTATTATGAATACACTGAATCAGGTGGAATCAGTAATAATTATGTAAAAGCAGTAATAAAAACTATCGGTGTTGCAATTCTGACTCAATTTGCATCCGATATATGCAAAGATTCAGGACAAAATGCATTGTCAGATAAAATTGAACTCGCCGGAAAACTGATTATGGCTGTATTGGCGATTCCGATGGCACAGGCACTGATTGAAGTAGCAGTAAATGTAATTAAAATGGATTGATATGAAGTGTAAAGTTGTTTTTCTTAACAGCGTGTTTATAATTGTAATGCTATTAAGCTTTACATTGAATTCATCTGCAAAATCAGAAAATTATGAAGATTTGTACAGTAAATATAATGTTGAATTAAGTGATGAGGTAATAGACGTTCTGGAATCACTTGGTTTTGATGAATTTTCTGCTGAAGAATTCAGTGAAATTTCTCTTTCAGATACTTTCAGTTCAATTTTTAATATCTTTAAGGGAAGTATGAAAAAGCCTTTTATTGCAATGTTCTCTCTTTTGGGACTTATTAATCTTTGTGCATTTGCATGTAATTTTATTCAGAATAATCAAGGTTTTTCAGTCTATGTTAATTCTATTATGACATTGTTTGTTGCATTGGCAGCTTTTGGTAATGCAGTTCAGTGTATATCAGATTCTGTTGCAGCCATCTATTCATCTGGCATTCTTATGAAATCTCTTATTCCTGCAATAGCCGTTCTGACAGCATTATCCGGATCACCTTCAATGGCTGTCAGTTACAATGCAATATCGATGTATTGCGCAGAAATAATTTCTGCTGTTTGCCGTGATTTTCTTTCTCCTGTTTTGTGTGCATTTGCTGCTGTTTCCGTCTGTTTGTCGGTTAACTCAGGTTTCAATTCTGAATCATTACTTAATGCAGTAAAAAGATTTATTGGTGTAGCTCTGGGACTTGCAGGAACAATATATACAGGAATTCTTTCACTTAAAGACGTTCTTGCTGTCGGAATTGATAAAGTTGCTGTAAAAGGCGTAAAATTTATCCTCGGTTCGTCAGTTCCTGTTGTTGGAAGTGCATTAAGTGAGGGCTTGTCATCTGTAATTGCATCAGTTTCACTAATGAAGAATACTTACGGAACTATCGGAATAATAGTAATTATAGCAGTCACACTTCCTGCAATCTGTGAGTTGATTTTATGGCAGTTGACTTTTTCTGTTACAGGTTATGCTGCGCAGTCATTAGGACTTGATGGCGTATCAAAAGCATTGACATCTTTAAGATATGTCATGACAATGATGTTATCAATAATATTGTTCATTATATATGTTCTGATTGTGTCTGCTGCAATGGTAATACTTTTAGGAAATAAATAGAAGGAATATAAATTATGGATGCGATAAAAGAATGGGCTTTAATGCTTTGCACGGTTTCTGTGGGAAGTGCCTTTGTTGTATTTCTTATTCCTGACGGAAATCTGAAAAAATCGGCTAATATTGTGATAACGCTGTTCTTGCTGTCAATTATGATTCTTCCTGTTTTTGGTAAAGATTCATTTGATGTTGAAATTCCGGATTTATCGATTGATGATTTTCCCGATGAGAATGACTATTCGCAGAATTATAATGATTTTTTTATTACAAGCAGCGAATTGGTGATTATCCAACAAATTGAAGATATTCTCATTGAAATTTGTTCAGACAACTTCAGTGTCAATCCTACGGTTTATACAGATACAAATGGTAATATTGTTCTTTCAGACATACATATTTTTGTTTTTACTTCTGATTCAGATAAAGTCAATATCATAAAAAATAAAGTAGGAAGACTTACAGGCATTGTGCCGGAGGTAACAGTTGAAAATGGAAATTCAGAAGTTTATTGATAAAATACGTCAGGATAAAAAACTTATGATTGTATTATTCGTAGGATTTATAGGTGTTATGATGCTGGTTTTCATGAGCCCGGATTCAGAACCAAACCCTTCAACTGAAAAACCTGAAACACAGACAGTATCAGTTATAAGCTCAACATCAGATATAGAAAAAATGCTTGAAAAAAAGCTTGAAAATATAATTTCTCAAGTAAAAGGTGCAGGAAAGGTGAATGCTGTTGTAACGGTAGGATCTTCAGGTGAATATGTGTATGCAGAAAATAGAAAAAAAGAAAATGACAGTGATTCAATGTCAGAAGACAGTGAAATTGTTATATATGAATCGCAGAACGGAACTGATGCGGGACTTGTGATAAGTATAAAAAGTCCCGAGATAATCGGTGTTGCGATTGTTTGTGAGGGGGGAGAAAGCTCAGTTGTCAAAGCTGAAATAACAAAGCTTGTTACAAGCCTTTTCGGAATCGGCTCCGACAGGGTTTATGTTGGAAATAAAGCCGTTAATTAAATTTACAAGGAGAATCCGTATGAAAATCACAATGAAAAAAAGACACACAGTTCTTGCTGTACTTGTTATATTTTTGGGGCTTGCAGTTCTTGCGAACTGGTATTACACAAACCCCGGTAAAAATGCTTTGCCTGCAGATGGTTCATCTGATGTTGACAGCAGCAATGTTAACGGAGCAAATCTCGGAGATGCGATCTATGTAAACACCAGTGATGTATATGATGAATATTTTGCAGGAGCAAAACTTTCCAGAGATGCATCTTATGATGAAGCAGTTGCGACACTTAAAGAAATTATTGAAAGCAGTGATGTGGATGAACAATCGATAAAAACTGCTGCAGATTCAATAAACACAATGTCAGAACGAAGAATTTCACAGGTTAATATTGAAAATCTTATCAAAGCAAAAACAGGCAGCGAGTGTGTTGCTGTTATAACTGATGAATCAGTTGAAATTATAGTGAAAGAATCTGCACTTTCTGATCAGACAGTTTTACAAATTAAGGAAATAGTAATGAATAATACGCAATTTTCTGCTGAAAAAATTTCAATAATTGGTGCAAAATAGTTGTTTATTTTTTTATTATATGTTAAAATAAAGTGATTAATTTGCATATGAAATATTAATACTGTGTTTTTATGCAAATACAAGAATCATGCCTTCGGCTTCCGAAGGCTGATTGCTGTATTCGGAGGTATGGATATGACAAGAAAAGAAGCCAGAGAACAGGCATTTATTATCATTTTTGAAAAAGAATTCAATAATGAATACTCACTTGATGAAATAATTGAAGCTGCTAAAGATGCAGAACTTTTTGAAGCTGATGATTTTTCTAAATCTCTTGCTGAAAAAACACTTGATACAATGGACAAGCTTGATGAAATAATTGTAGCAAATCTGAAGGGCGGATGGAAACTCAGCAGAATTTCTAAAGTATCGCTTGCAATTCTCAGACTTGCGATTTGCGAAATTACTCAATTTGAAGATATTCCTGTTTCTGTTTCAATAAATGAAGCAGTTGAATTGGCAAAAATGTATGCTGCTGAAGAAGACGCATCTTTCATAAATGGTCTGCTTGGTTCTGTAAGCAGGGGAATTGCATCCGATGCAGAATAAATATCTCGGTATAGATACAAGCAACTACACGTCGTCCTGTGCTGTTTATGACTCAGAAACGGATAGTGTTGATTCTTTAAAAAAATTGTTACCTGTAGCATCAGGACAAGTTGGTCTCAGACAATCTGATGCTGTTTTTCATCATACAAAGAATTTACCGCCTTTACTGTCGGAACTTTGCAAAAAACATGCCGAAAAAATCGGTGTTGTAAGTGCATCATTTGCACCAAGATCTGCAGAAGGGTCTTATATGCCGTGTTTTTCTGTCGGTGCAGGATATGCCCATGTTTTAGCATCTGCATTGAATCTGAAAGAATATAAATTTTCTCACCAGGCAGGTCATGTAGCAGCTGCACTCTGGGCAAGCGGACAAAAAAGCCTTATTGATAAAACATTTTTAGCATTTCATGTTTCAGGCGGAACAACAGATGTTTTGCTTGTAAAGCCTGATAAGGAAAATGTTTTTGATATTGAAATTATCGCTTCTTCACTTGATCTGAAAGCAGGACAGGCTGTTGACAGAGTTGGTGTTATGCTTGGTCTTGATTTCCCTGCAGGTCCTGAACTCGATAAGCTTTCACGAAAAAGCAACAGACAATATAACATTAAACCTTTTTCAAAAGATGGTTCATGCAGTTTCTCGGGATTGCAGAATAAATGTGAAGATATGATCAAAAAGAATGAAGATCCGTGTGATATTGCCAAATACTGTATTGATTATATCTGCTCAGCAATCAGAATAATGACACAGTCTGCATTGGTGAAATACGGCGATTTGCCGATTGTTTATGCAGGTGGTGTAATGTCAAATTCTATAATAAATGAAACACTTACAAGAGAATTTTCCGGATATTTCTGTCCTCCTGAATTCTCATCTGACAATGCAGTCGGAACTGCATATTTAGGATATATCAAGGAGACCCGAAAATGGTAACCGATTCAGCATTAACAGTATCACAGTTAAATACTTATGTTAAGATGATGTTTGATTCCGACAGCAGACTGAAAAGAATCTGTGTTGTCGGTGAAATTTCAAATTTTGTCAATCATTATAAGACCGGTCATTGCTATTTTTCTCTGAAAGATGAAAAGTCAGCTGTAAAAGCAGTTATGTTTGCAGGTAGTGTGCAATATCTTAAGTTCAGGCCGGAAAACGGTATGCGTGTATATATTACAGGCAGGGTTTCAGTTTTTGAACGTGACGGTGTGTATCAGATTTATGCAGAGTCAATGGAACCGGAAGGTGTCGGTGCATTGATGATTGCGTTTGAACAGCTTAAGAAAAAACTTACTGCTGAAGGACTTTTTGATAATAGTAATAAAAAGCCTTTACCTCAATTTCCGCAAAAAATCGGTGTTGTAACATCACCTGTCGGTGCTGCATTACAGGATATTATCAATGTTCTTTCAAGACGATACCCGATTGCTGAAATAGTTTTTTGTCCCGTTGCTGTACAGGGTGTGAATTGTGCTAGCGAAAATATCAAAGCTATAAATCAGCTGAATACAAAAAATGATATTGATTTGATAATCATGGGCAGAGGTGGCGGATCTGTTGAAGATTTGTGGGGATATAACGATGAACAACTTGTGCGTGCCGTTGCTTCATCAAAAATACCGATAATCAGCGGTGTAGGGCACGAAACAGATTTTACACTGTGTGATTTTGCATCAGATATGCGGGCTCCTACACCGTCTGCTGCAGCTGAAATTGCAGTGCCTGACATTGAAGAGCTTTATCAGTTAACCGATAATCTGATATTCAGAGCTGACAATGCTGTTGATAATTATATAAATACAAAAAAAGACTATGCAAAGCACTTAGCAATGCAACTTTCTTTGCTTGATCCGCGAAGAATTATTGAAAATAGGTCAGGCGAAATACTTTCGATAAATAAAAGACTGGATATTGCTATCAATGGCATTTTTGCAAAAAATGAGGCGAAACTCAGCGTCCTCAGTGAAAAACTAAAGCTTCTCAATCCTTTATTTATGATTGAAAAAGGTTATATCCCTGTTTATTCTAATAAAAAAAGAGTTTTTGAGGTTAATCAGCTTCAAAAAGGAGATACTATAACTTTGAATTTTGTTGACGGACAAGCAGTTTGTGATGTTGTTGACATAAAAAATACGGAGAATTAAGCATGAAAAATCTGAAATATGAAAATGCAATAAAAAAACTTGAAGAAATTGTATCAAAGCTTGAAAAAGGCGATTTACCTCTTGAAGAAACAATTAAGCTATATGACGAAGCAACTAAGCTTTCGGGGTATTGCACAGCTATGCTTGACAATGCAAAATTGAAAATTGAAGAATTATCCGAAAAAAGGGAGACTTCTGACAATGAATAATAATGTTCTTGAATCACATTTGGAGCTGATTGAAAAATCAATAATGGATTTTGTTCCATCAGCAGGAAAATCATATGATATTATTGAAGAAGCGATGAAATATTCATTGGAGACAGGCGGAAAAAGAGTTCGCCCTATGCTTGTCCTTGAATTTTGCAGAATCTGCGGTGGTGATATTGATAAAGCTTTACCTTTTGCTGCTGCGGTTGAATTCATTCATACTTATTCACTTATTCATGATGATTTACCGTGTATGGATAATGATGACATGAGAAGAGGTAAGCCTTCGTCTCACATAAAGTTCGGTGAAGCTGATGCTCTGCTTGCAGGTGATGCACTTCTGACGCATGCCTTTTCTGCTCTTGCATCTGCTCAACTCTCTGCAAAGCAAATCGTCGATGCAGTCAGAACTCTTTCTGAGTATGCAGGTGTCAACGGAATGATCGGCGGTCAGATAATTGATCTTGAAGGTGAAAATAAAAACCTTTCCATTGATGATTTGTTTCTTATGGATAAGCTCAAGACAGCAGCGCTGATAACATCTGCATGTGTTCTTGGCTGTATTGCCGCTGATAATTATGATAATATTCCGTCTGCTGTCAGATTTGCAGAAAACCTTGGAATAGCTTTTCAGATTGTTGATGATATTCTTGATTATCTTGAAGGTGAAGATAACAGCGATATAGTTTCAGGAAAATCTACATATGTTTCTCTTCTCGGGCTTGAAAAAGCAAGAACGGAAGCAGAAAAATATACAGATGCAGCTCTTGATGCACTGAAATCAGTTGAAGGAGATACAACTGTTTTAGTTGATTTTTCAATAAAACTTTTAAAGAGAAATGTATAATTTCTATCGGTGATATATATTATGGACGAAAACCAAAGTTTACTTGAGGGCATAAAAAGGCCGTCTGACGTAAAAAAAATACCGACTGATATGTTACCTGATTTGGCTGATGAAATCAGAAAAACTCTGATTAAAACAGTTTCCGAAACGGGTGGACATCTTGCATCCAATCTTGGTGTTGTAGAGCTTACAATTGCACTTCACAAAGTGTTTAATTCACCGCACGATAAAATTGTGTGGGATGTCGGACATCAGGTATATGTGCATAAATTGCTTACAGGTCGTTATGACAGAATCAATACTCTTCGTCAGCACGGAGGTCTGTCAGGTTTTTCAAATCCTGATGAAAGTGAGCATGATATTTTTTTCAGCGGTCACAGCAGTACATCGGTTTCCGCTGCATACGGAATTGCTCAGGCAAATAAAATTAAAGGCAACAAAAATTATGCCATTGCAGTTATCGGTGACGGAGCTTTTACCGGTGGCATGGTTTATGAAGCTTTGAATAATGCAGGCAGAGAGCGCTCACGTCTTATTGTTATTCTTAATGATAATGATATGTCAATTTCAAAAAATGTCGGTTCACTTGCGAAGCACCTTGCTGTAATCAAAGCAAGACCGTCATATTTCAGAATGAAAGCAAAGACAGAACAAATAATCAATAAAATCCCACTTGTGGGAGTAAAGCTTTCAAATGCAATATTCAGGTTAAAAACAGGAGTAAAACGCTTATTTTATAAATCAAGCACCATGTTTGAAGATCTCGGTTTCAGATATATGGGCCCTATTGACGGACACAATATAGAAGTGCTTACTGATGCTCTTGAAGGTGCAAAATCTGCAGATTATCCCATTTTACTTCACATAAAGACAGTCAAAGGCAAAGGTTATGACTTTGCTGAGCTTGAACCCAGTGTTTTTCACGGTATATCAAAATTTGATATAGATACCGGTGAATTCCGCAGTACGGGAACAAATTTTTCAAATGAATTCGGCAGCCTGATGTGTAATTTTGCAGGCAATGACAGACGTGTTTGTGCTGTCACTGCAGCAATGTCTCTTGGAACAGGTCTTGAAAATTTTGAGAATTTGTTTTCATCAAGATTTTTTGATGTCGGAATTGCGGAAGAGCACGCAGTAACATTTTGTTCCGGTCTTGCAAAAGGCGGAATGTTACCTGTTTTTGCGGTATATTCTGCATTTTTACAAAGAAGTTATGACCAGCTTGTTCACGATGCTGCATTGCAGAGATTAAAAATCGTGTTAGCCATAGACAGGGCAGGTTTTGTTACCGGTGACGGTGAAACACATCACGGAATTCTTGATGTTCCGTTTCTTAATACAATTCCCGGTGTAACGGTATATTCTCCGACGCTTTACAGTGAAATGAGAAATGCCTTTGTAAAAGCACTTTACCATGAGCCGTCTGTCGTTGCCGTCAGAATGTTCAAAGGTTCAGAGCCAACCTTGCCTGATGATTTTTATCCGTCTTTTGAGGATTTTGATGTATACGGTGATCCTGATGCAAAAATATCTGTTGTAACTTACGGCAGACTGTTTGCAGAGGCTGCAACTGCATTAAATGCCCTCAAAGAAAAGAATATAAATATTAAGGTTGTTAAACTCAATAAAATCAAGCCAATATCGAATGATGCCGTTTCTGCTGTTCTTGATTCGTCACACGTATTCTTTTATGAAGAGAGTGAAATGTCAGGCGGTGCAGGTGAAATCTTCAATATGATGCTTACTAAAGAAAAATTCAGCGGCAATTTTATTCTCAAGGCTGTTGATGACAAATTTGTTCCTCATGCTACAACTGAAATTCTTATGAATGAATTTGGTTTTGATTCTCAATCAATTGTCAATTATATAAGTGAGGTGATCTGTAATGAGTGAAAAATTACGTCTTGATGCACGCATTTTTGAATTAGGACTGACTGAAAGCCGTGAAAAGGCAAAAGCATTCATTATGGCAGGTCAGGTATATGTAAATGGTATGAAGGCTACAAAAGCCGGAGTGACTGTTTCTGATAAAGATATGATTGAAGTGCGTGGCAGCAGTGAATTTGTCAGCAGAGGCGGACATAAGCTGAAGAAAGCGATGTCTGTATTTCCGATAAGTCTTGAAAATAAGATATGTATGGATGTAGGCGCTTCAACAGGCGGTTTCACTGATTGTATGCTGCAGAATGGCGCTGTCAAGGTTTACAGCGTTGATGTCGGTTACGGTCAGTTGGCATGGAAACTGAGAAGTGACCCCAGAGTTGTAAATCTTGAACGCACTAATATAAGATATATTACTGAAGAACTGGTTCCTGATAAAATTGATTTTGCTTCTGTTGATGTTTCTTTTATTTCGCTCTGTCTTGTTCTGCCGGCGATATATCCGATTCTTTCAGACAACGGTGAATGTGTTTGTCTTATCAAACCGCAGTTTGAGGCAGGACGTGAAAAAGTCGGTAAAAAAGGCGTTGTAAGAGATAAGAATGTACATTCGGAAGTTATTGAAAAAGTTTATAGTTTTGCACTAGAGACAGGTTTTTTTGTTGCAGGCCTTGATTATTCACCAATAAAAGGACCTGAAGGAAACATTGAATATCTTATATATTTAAAAAAGCTAGAAGAAACTAATGCAATTGTTGATATTGATGCAGTTGTTGATAATTCTCATGCTGAACTTGATAAATAATTTATCGGAGAGTAGATTATGAAAGTAGCAATAATGCCGAATCTCACAAGAGACCATGCTTATGAAACAATGGTCAATCTTTGTAAAGCGCTTGATAATCTTGATATTACATACCTTTTTTTGCCGGAAACAGCTTCTGAAATATCATTGTCTGAAGAGAAAATTATATCTCAGAGTGAATTAAAAGATAATGTTGATTTTCTGATAGCAATCGGCGGTGATGGAACTATGATCCGGGCTGCTCAGATTGCATTACCTTTGAATCTTCCCATACTTGGTATCAATGCCGGAAGGCTTGCATACCTTATGGGACTTGAATCAGATGAAATGGAATTGCTTGATAAACTTTTAACAGGAGATTATTATATTGAAGACCGTCTGGTTCTGCAGATTGATGTGTATGACAATTCAAAGAATCATATTTTATCGGATTATTGTATAAATGAAGTTGTTTTTGCACGTGGTGCAGAAATTAAGCTGACATCACTTGATCTGTATTGTGACAACAGGTTTATCAACAGATATAATTCGGACGGACTTATTATTTCAACGCCTACAGGCTCCACAGCATATAATCTTTCTGCAGGTGGTCCTATTGTTGATCCGAGAATTGAAAGTGTAATACTGTCTCCGATATGTCCTCATTCTCTTGTTGAAAGAACAATTATATTCAGCAGTGATTCTGAATTTGAAATTGTGAATCCCGGTAGCACATCACATACATTACTTTCCTGCGACGGCAGAGGCAGTGTTTATTTTGGAGAAAAATATTCTGCTCATATAAAAAAATCCGAGATGAAAGTAAAGTTTCTTCATCTGAAGGATGATACATTTATGGAAATACTTCATAAGAAAATGAAAACATAATTAAGGTGAAAGAAAATGAAAAAAGAAAGACATTCAAAAATTCTTGAACTGATTGATAAGTATGACATAAGCACACAGGAAGAATTGCTGGAAAAACTCCTTGAATGCGGTGTTGAAGTAACTCAGGCAACGGTTTCAAGAGATATAAAAGAACTTCGTCTTGTAAAACATCCGGCATCAAACGGACAATATAAATATTCGCTTGCGACAAGTACAGATGAAAAATATATGAAATACTATGCTATATTTGCCGAATCAGTTACAATGACAGACTATGCACAGAATATCTGTATGTTGAAATGTCATCCCGGTACGGCACAGGCTGCATGTGCAGCAATTGATGCGCTTGGAATGACTGAAGTGCTCGGAACAATTGCAGGCGATGACACTATATTTATTCTGTGCAGAACAGAGCGTGCTGCACAGAACACTAAACGTGAAATAGAAACTCTTTTAAAGCATAAGGACTGATATATATGCTTTCCAATTTAAAAATTGAAAACATTGCAATAATTGAATATGCATCCATAGATTTTACTGATAAATTCAATTGCATGACCGGTGAAACAGGTGCGGGTAAATCAATTATTATTGATTCGATAAATGCAATTCTCGGTGAAAAGACTTCAAGAGAGCTTATCCGGACAGGAGAGAACAAAGCTACAGTTTCTGCTTTTTTTACTGATATTTCACCTGTGACACAAAAATTAATTGCTGAAATGGAGCTTCCCTGTGAAGAGGATAATTCGCTTCTTATCAGCAGAATTATGACAAAAGACGGCAGAAATATATGTAAAGTTAACGGTGCGAATGTTACAGTATCAATGCTTAAATCAATTGGTTTAAGTCTTATTAATATCCACGGTCAATCTGATAATCAGGAGCTTATGTCATCAGATCGTCATTATACTTTCATTGATGCAGTTGCTGATAATACATGTTTGTTGGAAAATTATCAAAAGTCTTACGGAAAATTGCTTCAAATCAAGGACAAGATACGAAAGCTGACAGTTGATGAAGCAATGAAAGCAAGACAAATTGATCTGCTTACATACCAGATTGATGAATTAATAAAATCTGACATAAAAGTCGGTGAAAAAGATGAGCTTCTTGCGAGACGGAAAATTATCAATAATTCCCAGAAACTTATGTCCGCTTTGAATGATGCTTATTGTGCCATAAATGGTGGAGACGATTATAACGGAGCATCATCTATGTTATTTGATGCTGCAAGAGCCCTTTCTGAAGTATCTCAGTATCTTCCTGAAGCAGGTGAGATGGCTGAAAGTGTGAATGACATTGCTTATACAATAGATTCATATATATCAGATATCAATAATTTAATGGAAAATTCTCAATTTGACGAAAGAGAACTTATTGATATTGAAGAACGACTTGATATAATATACCGAATGTCAAAAAAATATGGCGAAACTGAAGAAGAAATGCTGAATTTTCTTGACAAAGCAACCCAAGAGTTGCATAATATAACATATTCTGACGAATTACTTGAACATCTGAACAGTGAATTGCAAGCATGTGAAAGCATTACAGCTGAAAAGGCTCAATTATTATCTGAATCAAGAAAAAAAGCGTCAAAAATTTTTGCAGAAAGAATTCAGAATGAACTTTCATTTCTTGATATGCCCGAAACGGTATTTTCTGTGAATTTCAATGAAACAAGTTTTACTGAAACAGGTATTGATGATATTGAATTCCTTATATCAGCAAATAGAGGCGAAGAGCCGAAGTCACTTGCAAAAATAGCATCGGGCGGTGAATTGTCAAGAATAATGCTTGCAATCAAAAGTGTTCTTGCAGATAAGGATGATACTGATACATTGATATTTGATGAAATTGATTCAGGTGTCAGCGGTAGAGCTGCAGGAAAAATTGCTCTTAAGCTTAATGAGGTATCAAAACACAGACAGGTGATTTGTATAACTCATCTGCCTTCAATTGCAGCTTTTGCAGATAATCATATGCTGATTTCAAAAGCAGTAAAAGGTGAAAAAACATATACTTCTGTTACAACACTTGACAGAAGTGGATGCATTGCTGAAATTGCCCGTATTATCGGTGGAAACGAAAACAATGAAATTCATCTTAAATCTGCAACTCAGCTTCTTGATGAAGCGTCAGCATACAAATAAGGAGGATGTATTTTGAAAATTGGTGTTTGTTGTGGCTTTGATAATATTGCTGTTGCAGCAGAGTGCGGTTATGATTATATAGAAACAAACTTCAGAAATCTTGCAGAATCAAGTGAAGAAGAGTATGAGAAATTCCGTGCTGAACTGATTACCAATAATATTACTTGTGAAGCAGCTAATTGTTTTTTACCGGGCAGCATGAAAGTAACGGGTGAAAATACAGACTATGATGCAATAAAAAAATATCTTTCAATCGGATATAAAAGAGCTGCAGAGGTCGGAATTAAAGTAGTTGTGTTTGGTTCAGGAGGTGCAAGAAGTATTCCTGACGGTTATTCTTATAAAGATGCAATAAAGGATATTATTACATTTGTAAAAGACTATGCTGCTCCGATGGCTGCTGAATATGGGATAGATATTGTTTTTGAGCCGTTGTGTAAGCCTGAATCCAACATCATAAATACTATAAAAGAAGGTGCTATGCTTGCATCTGCAATTGACATGCCTAATGTAGGAACACTGGGAGACCTTTATCATATGTATGTTGAAGGCGACACCTATGACGATGTCAGGGAATTGAAAGGTATATTCCGCCATGCACATATGTCAAACCCTGTTTCTGATGATGAAGGTAAAAAACGTACATTTATGAAACAATCAGACACTTTTGATTATAAAGTTTTTTTTGATGCGTTAAAATACATAGATTGTGAACGGGTATCAATAGAGGCTTCAACCGATAATTTTGAGGCAGATGCTCGTGAATCAATCAAAGTTATGAATTTGTATAAATAATTTGGAGGATATAAAAAATGAAAATTTATGACGAACTTGTTGCAAGAGGACTTATTGCACAGGTTACAGATGAGGATGAGATCAAAGACCTTGTAAATAATGGTAAGGCTGTGTTTTATATCGGTTTTGATCCCACTGCAGACAGTCTGCATGTCGGTCACTTTATGGCTCTTTGTCTTATGAAGAGATTACAGATGGCAGGAAACCGCCCTATCGCTCTTATCGGCGGCGGTACAGCAATGATCGGTGACCCGTCAGGAAGAACTGATATGCGTCAGGTTATGACAAAGGAAACAATTCAGCATAATTGTGAATGCTTTAAAAAGCAGATGGAACGTTTCATTGAGTTTGGTGAAGGCAAAGCACAGATGGTAAATAATGCTGATTGGCTTCTCGGTCTCAATTACATTGATGTTCTTCGCGAAGTCGGTGCTTGCTTCTCTGTTAATAATATGCTTCGTGCTGAATGTTATAAACAGAGAATGGAAAAAGGACTTTCTTTCCTTGAATTTAACTATATGATCATGCAGAGCTACGATTTCTATCATCTTTATCAGAATTATGGTTGCAATATGCAATTTGGCGGCGATGATCAGTGGTCAAACATGCTCGGCGGTACTGAGCTTATCAGAAAGAAACTTGGTAAAGATGCGTTAGCAATGACAATTACGCTTCTTCTTAACTCAGAGGGAAAGAAGATGGGTAAAACTGCTAAAGGTGCAGTCTGGCTTGATCCAAACAAAACATCTCCTTATGAATTCTATCAGTATTGGAGAAATGTTGATGACGGTGATGTTCTCAAGTGTATCCGTATGCTTACATTCCTTCCTCTTGAAGAAATAGATGCGATGGATTCATGGGAGGGTAGTGAGCTTAATAAAGCTAAAGAAATTCTTGCTTTTGAACTGACAAAGCTTGTTCATGGTGAGGAAGAAGCAACCAAAGCTCAGGAAACTGCAAAATCGCTTTTCGGTGCAAAAACAAATGTTGATACAATGCCCACATTTGAACTTTCTGCTGATGATTTCACTGATGATGCAATTGCTGTCAATGAAGTTCTTGTAAAAGCAGGAATTGCAAAATCAAAGGGTGAAGGCAGACGTCTTATCGAGCAGGGCGGAGTATCTGTTGATGATGTGAAACCCACATCGCCAGTTGCAACAATATCAAAAGCAGATTTTGATAAAGGTTATGTTGTTGTAAAAAAAGGTAAGAAAATTTTTATAAAGGTTATTATAAAATAAGCAAATCATAAAAAATCACCTGACATCAGTAAATGTCAGGTGATTTTTTAGTTTTTTTCAATTATATCGTTTTGTAATCAAATTAGATAAGGTTTATTCAACTGATTTCAGTGAAGTTACCATATCGATTTTCTTCATTTTTTTGTGCATAATAATATTAACAATTACTGCAAATACTGCGGTAAGAGTCGCAGCAATAAGATAGCTGTACCATGAAAGTGTCTGAACATACATAACTGTGTCAACTGCACAATAAATTATGAGCATTTTATGAACAAATATACCAAGAACCATGCCCAATGCGATGCCCATGATTGTCAGAATTATGTTTTCGCGATAAATATATGCAGAAACCTCTTTGTCATGGAAGCCGAGAACTTTTATAGTTGCCAATTCTCTCTGTCTTTCTGAGATATTTATATTACTTATATTATAAAGAACAGTATATGCAAGAACTGCAGCAGCTATAATAAAAATCAAAACAATAGCACTTAAAACCCCGATAACTTCATTAAGGGTGTCAACTGTATCGGATACATATGCAACAGCGTTAATACCATCATATGACATCAATTCAGTAGCAAGAGCAGCTTTTTTTGTTGTATTATTGTTCGTTGTTTTTGAGTCAGACATAATTGACGGTTCTATTGTACCGATAGCATAATTGTAGGAAACAGCTTCCTGGAAAAGATATTGGTACAGATTTTCAGAAAGATAAATATAGTTGAACGTATAGTTTTCTGTAATATTTGCTACCGGGATGTTTACAGTTACGCCATCAGCTGTTTCAATCCAGACCATATCGCCAATTTGTGTATCTGTATCCTTTGCAAATTTTTCCGTTATGATAGCTCCTGTGTCATCAAGTATCAGAGATTCATCGTTTGTGCGATTATTAAACTTAATAAATGATGAAAGTTTAGCAGAGTTTTTTGGAACAAACAAGTAAACGTCGCTAATTTTTTCAGCTCGCTCAGAACCGCCGGTTACAGATTGCATTGAGGACAGCATTATATCAGTAATTCTGTTATCATCTTTAAGAATTTTCATGAGTGCAGAATCATCTGTCTGTTTTTCAGCAAAAACAAACTGTACATCATATGCAGAAACACCATTTTCATCATATTGCATTTTCATCAGATTGTTGATAGATGAATAAAATCCTATACTGCCAAGAATCAACGCCGTACATCCGCCTATGCCGATAACTGTCATGATAAATCTTGATTTTCGCCTGAAGAGATTTCTTGTTGTAACTTTGCTTGTAAAGTTCAGTCGTTTCCATATAAAAGAAATTTTTTCAAGCAATACTCGCTTACCCGGCTTGGGAGCTTTTGGACGCATCAGTGTTGCAGGTTGTACTTTAAGTTCTTTTGCGGATGCAATAATTGTAGCGCCAAGAGCTATGAAAAGAGAAATAATTGTACCGCCAATTATATATGGAACCGGCATGGTGAATTTCAAAGGTGGAAGTGTAAACATGATTGAGTATGCCTTATAAACAGCATATGGAAACGCATAAACACCAATTATAATGCCAAGTGTAGAACCTATTATACAAGCAAACAGGGCATATATGATATACTTTGATGCAATAGATGCACTTGAATATCCAAGCGCTTTCATTGTTCCCATCTGGGTTCTTTCTTCTTCAACCATTCTTGTCATTGTTGTAAGGCACACCAAAGCCGCAACAAGGAAAAAGATTACAGGGAATATGTTTGAAAGAACTTTTATATTGTCTATCGCATTTTCAAAGCCGGAATATCCCGGTGAAGCAGTTCTGTCATAAACTGACCATTTTGCTGTATCAAGATTTTTATAAAGCTTTTTTGCATTTTCGATTCTGTTTTCTGCCGCAATGAGCTTTGTTTCTCCTGATGCTTTTATTGAATTATACTCATCCTGGGCTTTTTGCAGATATGATGGTGCATTTGCAATCAAAGATTTCAGCATATCAAGGTCATTGCCTACCTCATTTTTGCTGATCATTAATTCAATCTGTGCCATAGACAGCTCATTTTTTGATCCTTCAAGCTTATTATAAAAACTCTCAAGTTCATCATAAGCAGCATTAAGCTGAGCCTCAGACGCATTGTATGCAAGCTGTGCTGTATTGAGAACTGTTGCAGCCTGTTCAAACTGAGACTTATAATTATTCAGTTCTTTCTGACTTTTTTCAACATCTGCCTGATATACAGCAAGCTGACTTTTCTGCTGCTCAAGATACGGATTGATCATCGCAATCGCTTCTGTTGCCATACTCACTGCCGATAAAGAACTTATTGATGCATACAGGTCAGGATTAATTCCCTGTAAAGTTGAGAGAATCTGAGATATCTGACTGTTGTCCATCTTTCCGTTCTGATAGTCTTCAAGGGAAGTCAGAATATTACTTGTTGAATTAATTACATTCTGAGTTGATGATACAAATTGGTTTGCAGTATTCAGTGAAGATTGCGCTGTTGTAAGCATTCTTTCTGCTGAATTGTATTTATCCTTAGCTTCAGTCAATTGCTGATATTTTTCGGTCTGAAGATTTCTTGCATTTTTATATGCTTCAAGATTTTTATTATATGTTTCTATTGCATTATAATACGCATTTGAGTTGCCGTTAAATTCATCTTCAGCAAGTCCCAGAGCCTCAGCAGCTTTTTTTACAGCGTCGTTGTATGAGCCCTGGGGGTCATCTACATATTGCTGATAAAGTTTGATTTGCTCTTCGGCCTCTTTTAACCCTGTTTCATATTTGTTTTTTGCATCATTATATTCTTTTTCTGCACTGATTATCTGTCCGGGCAAATCATTCTTTAATTCACTTACACGTGTATCGATATTTTTGTCAGAAACAGCTTTGATCTTTTCTATGACAGGATTTATATGGTCATAATATTCATCAGAGCCGGGTTCAAGTGAATCAGCCCCATTGACTGTAACATAAATCTCACTATAGTAGTCATTTGTAAAAACACTGTCAGGTATATAGATAAATGTACCGATTTTACCGCTACCGACAAGACTGTTTCCTCGTTCAAATGAAATATATTGCGGAGATCTTATAATACCGACTATTTCAAATTCTTTAACAGACAATCCTGATAGATCTGATCTGGAACCTTCTTCAAGTTTTATGAAATTACCGATCTTGTATGATTCAGGTGCGGACAGCTCACTTGCATCAACAAGGCATTGATTGTTTTTTGTCGGATATGTACCTTCAATAAGTGTTGGTTTGTTGATAAAGTTATTATCTGCAACACCATAATAATGTTCCTGTAATTTTTTCAGGTTTATTCCATAAGCACGTGTGCTGATCTGAGAACCGTCAATATCGATTTCAGGTTTTCCGTTGACAAGAACAAGTGCATCAACGAATTTTTCACCCATTACGCCGCTGACACCGTCAATTTTTGCAATTGCATCAACATCCGCAGGTGTCAGACCTATTGATGACTGGACCCTGATATCCATTAGCTGATTGTCAGAAAAATATTTGTCAGCTGTTTCACTCATAGATGGTGCTGCTGATTTTATACCGACAAAAATACCGGTACCGAGTGCAACTATTATGACAATTGACAGAAAACGGCTGAATGACCGTCTGATTGCACGGAGAATATCCGTTAGTAATGATTTGCTCACTTTTTTACCTCCGTTACCAATCAATCATATCAACAGAAAGGGGAGTTTCGTTGATTTCTATTCGACTAACACGTCCGTTTTTCATAGTTATAATTCTGTCTGCAATTGGAGTAATTGCCTGATTGTGAGTTATGATTACAACTGTCATTCCGGTGTTATGACATGTTTGCTGAAGTAAATCAAGAACCTGCTTACCTGTTTTGTAGTCAAGTGCACCTGTCGGTTCGTCACATAAAAGCAGCTTCGGATTTTTTGCCAATGCTCTTGCAATTGCAACTCTCTGTTGCTCACCACCTGAAAGCTGGGCAGGGAAGTTATTCATTCTGTCGCCAAGACCTACTTTTTCAAGAACTCTTGCAGGATTCAGAGCCTTATTACTAATCTGTGATGCCAATTCAACATTTTCAAGTGCAGTAAGATTCGGAACAAGATTATAAAACTGAAAAACAAAGCCTACATCATATCTTCTGTAATCAGTAAGTTTTTTGTCAGGATAATTATTGATAAGTTCTCCGCCTACACGAACATTGCCGTCGTTGCATTCATCCATACCGCCTAAAATATTCAGAACGGTTGTTTTTCCTGCACCACTGGGACCGACGATCATGCAAAGTTCTCCCTGTTCTATGGAAAAAGAAACATTGTCGACAGCATTGATTGTCACTTCACCCATCTTGTATTTTTTGTACACTGAATTCAATTCAATAAAACTCATATCTTTTCCTCCAAATACTTACTGTGTCAGTTGATTGTTTTTTTATATAATTCCTGCATAATTGATGATGCCGCAGAACCTGCGTATTTAAGACCTGAACCGCTGTCTTCAAGTATTGCAATTACAGCATACGGGAAGTTGTCATCATAAGAAAATCCTGCAAACCATGCGTGAGGTAATCCGTTATCACGTTCTGCGGTTCCGGTTTTTCCACACATTGTCACATCGCCGAAAAGATAATCTCCGTAATAATCCGAAACATCAGATCTTAACAGTTCTTTTAGTAGAGATGTTGTTGTCGGAGATATAGTAATTCCTGAATCAAGAGGCTCTGCTTCATAAACTTTTCGTCCGTTCTCGTTTACAGCTGATTTAACGAAATAAGGTTCATAAGATTTTCCGCCGTTTGCTATTGCGCACATGAAATTAAGAAAAGAATACGGATTTACTAATGTAGTTGACTGACCTATGCCTGTCCAACCGATATCGGCATCAGTATCAGAAGCAGTTATATTTAAAATGCTTGCTTTCGTTGAAATCCTGTCATTATTTTCATATGAAACATCAAGTCCTGCCTTGTGAAAAGCTTCTTTTATTTTTTCTGCACCTAACTCAACGGCAATCTGAGCAAAAGCTACGTTACATGATTGATTCAGAGCTGTTTTAAACGATATTTTACCGTGTACATCGTTGCATATTATAGCTCCGTCTTTGCCGTCACAATAATAAGTTCTGTTGTAAATATCCGAAATATTCTCTATTGCAGCCATTGCTGTAACCACTTTAAAAACAGACCCGGGTGTATATAAACCTCCATATAAACGATTTATATAAATTCCTTCGTAATCAGGATTTGTGTCAATATCTTCCGGTTTATTATAAATATCATACGACGGAGTGGATGCAACACATATTAATTCACCTGTTTTATAATTACATACAGCTATGCAGCCTTTATATGAACCAAGTTCATTATAAGCTGATGCACAAAGTTCAGCATCAAGAGTAAGGTTTAATGTATTTTTTGACTCTTTGTTAACACCATATATGATGTTATACCCGCTCAATTCGTTTTTGAATGTGTCCTGAATGCCTCCGGAAATAAAACCTTTGTTATCACCCAGTATGTGTAAAACTGACGAACGGATCCGAGGATCATTGTTATATTTTCGTTCACCATCTTGTGTATATGCAAGTTTAATGCCGTTCGCATCAACTATTTCACCGGCACTTGTTAAAACACCGTTTTCATAAAGATGTGCATTTACACTTTTAAGAGCATATTCACGGGCATTTGAAAACATTGAAAACATAAGCAGTATTGTAAACAAAAGAAAAATCATTACTACAGATACTATCAAAATGATTCGTTTGTTGATTGTTCGCATATATTATCTCCTGTTTCGCTTTACGTGTCCGGATAACTGTGGATATGATCTTGAATCTGCGGCTTTTATAAAAGCCAATAATCCCCATGAGCATATCATGCTTGAACCACCTCTGCTGACAAAGGGGAGCGTAACACCGGTCAGCGGAAGAAAGTCTGTAACACCGAAAACATTCAGCGAAGTTTGTACAATTATCATTCCGGCTGCTGCACAAGCTGCAATGGTAAAAAATGAAGATCTGGAAAATTTTGCATTATACGAAGCCGCAAATGCTAACAGAATAAGGGTTATTACAATCAGAAAACCTGTAAGCATTCCGAGCTCTTCACAAACAAGCCCAAAGATCAGATCTTCGGTTGCTGCGAAGATATCTCTTAAATGTCCGTTTCCGATGCCTACACCGAAAAATCCGCCGCTTGCCGAGTAAATTAATGTTCTTGTCTGTTGATATCCGCCTGAATCATACATATGCTCCCATATGTGTCTGTAACTGGCAAATCTGTTAAGAATGTAGGACTTAAGCGTCAAAATCAGAATTGCACCTATAACAGCAGCAGTACATACCAACACAATTGTTCGTATATCACCTGATCTGAGAAATGCAATTAATATAAAAGTTGCAAAATAAATTAAAGCTGTTCCGAAATCGGACATCAACCCAAGAAGTCCGACACATCCGACAGAGAAAAATACATATGCAGTAAGTGATTTGGTAGACTGTATCTTATCAAGTGTTGCAGCTCCTACATAAATAAAAGCAAGTTTTACAAATTCTGATGGCTGAATTGAAATTGGACCTATGTAAATCCAGTTTTTTGCGCCATTTGTATATGAAGCAAAAACAAGAGTAAATGCAAGAAGTCCGATTGCAGCAACAGCCATGGGTATGCGTATTGCTCCGGTTCTTGTTGTGCTTTTCATATACTGAACCATGGCAATATACAGAGCAAGTCCGATAAATATGGCAACAAACTGTGTCTGGGTTTTTCCCGGAGAAACACTTGCAGTGACAAATAAGCTTATTGACGAAAGTGCAAATGCAATAATTTCAAGACTTATATGTCTGTTCTGAACAATTGCAAAGATAAAATAATAAATCCACTCTGCAATTATATAAGCTGAAAAATATAAAAGTAATTCCGAAAAATTATCGCTGTCCTGTGATAAAACACAATAACTCATTATAACCTGATAAATCGTCAGAAACAGCATTATAAGCAGACTGATAAGACCGTACATACTGCCCGGTCTGCCGAAGTATAATTTTTTATTTTTGGTTGTTTCCAAAAGTCTCACTCCGATTTGTGTCTGCGTGTTTTTGTTACGTTATTTTTTGCTGAGCGTGATGTGTAGATGCTTGATTTCCGGGGATTAGCCGGTTTTGCAGCAGAATCAGCTGGTGTTTTGGGAACAATATGCTGTCTGGTTGTGACTGCTGTTGAATAGAATATATATTCACTCTTGCCTAATATGATAGTGTCCCCATCTTCAATATAAGCCTTTTTTTCTATATATTTATCGTTTACTATAATACCGGCTGTTGAGTTTGTATCAAAAATCATCCATCCGCTTGAACGCTTGGATAAAACCGCATGAAAACGTGATACGGATATGTCTGCAATAACAATATCACATGATTTTGCTCTGCCTATGGATGTTTCTGATTGACTTATATCAATAATATGTCCGGATGCTGCCTCTACAAGACTTGCCCGTATTGTCCTTTTTGCAGGTTTGATAAACAGTGAAACAGCTGATATAATCAAAACTAATGCGATTAGTACAAATAAAAGTATCTGTACAAAAAAACTATTGTAAATATCAACCGTCAATGTTCACATCTCCTTACACACATATTCAGTTTATTATATAATTTTATATTATAAATGTCAATACAATAAACATAAAAGACATATTGACTTATATAATACAATAGTTGTATAATAGCCTAAAATAATTTTTTTGGAGGCATTATATGTCAGTTAATGTATCAGAGTTCGGATCACTCAATGATGGAAGAATAATCCATAAATATACAATTCAGAATAAAAATAATGTTAGCGCATCTGTAATTACATACGGTGCAACTCTTACCGAAATCTGGGCACCTGATAAAAACGGAGTGTTCAAAGATATTCTTGTCGGTTTTGATGATATTGAAGGATTTATTGAAAGAACCGATTATCAGGGGGTAATTGTCGGCCCTTATGCAAACAGAATCGGAAATTCAACATTCACAATTGACGGAACTCAATATAATCTTGTTGCCAATGAAAATAAAATAACATGTCTTCACTCTAACGGTGAATTTAACACAGCAGTCTGGAATGCAGAAATTGTCGATGATTCTTGTGTTGCTTTTTCATACATGAGTCCCGACGGTTTGAACGGCTTTCCGGGAAATCTTAAGGTTTGCGTTAAATACAGTTTAAATGATGAAAATGAATTAAAGCTTGAATATTCAGCAGTTTCTGACAAAAAAACTGTAATTAACCTTACAAATCACGCATATTTCAATCTTGGTGGTTATGATTCCGGAACAATACTGAATCACAGAATTACAATAAATGCTAATAAGTATACGCCTGTTGATGATTTCAGTATTCCGACAGGCGAAACTGCAGATGTTGAAAATACTCCTTTTGATCTTCGTAATGAAACCAAAATAGGCGAGTTGATTGATGCAGATTGCGATCAGCTTAATTTCACAGGCGGATATGATCACAATTTCTGTATAAACGGATATGACGGATCTGTTATTAAAGCTGCTGAGGTTACAGACCCGGAATCCGGCAGAACTCTTGAAGTTCTTACTGATTTGCCCGGCGTACAGTTTTATGCAGGCAATTTCCTTAAGGGTGTTATCGGAAAATCCGGTGTACCAATGGTAAAAAGAAGCGGTTTTTGTCTTGAAACACAGTTTTATCCTGATACACCGAATCATAAGAATTTTCCTCAGTGCACTTTTAATGCAGGAGAAACTTTTAACAGTACTACTATTTTTAGGTTTTCGGCAAAATAAATGATTTTTATATCATAATTTCTCTTGCAAATTGCAATTTGTTGTTATATAATGTTATTATATCAAATAGGAGGTATTTTCCTTATGAAAAATATTTTCAAAAGGTTTTTGTGCTGCATGCTCAGCATTGTGCTTGTTATAGGCTCAGGAATTTCTGTATTTGCAGCTGATGAAGCCGACATAACGCCTGTAATCGTTGTAAATGATATTACATTTAACCCCATTTACAATATTGAAGATGGTTCTGTTGTATTTAATTTCAACGATTATAATTTTGACATACTGTTTACATCCGGTTTTTCCTCGGAAATAATGGATTTATTCAGCCCTGAAATTATAGAGCAGATTACAAGTGGTGAAATGGCAGCACTCGATATTGTTATGCTGCTTATTGATTATCTCGGTTTCAGTGGTGATATCAATAACATTGTTAATAAATTATTGGAAATTGTTACATCTCTCATGGGCAGCATGGATGCTGAAAATATTGATATTCAAGCAATAATTGCAAATATCGATTTTAATCAGTATGCAGAAGACCTGAAAAATCAGATGAAGACTGCAATTCAGAATATGCTTCTTCTTGAAATGAATGATGACGGTACTCCTGCAAATGTCAATATCGGTTCAATCCTGTATCCTGAATCACTTGAATATTATTATGATGAAGACAGTGAATTTGCTTATGCTCTTGCAGGTGATATTGGCGAATCAATTGCTGAAGAAATCGGTTATGAAAACACTTTTGTTTTTACATATGACTGGCGCCTTGATCCTGTTAAAAATGCCGACTCATTGTCAGATTACATAGAAAATGTAAAAGCTGAAACAGGCGCAGAGAAAGTTTCCATTATTTCTGAAGGATATGGTTCAACAATCGCAACAACTTATCTGGCAACAAATGAAACAACTGTTGCTGATTCAGTACATAATTTTGTAACTGTTTCTTCCGAGTTTCTCGGCACATCACTTGTTGGTGACTATTTCAAAGGCGATATAGTTAATCCGCTTACAAACATCACTACATTTACAAGCGCATATATCCGTTACACAAACGATATATCCGATAATCCCATTACTGCATTTACAACATGGCTCCTTAATTATATTTTTAATAATGAATGGGAACTTCAGGCTTTCTGTTTTGAGATAGAAAAGGTGCTTTCGACTGTTGAATATTTTGTCAATGCGTCAGGTGTAACAGCAGAAATTGCAAAAATGCCCGGAATATGGGCACTCGTACCAATCAATGACTATGATGATGCTGTAGCAAATATTTTTGGTGAAGACACAGACACAGTACTTTATGAAACAATTAATACATTTAAAGACTATCAGTATGACTACGAAGCAATTCTTCAGAGTGTAAAAGACGATGGTGTGAACATAAGTGTTGTTGCAGCATGGGATCTGCAAATTATACCTATTGGTAAGAATTGCAGCGTGCAGAGTGACGGTATTGTTGATACAGCATATGCAAGCTTTGGCGCAACATGTGTTGATCTCAATGATGTTGGTGAAGCAACTAAGGTTGTTCAGATGTATGAAGACGGTCATAAGCATGTTTCCACTACATACGATATGCTTACACCCTGGTATGCATACGGCGGAATCTGTAAGTATATAGATGCTTCAACTTGTGCATTGCCTGAAAATACATGGTTCATTAAAAACATGAAACACGGTACATTTAATTGGGAGAGCAATTCAATTGAATTCCTTATTTGGCTTATTACCGCTGAATCTGAAAAAACTGTATGGCAGGATGCTGCATATAAGCAGTTTATGACATACAACAGATATATAAACCCCGGAATTCTCAGTTCTGACGGATTGGTGGCAAAACCCTCTGAGCCCGGTGGATATCTTCTTGGTGACATAAATCTTGATGGTGTTGTATCCTCATTGGATTCAAAAATTGCACTTTCAGTTGATGCAGGTTCTGAATATATAGAAGAGGATTCAATTGCATTCAAAAACGGTGACATCAATGCAGACGGAATTATTGACAAAGCTGATGCAGCAGCTATCCTTCTTATGTCAGCAGGTCTTGTGTCCGGCATGCAGAGCGGAATTAAATTTGATTATGATGTTGAACAGGGAAGTCTTGATAATGCATCATATGAAATTGAACTCAGACCTGAATATAACTCTGCAAAAAATCAGCTGATTCTTTCTGTATATGTCCTTGATGCAAAAGGCAGTTATAACGGTAACTTTGTCATCAAGTATGATACCAAAATGTTTACATATGCCGATGCAAAAATGTATGAGCTGAAGAACGGCTATACTGTAGCAGGTGGTCCTGCGGATGCAAACGGAACACTTACTTGTGGTTATGCTGTTAACAAAGCTATTTCAGCAAGTGATTGTGATGAAAATGGTGATTTGTTGATAGGAACTATGTATCTTGATGTTTCAAGAGAAATCATTCCTACAGCATTGTCAGCAGGTGCATCATATTTCTATGAAGATGACGTGCTCACATTTATTGAGCCTGTATCGGTTGATCTTGATGAAGATTTCTTCTTTATGCTTGGTGATGCAGATAACAACAGATACCTTTCTGCACATGATGCAAGAACTATTCTCAGAATAGCTGCTCAGCTTGAGAAGCCTACCGATGAGCTTATGGCAAAAAGATGCGATGTAGATTGTGACGGAAAAATCACGGCAAAAGATGCAAGACTTGTTCTCAGAGCATCAGCAAAACTCATTGATTCATTTTAAATATTAATATTAAAGTGCCTCTGATCTGTTCAGGGGCACTCTTTTTTTTACCTATTATAATTAAAAAATTAAACCCGCTGTGCCGTTTCATAGCCAATAATAACCTGCATCTTAAGCAGGGTGGGTTGCCGCCCGATACCTTTGCGCTCCCTTCTTCCATGCACTTATAAAAAGTACACGGGAGGTCTGCATCCCAATAACGGAGAAAGGCTCCCGATTTTATAATTGTAGGGTTAATATAGGCTATTAAATTATCGCACACAGCAGGCAGAAAATTAATTAGTCATTAAAATCAAACATATCAGCGAGACGCTCTTCAAACATCTTACCAACTTTCATAAATTCATCTTCATTTTCAATTGGTTCAAGGAAAATCTCATCACCATCATAATTTCTGATAAGAATTATGAGTTCACCATCTTCATCAACTACTTCATCGTCATATACAGGAAGGAGAGCCACATATTCTTTATCATCAATTTCGAGTATATCCAATTCCTCAAAAATATGTTCTTCTCCCTCTTCGTCTACAACACTGACGATTACAGGTTCATATTCTTCTGCATTCATATCATCATTTTTAACAATTTCACTCATATTATTTCTCCTTAAAATCATTTATGTATTACTATTTTATCAATAATATCAGTATATGTCAACACCATAACGGACTATTCAGAAATTTCCGCACACCAATAGCAAGAATAAGTATTTCCTGATTCCAGAGGAATAATCGCATCCTTCTGTGAAATATCTGCTTTGCGTTCATGGGAATCATTTACACCCCACCAGGGTTCAATGCAGACATAAGGAGCACCGGGTTTTGCCCAGATGCCAAGATAAGAACAATCGCTGAAATCAAATTTAACTTTTCTCTCATGTTTATCGCTTGCAAGAGTAATGTATGAAGACTTAATATCAGTAAAAATTAGTGCGTCGTTATCAAAAACATTTTTTGTAATTTCAATTCTGTTGCTCTGATTAAGGAAAGGAATTGTTTTTCCCGTTCTTAAGCATTCTGTATCAATCTCAATAGTATCAAGAGTTTCATTTTTTTCAAAGAGCAGATAATCGCCGATTTCACAATTAAAACCGGGATGTCCGCCAATAGAAAAATACATTGTATTATCTGAATTATTAATTACTTTATGAGTAACTTTAAGTGATTTTTCAATCAATTCAAAGATTACATAAACCTCAAAATCATAAGGATAAATTTTTCTTGTTTCATCGTCTGCTTTTTCAACAAAAACAAGTTTATTATCAGAATCAGAAACAAACTGTGCAGTTCTTTTTCTGAACAAACCATGCTTTGGCATAGAATATTCTTTTCCGTTAAGATAGTATTTATCGTCAAGCATACATCCGATATTAGGAAAAAGAACAGGGGACTGCCCATACCATACATCAGGATTTCCTTGCCAGAGATATTCAATGCCGGTTTCTTTTGAAATAAAACTTGTAAGTTCTGCTCCTTCAGTTTTTACTCCGATTCTGATTTTTTCATTTTCGATATAATGTACCATTACAATACCATCCTTTTAATTATTAATAACATATTCAACTGCATTACCTATATTAAGAATAGGGTAATCAAATCCATATGAAACAGCACGATCAGATGACGTTTCGAGCAAAATATCTTTTACCTGAGCTCCGGACAACGATTCATCAATTGAAAAAAGCAGTGCGGCTGCACCTGACACAAACGGAGTTGCCATAGATGTGCCCGACATAAATTCATATGTAAATAAATAACCTGTGCTGTAAATTTTTTCACCGGGTGCTGCAATATCTACAGCATCACCAAGAGTGGAAAAATTTGAAATATTCTTATTTGTATCACATGAGGCTACAATCATAATTCTGTCACGAACATCAATGTCATCAATGGCTGTAAAGCACAATGAATATAATGCATCCGGTTGTTGTGCTTTTTCAGAAAATAACTGCAATATATCTAAATAACTTAATATGTTTTTATCACCATAAGTAAAATAAGGTGATTTTGTTTTATATAATTCAGTTCCGTGCTCATTGCCGGCTGCGATACATAGTAAAAATTCGTATCCATTGTTCAATAAGTTGTCAAGACAAGCCTCAAAAAATTCATTTTCATTAATAATATAATTTATTGCATTCTCACAACCAAGAGATGCAGAAACCGATACAAACGAATTATAACCCATGCTGAAATTCAGTGCTTTTATATTATAATTAACAATCATGTTTGTAACTGATGCGATCCAATACGAAATTGAGTTGTTTATTCCGTTTTCAGAATAAATTTTCGCATTACTGCATATTCCGGGTGTATTGCCATTATCAGATGCAGAAATAATTCCTGCAACATGAGTCCCATGAGAAGACATGCTACTAATCAATTCATTGTTAAGTAAATTGACAGAGTATTCATTTTTATTAATAATGGTTAAATCCTGATGTTCTGAATAAATAGGAATGTCAAAAACACCAACTGTGACTGTATTTGTTATATTTTCGGATAAGTCCCATGCTTTATATGCATCAATCATACTTAAATAATAATCATCATATTCAAACAAATCCTCAGCATAATCGTCTGTAGATATTTCAGAGACAGGAGTTTCTTCAAAATAATCAATAATGACACGTTTAACAGAATCATTTTTTGACAAGACAGAACAAATGTTTGTTAATTCCTCATATGTTGAATTTTCAATTGAAACCTGATAAAAATCTATAATATCAATAAATCCGCATATTTTTCCGCCAACTGAATTAAAAAGGGAAGACATAGAATTGTAATCTGCATCAGTATCTGATATAACAAGAATCGTGTCATCAACATATTTTAAACGAATATCATCAGGAGCTGAAACAATATCATTATGTGATATTTGTTTTATATAAAACTTATCATTTAATTCTTTTGAAAATTTATTGTACATTTCAAAAGAAAAATCAGCTTGAGATAAATCAGGCGCATTATAAGAAACAGGTTCAAAAAAATACAACAAAAAACATAAGCCAATATGCAAAACAATAGGAAGTAGTAATATTGATAATAATATCAAGGATATATTTTTTCGTTTATTCAAAATTATCACTCCTGTATTGATTTTAACACAGAAACTATGTTTAGTCAAGTAATCGGAGGACTTGACAACTGCCAAAACTTTTGATATAATTATACAAAATTAATATTTTGTATAAAATAGGAAAGTGAAACGGAGCAAAAAGCTATGATTAACTATAAACCTGATTATGAGGCGTTACCGTCATTGGTATGTGATTATTTAAGATATATTGATGTTATAAAAAACAGATCGCAAAAAACTGTATTTGAATATTCAATCAATCTTCGAGAATTTATTACATATGTATTGATAGATAAAAAAATTTGCGAAGAAAAAAATTTAAATCTGAAATTATGTGATGTTGAATTTTTAAGAAACATATCACTTGATGATGCATATAAATATTTATCATATTGTAAAAACGAAAAAAATAATAGTTCATCGACAAGAGCAAGAAAAGTTGTTGCAATCCGACAGTTTTTTAAATATTTATCTGATAATAAACAGTTGCTCGATAATAATCCGATGAAAGTGCTTGATTCACCAAAAACAAAAAAAGCTTTGCCCAAATATCTGACACTTGAGCAAAGTATTGATTTATTAGAATCTGTTGACGGAAAAAATAGAGAACGTGACTATGCTATTTTGACAATTTTTCTCAATTGCGGTTTACGTCTGTCTGAGCTTGTTGCGCTTAATTACAATGACATTAAATCTGATAATTCCATGAGAGTCCTTGGTAAAGGTAATAAAGAAAGAATTATTTATTTGAACGATGCGTGTATACATGCTATAAACTCGTATATGAAAGTGCGACCGAAAGACGGAGTTATTGACAAAAATGCCCTTTTTCTCAGTTCCAGACTAAAAAGAATCAGTCCAAAAACCGTTCAGTATATTGTAAAAACATTTCTCAAAAAATGCGGCTTAGATGAATTAGGTATGTCAGTTCATAAATTAAGGCATACGGCAGCAACACTGATGTATCAGTATGGTGAGGCTGATGTGCTTGTCTTGAAAGATGTTCTTGGTCATGAAAATTTATCTACAACTGAGATATATACTCATATTGTCGATGAGCAGAAGAAGAAAGCTATTCAAAACAATCCGTTGGCAAAAATAAAATAAGGAAATTAAAATACAAACATAAATTCAAAAGCTTTGGCTAAAACACTGTCAATTATTGACGCAATGATGCAGATTGCTGTTATTAAAGTGCTTTTTTTCAGATAATTTTTGACTATGTTTTCATCCGGCTGTTTTTTTGACAGTGTAACAGCTAAGATATCTGCTGACATAAATGCCGAGTTGTTGCATGCAAGTAATATTGCAGTATTTGATATAACAGCTCCGGGAAGTACAGTAATTAAATAATAACCAATACCACTCATAGAAAACTCTGAAAATAAAAAACCGGAAAAAAAACCGAATCCCAATCCTTTTATTAATATAATAAAAACCGTTAATGGGATTCCGACACAGCTGAGGCCTGCAAAATTTATTAATAATATGAAAAACAAATTAACAGATACTGAATTAAAAAAAACGGTATATATCTTTTCATCTGATCTCATGATTATATAACTGTTGAAAATATCTGAATAATCGCCTATGTAATCAGAAGTATTTTTAAGAGTTCCGGATCCTATTATCATTGCGGCAGCAAACAGAGCAAGAGTTATTATCATCCCTTTGACTTCCCTGTCAGATTCGTTTCGTAAACTATTGATTTTTTTGAAATTTATGGCTTTGATAGTCATTATTTTTCACTCCGTATTTTATTTTTTCTTTACATAAATAGCGATTATACAGCCAAGAAAACCGGCTACGATAACAACAGGAAAAAGAAGATATATAAAATTAGAAAGTGACACGTTGTTAAAACACAATAAAACTAAAAACTCAATAATTGCCAATATTGCTGATACAAACATTCCCGAAAACAGAAGTTTTGATGTTTGTAAGAAACATGAAAATACGGATCCGAAAATTGCGGATATTCCTGACGAAAGTAAAACAAAAGCAAATAAATATTCCGTTGGTATTGAAATGTTGATAATTATAAATGATGAGATTGTTAAAATGACAATAAATGTAAATAAACCTGCAAATATTGCTGTTATGAATTTTTTTAAAATACTGCTCTCCTTCTTGATTTTTTTTGTAATCGTATCTGAATAAGACATAAAAAAATCCCTCCATATCTGTTAAAAGATATGAAGGGATAATATTTTTTATTACAAGAAAAATTAACGATTATTCTTCGTCTTCAGATTTCTTTGAACGTCTGCCTTTGGCTTTTTCTGCTTTTTCAGCTTCTTTTGCAGCAGCCTGAGCAGCTCTTTCAGCCTGAAGTCTGTCTTCTGCTGTATTATTTGTCTGTATAGCCCAACGAGCAAATTTTATCTTGTTTCTGTCTGCACCTGTTTCAATTACAAGTGAGTCTTCTTTTACAGTAACAACTCTGCCGCAGATACCGCCGATTGTAGTGATTTCATCACCAATCTGGATAGCATCACGCATTTCCTGTTCTTCTTTCTGCTTTTTCTTCTGGGGTCTGATCATAAGGAAATACATAGCACCGAAAAGTCCGGCCATCATAAGAATCATTGTCCATGAATTTCCCTGTGCAGGAGTTGCAGCTTCAAGAAGTTTTAATGTAAAGTCCATTTTAAGTCCTCCGATTTAACAATATTGAGTAATATTATAGTACATTTATTTCATAATTGCAAGTAAAAAAAAGAATTATTTTATTCTTTTATCAAGCAAATCAACATATTTTGAATAAAACTCATCAAAAGTATCATTTTTAAGGTTTTCTCTGATTTTTTCCATAAGCTTATTATAGAAATATAGATTGTGTGTTACGGCAAGTCTTAATGCAAGAACTTCTTTTGCTTTAAAAAGATGCCTGAGATAACCCTTTGAATAATTTCGGCAAACAGGACAATCACATTCTTCATCAATTGGTGTATTATCTCTTTCATATTTTGCATTATTGAGATTGATTATGCCGTGCCATGTGAAAAGATGTCCGTGACGGGCATTACGGCTTGGCATTACGCAGTCAAAAAGATCAACTCCCCTTCTGACAGCTTCAAGAATGTTCCCCGGTGTGCCAACCCCCATAAGATATCTGATTTTATCTTTCGGCATATACGGCTCAACAGCA
This sequence comes from Clostridia bacterium, assembly GCA_017531385.1. Lineage (GTDB taxonomy): Bacteria > Bacillota > Clostridia > Oscillospirales > Acutalibacteraceae > UBA1081. The sequence continues at coordinate 38,742 of JAFXLD010000002.1, forward strand.
GAAATTATGCGGTACATATCTTCTTTGGGCTCACCGACAGCAAGCCCACCGATTGCATAACCGTCAAGATCAAGTTCTGCAATTTCTTTCATGTGCTCAATACGAAGATCATCAAATGTGCTGCCCTGATTGATGCCAAACAGAAGCTGATTTTTATTGATAGTTTCCGGCAAGGAATTAAGTCGTTGCATCTCGTTTTTACATCTTATGAGCCATCTTGTTGTTCTTGCACAGGAGTTTTTAGCATATTCATATGTAGCAGGATTTTCAACACATTCATCAAAAGCCATAGCGATTGTAGATGCGAGATGAGACTGAATCTGCATACTTTCTTCAGGACCCATAAAAATGTGTCGTCCGTCAACGTGTGACTGAAAATATACGCCTTCTTCCTTTATTTTTCGCAGTGAAGAAAGAGAAAAAACCTGAAATCCGCCACTATCAGTCAGAATAGGTCCGTTCCATCCCGTAAACTTATGAAGACCTCCCATTTCATAAACAACATCGTCACCTGGACGCACATGAAGATGATATGTATTACAAAGCATCACCTGACAATTAATATTCTCAAGATCAAATGCCGAAAGTCCGCCTTTTATTGCGGCACAGGTGGCAACATTCATAAATCCGGGAGTTTTTATCGTTCCGTGAACGGTTTTAAACTCACCTAATCTTGCAGTTCCGTTATTTTTAATCAACTTATACATAAAAGACCTCTTAAATAATTATCATTGAATCTCCGAAGCTGAAAAATCTGTATTTTTCAGTAATTGCTGTATTGTATGCATTCAGAACATTTTCTCTTCCCGCAAAAGCAGAAACAAGCATAATGAGTGTGCTTTCAGGAAGATGGAAATTAGTGACAAGTCCGTCAATACATCTAAACTTGTAACCGGGATAAATAAATATATTTGTAGAAGCATCACATTCTGAAAGATTTCCGTTTTCATCAGATGCAGATTCAAGCGTACGACATGAAGTTGTACCGACAGCGATGATTCTTCCACCGTTTTCCTTTGTCTTATTAATCTTTACTGCTGTTTCAGCAGGGACATAATAATGCTCAGAGTGCATTTCGTGATCTTCGATATTTTCAACCTTTACAGGTCTGAAAGTACCGATACCTACATGTAATGTTACATATGCAACAGTTACACCTTTTTCTTCAATTTTCTTTAAAAGTTCAGGTGTAAAATGAAGACCGGCAGTCGGTGCAGCGGCAGAACCGAGCTCTTTTGCATAAACAGTCTGATATCTTTCTCTGTCCTTGAGCTCATGGGTAATGTAGTGAGGCAACGGCATTTCACCGATTCTGTCAAGAACTTCGTAAATATTTGAAGCTTCATAAAAAAATTTTGCAACTCTGTTTCCGTTTTCAAGAACTTCAAGAACTTCAGCTTTAAGAATTCCGTCACCGAAACTGAAAGTGTCACCTGTTCGGGCTTTTCTGCCGGGACCTGTTATGCATTCCCATTTGTCGTCACCGAGATTATTAAGCATCAGAAATTCAACCCTTGCACCGGTTGGTTTGATACCGTATAATCTTGCAGGGATAACTTTTGTATTATTAAGAACAAGGCAATCACCTTGCTTAAAATAATCAAGCACATCATAAAAATTCCTATGTTCAATATCACCCGAAAAACGGTCAAGATGAAGTAATTTTGATTTATCTCTGTCCGGAATGGGGTCTTGTGCTATCAATTCTTTAGGTAAATCGAAATAAAATTGAGATTTTTTCATTAAAATTGCACCAATTTTCTAAAATTCTTTTATTTAAGTTGACACTTTAAGTTAATAGTGATAATATAATATATATTATATTGTGTATAAGTTATTTGCAAAACACATTATATTGCAAAATCGACACAATTACAATAGTAAAATGAAATTTCTTTTATACGGAGGAAAAATTGATGAAGAAATATAAAGTTGGTATTATCGGTGCCACAGGCATGGTAGGTCAGAGATTTGTTACACTTCTCGCAGACCACCCCTGGTACGATATTGAAGTTCTTGCTGCAAGTCCACGTTCAGCAGGTAAGACTTATGAAGAAGCTCTCGGCGGCAGATGGGTAATGAAGGCGGAACTTCCCGAAAACCTCAAGTCAAAGATTATTCTTGATGCAACTGCAGATATTGAAAAAATCGCAGGTCTTGTTGACTTCGTTTTCTGTGCAGTTGATATGAAGAAGGACGAAATCAAGGCTCTTGAAGAAGCTTATGCAAAAGCTGAGTGTCCCGTTGTTTCAAACAACTCTGCACACAGATTTACTGATGATGTTCCTATGATTATTCCCGAAATCAATAATAATCATCTTGAAATTATCGAATCTCAGAAAAAGAGACTCGGCACAAAGCGAGGATTTATTGCAGTTAAATCAAACTGCTCACTTCAGAGCTATGTTCCCGCTCTTTATCCTCTTGATGAAAAGTTCGGTGTAAAAGATGTTCTTGTTTGTACATATCAGGCAATTTCAGGTGCAGGTAAGACATTTGACAGATGGCCCGAAATGGTTGACAATGTAATTCCTTACATCGGCGGCGAAGAAGAAAAGAGTGAAAAAGAACCTCTTAAAATCTGGGGTACAATTGAAAACGGTAAAATCGTTCCCGCTTCAAAGCCCTACTTCACAGCACAGTGTCTGAGAGTTCCTGTTTCAGACGGTCACATGGCTGCTTGCTTTGTACGTTTTGAGAAGAAGCCCACAAAGGAAGAAATTCTCGAAGTATGGCAGAACTTCAAGGGCAGACCTCAGGAACTTGAACTTCCTCACGCACCCAAGCAGTTCCTCAATTACTATACAGAAGATAATATGCCTCAGACAAAAATCAACAGAGAGCTTGAAGGCGGTATGGCTATTTCAACAGGCCGTCTGAGAGAAGATACTCAGTATGATTACAAGTTTGTATGTATTTCACACAACACTCTCAGAGGTGCAGCAGGTGGTGCAGTTCTTCTTGCTGAACTTCTTTGCGCAGAAGGTTACATTGAACCCAAGTGCTGATATTTCATAAAAGGAGATTCTCTATATGAAAAAGAAAGTTATTTTTGAAGGCTCTGCTATTGCGATTATCACTCCTTTTACAGATGACCTCAAGAAAATTGATTTTGACACTTTTGAAAAAATCATAAATGACCAGATCGACAACGGCACCGATGCTATTGTTGTCTGCGGCACAACAGGCGAAGGCTCAACCCTTTCTCATGCTGAACATACAGAAGCTATCAGATTCTGTGTTGATGTTGTAAATAAGAGAGTTCCCGTTATTGCAGGTACAGGTTCAAATGACACATTCTATGCTGTTGAACTTTCAAACGAAGCTGAAAAGTATGGCGTTGACGGTCTTCTTATGGTAACACCTTACTATAACAAGACTTCTCAGTCAGGTCTTATCGAACATTATAATTATATTGCAGACAGAGTTTCTGCTCCTATTATCCTTTATAATGTTCCGAGCAGAACAGGTATGTCAATCAAGCCCGAAACATATGTTGAGCTTGCAAAACATGAAAGAATCGTTGCAACAAAGGAAGCTTGCGGTGATATTTCTCTTATTCAGCAGACAGCAGCTCTTTGCGGTGACAGCCTTACAATTTATTCAGGTAATGATGATCAGATTCTTCCCGTCATGGCTCTTGGCGGTAAGGGTGTTATCTCAGTGCTTTCACATGTTGCACCACGAGTTGCTCATGATATTGCAAGAAAATATCTTGACGGCGATGTTATCGGTTCAAGAGATCTTCAGCTTAAATATCTTGACCTTTGCAATGCTCTTTTCTGTGATGTTAACCCTATTCCTGTAAAAGAAGCTATGAATATGTGTGGCTGGAATGTAGGCAGATGCAGAATGCCTCTCGGTCAGATGAACGATGCAACAAAAGCAGTGCTTTACAATGCACTTGCAAAGCACGGTCTTGCAAAATAAAAATTAAGGTCGGGTTTTATACCCGACTTTGTTATATAAAGGAAGTTATAATAATGACAAAAGTTATATTAAGCGGTTGCTCTGGTAAAATGGGAAATGCCGTTACAATGGCAGTAAAAAACAGAGATGATGTAAAAATCGTTGCAGGTGTGGATATATTTGAAAATGATTCACTTCCCTATCCTGTTTTTTCATCATTTTCAGAAGTTCCCTGTGAAGCAGATGTAATTATCGATTTCTCAAATCCCTCTGCTCTTTCAGATATACTTGAATTTTCTGAATCAAAAAAAATTCCTGCTGTTCTCTGTGCAACAGGTTATACTGCAGAACAGAACAAAATGATTGAAGATGCTTCCGGCCAAATTGCAATGTTCCGTTCAGGTAATATGTCACTCGGCATCAATCTTATCTCTGAACTTGCAAAAACAGCAGCAAAGATTCTCGGCGATTCATTTGATGTTGAAATTGTTGAAGCGCATCACAATCTCAAGCTCGATGCTCCCAGCGGAACTGCACTTATGCTTGAAAAAGCAGTTGAAGAGGGACTTGATTATGAGCCTGAGCTTGTATATGACAGACATGACCGTTCTCAGAAGCGTGATAAGCACGAAATCGGAATGCACTCAATCAGAGGCGGCACGATCGTCGGTGAACATGAAGTGATTTTTGCAGGTAATGATGAAATCATCAAAATAAGCCACACGGCGCTCTCTAAGAATGTTTTTGCTGTGGGGGCAGTCAATGCCGCAATCTATATGAAAGACAAGACAACAGGCATGTATAACATGTCAGATGTAATTAACGGATAATTTTTCAAAACTGTCTCTTTATGAGGCAGTTTTTTCACTATCATAGTTAAAAAATATCAATTTATGAGTAGTTGAATTGTTTTGTAATTCAATTTATAATCATAATCAGAAGTGCGCTCTTCAATATACTACGGAGATGATTATATGAAACTCAGAACAGGTGAAAATATTAAAAAATTCAGAAAAGAAAAAGACATTACACAGGAACAGTTTGCTGAAATGCTTTGTGTTTCGTGTCAGTCTGTATCAAGATGGGAATCGGGTGTGTGTTACCCTGATATCGAATTACTTCCCAGTATTGCGAAAATCCTCGGTGTTTCCGTCGATTTTCTTCTTGGTGTGAATGAATTGACTGAAAATGAAGATGTTGAAAGGTATCTTGAAAGATTTCAGAATGCAATCAGTCAGGGAAAAATCAATGAATGTATTGAAATTGCCCGTGAAGGAGTAAGTGAATATCCTAATAATTATGTTCTTCTTGATAAACTGATGTACGCACTTTTTGTTTCGGGTGATGATGACGGTAACATTCCCGAATGGAAAGAAAATATGGAAAAGTATGATGCTGAAATAACAGCACTCGGCGAAAGGATAATGAAATATTGTCCTGACCTGAATATCCGTCTTGAAGCAACATCAAGACTCGCATTTAATCACTGTTTACAAGGCAGAAAAGAAATTGGCAGAAAAATATTTGAAACATTACCTCCGATGGAATATAGCAGAGAAAGTCAAATTTGGTGGGCTCTTGAAGAGGATGAAAAATTGTCTTTTTTACAAAAAGCAATTCATAACAGTTATTATTCACTTTCATCATACTTATATTTACTTGCTAATTCAGGTGTTGTTAATGATGATACTGAATTAAAGGTTCTTATCAAGCGTATCGAACTTGATAAAATAATTTTTGACGGCAACAGACCGAAAAACAATTGGGGGGATGCTAATAATGATTTTAATATTGCAAAAAGATATATTGCACTCGGAGAAAAAGAAAACTGTTTCAAACATCTGAAACTTGCTATAAAAGAGGCTATTGATTTTGATAACAGACCCGATGAACAAAAATTCTGTTCATTGCTTGTAGGTGAAGTTTTTGAACGAAAAACAGACTTTGAAACATCAGATACTCGCCCTCTTTGTGAAATTCTACGTGACAAATGGCTGATTCATGATGAATTTGATTCCGTCAGAGCTTCTGATGAGTTCAAAGAAATTATCAAATCATTAAGTTAAAGAAAAAGGTGTCGGAAACGACACCTTTTGTTATTTTACTGATATAATTTAGCAAGACCGCCTTCAGAGGTTTCTCTGTAATGGTGTTTCAGGTCTTTGCCTGTCTGATACATGGTTTCTACAACAAGGTCAAATGAAATCTTTCTTGTTGAAGAAAGGAAATTTGCGAGATTCAGGGCATTAATAGCTCTCATTGCTGCAACTGCTCCCCTTTCGATGCACGGAATCTGAACGAGTCCGCATATAGGGTCGCAGGTAAGACCAAGATGATGCTCCATTGCAACCTCTGCTGCATATTCAATCTGGTCAATACCCATTTCAAAAAGTTCCGCAAGAGCTGCTGCTGTCATTGAACAAGCAGTTCCGATTTCAGCCTGACAGCCGCATTCAGCACCGCTGACAGACGCATTTGTCTTGACTATATTTCCGATAAGTCCGCCTACAGCAAGTGCTCTGAGAATATCTTCATCAGAAAAACGCTTTTTCTCCTGCATATACTTGAGTGCCGCCGGCATTACACTGCATGCACCGCAAGTCGGGGCTGTGACAACAGTTCCTGCCGAAGCATTCTGTTCACCTACAGCAAAAGCATAAGCACAAACTGTACGGTTTTCTCTTGTTACTTCGCTTTCATCTATATGACGCTGATTATAAAGAAACTGAGCTTTTCTTTCAACACCGAGACCGCCTTCAAGGATACCTGATGCTTCAAGTCCCTTTTCTATACAATCTTTCATTGCATACCAGACTGCATAGAGATGATTCTTTATTTCCGGTTCATACATAAAAACATAATCACTAAGTCTCAGATTATATTTTTTACAGAAAGATGCAATGTCAGAAAAATTGTTTTCAGGATAAACATCCGGCATTTCTGTGTATTCTTTGCCCTGAATTCTGATATCACCGCCACCTATACTCATTGCCCTCATTCGGGCAATTTCGTTACCGTTTTTATACCCTGAAAAATCGAGTGTATTTTCATGAGGTAAATCGGTTTCAACATTGTTCCATATGATTTCAGCATCGATATTTTCAAAGGGAGAAAGAACGGCTTTGTCTGTGTGATGCCCTTTTCCTGTTTTTGATAACGAACCGTATAATGTGACAACAACTTTATCAATATCGGGATTTTCAGCGGCAAATATCATTGCCGCTTTTTCAGGTCCCATTGTGTGTGAACTTGACGGACCTTTACCGATTTTAAATACATCTGCAATTGATTTCAATTGAATCACCTGTATCAGAGAGTATTTCCGTTGTATACAATGCGTTTATTTGCTGTATCTCCGTAAAGCTTGTAATCAGTGAGTTTGCCGTCTTTCCATTCGATATCAACTTTGATGTTACCTTTTGCACGAAGACCCTTTATACTGCCGTTTGCCCACTTATCAGGAAGTGCGGGAAGAAGATAGATTGTGTCTTCTGTTGACTGCATAAGCATTTCTGCAATACCGCTTACCGCACCAAAATTGCCGTCAATCTGGAAAGGAGGATGAGCGTCAAACATATTGGGATATGTTCCGCCGCCGCCTCTGTAATTGATTACGTACTTATTGTCAACGGGACGAAGCTGCATATCAATAAGCTGCATTGCGTGATTGCCGTCCCACATTCTTGCCCAGAAGTTAATTTTCCAGCCAAGGCTCCAGCCTGTGCCGTTGTCGCCTCTGTATTCAAGAGTTTTACGACAAGCTTCGATGAGCTCGGGAGTTTCTTCGTGATTGATAAGTCTTGCGGGATGAAGTGCATAAAGATGTGAAATATGTCTGTGATGTGGCTCTGTCCATTCTTCGTCCTTGTACCATTCGAGAAGGTCGCCTTTTGCGCCTACCATGAACGGAAGCATTTTCGGAAGTTTTTCCTTGATTTCATCTATAACACTGCATGATACACCGAGAATATCGGAAGCCTTGATGCAGTTGCCGAAGAGTTCCTTTATAATTGAAAGCGACATTGTTGATGTTTGAGAAACAGAACATTCTTCTTTACCGTAATAGAAGCTGTTTTCGGGTGATGTTGAGGGTGCGATAATGAGTTTCCCGTCTTTATCGGGAATAAGCATATCAAGATAGAATTCTGCAGCCTTTTTCATAATGGGATATGCTGTATCTTTCAGGAATGCCTTATCAAGAGTGTATTCATAATGCTCATAAAGATGTCTGCACAGCCAGCCTGATGACATGGGCCAGAATGACCACTGCGAGTTACCCTGAACAGGAGTTGTCATTCTCCAGATATCGATATTGTGATGACCTGTGAAACCTCTTGCATGATAGATTTCTTTAGCAGTCTTCTCACCCGTTATGCTCATTTCTTTTACAAAATCAATGAGAGGAAGATGCATTTCGGGCATATCAATCATAAGTGTGGGGAAATAGTTCATTTCGGTATTGATATTAACCGTGTAGTTTGAACTCCATGGGGGATTTACTCTGTGATTCCAGATTCCCTGAAGATTCATAGCCTGTGTGCCTTCTCTTGAACCTGCAATTGTAAGATATCTGCCGAAATTAAAAAGAAGACCGTAAAGCCCCATATCTTTTTTGTCGCTGTAGAACTGTGCAAGTCTCTTATCTGTGGGAACTTTTTCTTTATTATCACTTCCCAGATCAAGAGCAACTCTGTCGTAATATGACTTATAATCACAGATATGATTATTTAACACTGCTTCATAATCTTTTTCTGAAACTGTATCAAGCATTGAAAGACATGCATTCTTGAATTCTTTACCTTCAAGATTAGGATGTTTGTCAAAACCGTTAAAACTGCTTTCACAGGTAAAATACACATTCGCAGTTGTTGCACCTGAAACAACAATACAGTCGCTATTATATGTAACATTACCGTCAGCTTTAACTCTGACAGCACCTCTGAAACTCATACCTTTTTTGTCTTCTTCATCAGAATACTGAATATATTCATCCTTGGGAATAACGTCAACATTACTCGGTGACAATGACGGACAGATACCGTCAAGGATAAGTGCATTGTTTTCTGAAAAAACGGTGCTTCTGAGAGGAGAATTCATTCTGAGTGTAAAGTTTACGCAGTTTGCTTTATCTGCTTCAATCTTCATGACAAAAGCTTTATCAGGATGTGAAACAAATGATGTTCTTGTATATTTTACATCAGATTTTTCATATTCAACAGTATGTACTGCAGTAGAAATATCAAGCTTTCTTGAATAATTTTTAACAAATCCTTTATGACATTCAATAACAATATCGCCGAAAGGCATATATGCTTCGGAATTCATACCTTCAAAGTTATCCTGAAGGATTTCCTGTGCTTCATACAGTTTGCCCTGCATAACAAGTTCACGAGCTTTAACAAAACTGTTATAATCACACATATGCTGATATGTTTTGGGATATCCTGTCCACAGCTGGTCATAATTCAATGAAACGGTTTCAGTCTGGGCTTTGCCGTAAACCATTGCACCGATGCTGCCGTTACCGAGAGGAAGTGCAGCAGTCCAAGCCCGTGCAGGTTTTTTGTAATAAAGTAAATGGGAATCAATACCCATAGTATCTCTCCTTGCTTCTATTTATTATTTTATTTAATAATACATTAAGTCCGCTTCATTTTCAAGATAGAAAATAAATATTTTATTTACTTGCATTTTTATAATAATTGCGATAAAATAATTAAGATACAGAATGAAAGGAAAACGTCGGAATATGTATGATGTTATTGTTATAGGCGGCGGTGCTGCAGGCTGTATGGCTGCAGGTTTTGCTGCAGAAAACGGCAGAAAAGTTCTTCTCTGCGAACGTAACGATAAAATAGGCAGAAAGGTCATGATAACGGGCAAAGGAAGATGTAATGTTACTAATGCCTGCTCTCTTCTTAATGAGTTTATTGAAAATGTTCCCGTAAACGGTCGTTTTTTATATGGTGCTTTGTCAAGATTTATGCCTTTTGACACAATGGACTTTTTTGAAGAAAAAGGTGTTGCACTTAAAATAGAACGAGGAAACAGAGTTTTTCCTGAGTCTGATAAAGCTGTTGAAATTGTTGATGCTCTTCACAAATTCCTGAAAGACAACGGTGTGAAAAAAGCTAAAGCAAGAATTGTAAAGTTCAACACCGAAAATAACAGAATAATTTCAGCAGAAGATGAAGACGGAAATATATATGAAGCTGAAAAATACATCATTGCAACAGGTGGAAAATCATATCCCCTTACAGGCTCCACCGGTGACGGTTACAATCTTGCTAAACAATGCGGACACACAATAACTCAGTTAAAGCCTTCTCTTGTACCTGTCAACACATCGGACGACTGGACAGGTTCTTTGCAAGGGCTTGCTCTCAAAAACATTGCGATTACTGTCCGGGACAATGACACATATAATGAGGTGTTTCATGATTTCGGTGAAATGTTATTTACTCATTTCGGTGTCAGTGGTCCCGTAATTCTCAGCGCAAGTTCACACATGAAAAATATGCGTGACGGAAAATATTCAATAGAAATTGATCTTAAGCCCGGTCTTACTGATGAAAAACTTGATGCAAGAATACTCCGTGATTTCGGCGAAAATGCAAACAAATCAATAGCTAATGCACTGTCAAAGCTTCTTCCGTCTAAGATTATTCCTGTTATTGTCCGTCTGAGTGAAATTCCGACTGACATGAAAGTGAACCAGATAACAAAGGATATGCGACATGATCTTGTTTATCTTCTCAAACATTTTACAATAAATATTGAATCATTCAGATCACTTGATGAAGCTATTGTCACTTCGGGTGGTGTGTCGGTTAAAGAAATTAATCCGAAAACAATGCAGTCGGCATTATGCGAGAATTTATACTTTGCAGGTGAAGTTATTGATGTTGATGCTTATACGGGCGGATTCAATCTCCAGATAGCGTTTTCTACCGGCGTTCTCGCTGGAAAATCTGTTTAATGAGGTGTGTATAAATGATAAATATTGCAATTGACGGTCCTGCAGGCGCAGGAAAAAGCAGCGTAGCAAAAGCAGTCGCCGCAAAACTCGGTTTTATTTATGTTGATACAGGTGCTTTATACCGTTCAATCGGTGTAAATGCATTAAGAAATGATGTTTCAACAGATGATGCACAGGCTGTTACTGCTTTATTGCCTGAAACAAATGTTGAACTTAAATTTATTGATGGTATCCAGAGAGTTTTCCTCAACGGTGAAGATGTTTCAGAAGCAATCAGAATGCCCGAAGCTTCAATGGCGGCATCTAATGTTTCTGCTATACCTGCCGTAAGAGCGTTCCTTCTTGACTTACAGCGTGACATGGCAAAAAATAATAATGTTATTATGGACGGAAGAGATATCGGCACAGTTATTCTTCCCTGTGCACAGTATAAGTTTTTCCTTACTGCATCTGCAGAAGTCAGAGCTGACAGAAGATTCAAAGAGCTTAAAGAAAAAGGCATTGATGTTGATTATAAGGCTCTTCTTGATGAGATAATTCAGCGTGATTACAATGATTCACACAGAGAAACAGCTCCTCTGAAACAGGCTGATGATGCAATTCTTGTTGATTCAAGCAATATGACTCTCGAAGAAGTAACAAACGCCATAATAAGCAACATTAAGGTGTAGAAATATGGAAATAATTCTTTCAGAATCTGCAGGTTTTTGTTTTGGTGTCAATAAGGCAGTTAACAAAGTGGAATCTTTGCTTTCTGCAGGAAAAAAAGTTGCCACTCTCGGGCCTCTGATTCACAATCCTGCTTATATAAGAAGTCTTGAAGAAAGAGGTACTGTCATAGTTGATAAAATTGATGATGTACCTGAAAATTATGAGCTCGTTATTCGTGCTCACGGTGTAACGAAAGAAACGATTGAGTCATTAAAAAAATCTGATATCAGTTTTTCCGATGCAACATGTCCGTTTGTGATGAAAATTCAGAAAATCATTGATAAAGAATCAACAGAAAATAATATTGTAATGATTGCCGGTGATGAAAAACACCCGGAAGTGATTGGCTTCAGAAGTTATTGCAAAGGTAAATCGTTTGTTTTTAAAAACAGTGAGGAATTAACGCAATTAATTAATAACAATGAATTATTACAATCAACAGAACTGATTTATGTTGCTCAGACAACTTTCAGCACAGATGAATATAAAAAATGTTCAGAAATAATTAAAAAGTACTGTACAAATGTAAAAATATTTGATACAATATGTGATGCAACGTCAAAAAGACAAAAAGATGCTTGCAATTTATCACAAAGATGTGATATAATTATAATAATTGGTGGTCGGATAAGTTCAAACACACAAAAATTAAAAAGTGTGTGTGAAAAAAACACAAAAACTTATCTTATTGAGTCTGCTGAAGAACTAAAAAATATTGACTTCAGCGGATGTTCCGCAATTGGCGTTACGGCGGGAGCCTCAACTCCCGTCTGCATAATAAAGGAGGTAATTAAAAAAATGTCCGAACTTGTAAACAACATTGAATCTGCTGAAGCTGTTGGACAGGCTGTCGCTGATTCAGACATGTCTTTCGAGGAAGCACTCGAAGAATCATTAAAAAGTCTTAATTCCGATCAGAAGGTAGTTGGCACTGTTCTTCGTGTAACTCCTACTGAAATTCAGGTAGATATAGGCAGAAAGCAGACAGGTATCATTCCTTATGATGAGTACAGTGCTGATCCTACAGCTGACCCTGCAAAGGAAGTTAAAGTTGGTGACGAGCTTAATCTTATCATCATGAAGACTAATGATGCAGATGGTTTCATCACTCTGTCCAAAAAACGTTATGATGCTCAGTCAAACTGGGCTAACATCGCAGCAGCAAAAGATAACGGTGAAGTTCTTACAGGTAATGTTACAGAAATCCTTCCCAAGGGTGTTATTGTCTTTACAAACAGTATAAGAGTCTTTATTCCCGCATCACAGGCTACCCTTTCAAGAAACGAAAAGCTTGAAGATCTTCTCGGCAAGTCAGTAAGCTTCAGAATTATTGACGTTGACAACAGAAGAAGAAGAGTTGTCGGCTCAATCAGTTCTGTTCTTCGTGAAGAACGTAAAGCATCAAGAGATGCTTTTTGGTCACAGGTTGAAGTTGGTCAGAAATATAACGGCACTGTTGTTTCTCTCACAGAGTTTGGTGCTTTTGTTGAACTTGCACCCGGAGTACAGGGACTTTGCCATAAATCAGAACTTTCATGGAATCGCATCAAGCATCCTTCAGAAGTTGTTGCAATCGGCGATACACTTGAAGTTTCTATCAAAAATATTGATGCTGAAAATAAGAAGATTTCTCTCGGCTTCAAGAAGATTGAAGACAGTCCTTGGGAAATTCTCAGAAGAGACTACCCCGTTGGCTCAACAATTGACGTTCAGGTTGTCAGCCTTACAACATTCGGTGCTTTTGCACAGATTATTCCTCACATTCAGGGTCTTATTCACATTTCACAGATTGCAAATCACAGAGTTGAGAAGCCTCAGGACGAGCTCAACATCGGCGATACAGTAAAGGTTATGATTACTAATATCGACTTTGAAAAGAAGCATGTAAGTCTTTCTATAAGAGCTCTTCTTGCTCCCGAAGAAACAGAAGCTGTAGAAGCAGCAGAAGATGAAATTCCCGAAGGAACAGCAGTACCTATCGAAGAACTTCTTGCTAAAGCTGAAGCAGCAGAAGCTACTGAAGAATAATTAAATAAGCAACAAAAACTTAAACCACCGGGCTGACCGGTGGTTTTCTGTTACTAATAAGTACAAATATATTATTTTATATCTCCCTGTTTTTTGCATTTTGATTCACAATAAATACATCTGTATACAAGGTTTTCTCTATCAGTAAGTTTAAATATATTCGGCAATTCCTGTTCAATTGAGGTTATACACCTGGGGTTTGTGCATTTGATTATACCGACAATCTTTTCAGGCGGTTCAATATGTTTTCTTTTAACGACAGTGCCATCTTCAATTATACTCACAGTAACACCGGGTGCAAGATAACCGAGAACATCAAGATTAATATCAATAGGTTCGCATATTTTCAGTATATCTTTCTTTCCCATTTTTACACTGTCTGCATTCTTGATAATAGCAACCTGACACTCAAGCTTGTCGAGATTAAGAGCTTTGTAAATTTCCATTGCTCCGCCAGCCTGAATATGGTCAAGGACAACTCCGTTTGTAATTGTATTAAGAATCATATCATTCCACCCCCAATAACTTCATTATAAGAGCCATTCTGATATATTTACCGTTGAGAGCCTGTTCAAAATAGCAAGCTCTTGGGTCGTTATCAATTTCAACTGAAATTTCATTTACTCTGGGCAACGGATGAAGAATGGAAAGGTCGTCTTTTGCCTTTGAAAGCTTTGACATATTGAGAATATAAGTGTCTTTGAGTCTGAGATAATCTTCTTCGTTGAAGAATCTTTCTCTCTGTACTCTTGTCATATAAAGAATGTCAAGCTCGGGAATTGCTTCTTCAAGACTTCTTGTTTCAACATATTCAATATTACTCTTATCAAGTTCCTGCTTAATGTATGAGGGAACTTTAAGCTCATCAGGTGAGATAAGAACAAACTTGATATTGTTGTATCTTGCCATAGCACCGATAAGAGAATGAACTGTTCTGCCGAATTTAAGGTCACCGCAAAGACCTACAACAAGATTATCAAATCTTCCCTTCTCCCTGTTGATTGTAAGAAGGTCGGTAAGTGTCTGTGTGGGATGATTATGACCGCCGTCACCTGCATTAATGATGGGAACAAGAGAGTGCATTGATGCAACAAGTGGTGCACCTTCTTTAGGATGACGCATTGCAATTATATCTGCATATCCGCTGCATACTCTTACTGTATCGGCAACACTTTCACCTTTTGATGCTGATGAATTGTCTGAAGATGCAAAACCGAGAACATTACCTCCAAGCTCATACATCGCAGCTTCAAAGCTTAGTCTTGTTCTTGTTGATGCCTCATAAAAGAGTGTAGCAAGTTTTTTGCCCTTACATTTTTCTGAATATTTTGCAGGATTTGCAATTATATCTTTTGCTACAACGATAAGCTCATCAATTTCCTGTGTTGTAAGCTCTTTTATATCAATAAGGCTTCTCATATTATGCACCTATCCAGCTTTCATCGGACGGATTGTTTCTGAATTTGATAAGTCTTGCGATGTCTTCTGCCTTGATGTAACCTTCATCAGCAGCAACTTCAGCGATAACATCAAAGTTTGTAAGGCTGACATTCTTTACATCTGCAGCAGCAAGTCTGTCTATACCCTTCTGCATACCGTATGTGAAAATACTTACGATACCGAGAACTTTTGCACCTGCTTCACGGAGCGCATCAACAACATCAATAACACTACCGCCTGTTGAAATAAGGTCTTCTACAACAACAACTTTCTGACCCTTTTCAAGTTTGCCTTCAATTCTGTTCTGTCTGCCGTGGTCTTTGTTGCCCGAACGGACATAACCCATGGGCATATCAAGAAGATGAGCTGCAATTGCTGCATGTGCAATACCTGCTGTACTTGTACCCATAAGTACTTCACATTCGGGATATTCATTCTTAACCGTTTCTGCAATTGCACTTTCAACAACTATTCTGTGTTCGGGTGCTGTGAGAATAAGTCTGTTATCGCAGTAAACGGGACTCTTGATACCGCTTGCCCAGGTGAAAGGCTCTTCGGGACGGAAGAAAACTGCGCCGATTGATAATAAAGCTTTAGCTACTTTTTTCTGCATTTTAATTATCTCCTTTTGATTTTATCCTACAAATTCTTTAACACATCTTCTGTATGCCGCTACAGGGTCTTCTGCCGCTGTAATCGGACGACCTACAACAATATAGTCTGAGCCGATTTCCTTGGCTTTTTCAGGTGTTGTAACACGGACCTGGTCACCTATATCACCATCTGCAAATCTGATGCCGGGAGTTATTGTGTAGAACTCTTTACCGCATACGTCGTGAACCTTTGATGCTTCAAGAGGTGAACATACAACACCGTCGAGACCTGCTTTTTTAGCATTTGAAGCATAGTGCATAACAACTTCATCTATGGGCTTGTCTATAAGAAGATCTGTTTTCATTCTTTCTTCACTTGTTGATGTGAGCTGGGTTACAGCAAGAAGAATAGGTCTTGTGCCGTCAGGTCTTGTGAGCCCTTCAATAGCTGCTTCCATCATTGCGATTGTTCCGCCTGCATGAAGATTGCACATATCAACATCAAGTGATGAAAGAACTGACATTGCTTTTTTTACTGTGTTGGGAATGTCGTGAAGTTTAAGGTCAAGGAAAATCTTGTGTCCTCTTTCCTTGATTTCACGGACAATTGAGGGACCTTCTGCATAAAAAAGCTCCATACCGATTTTAACAAAAGGTTTTTCTTCCTTGAAGTTATCAAGAAATTTCATACATGCGTCTTTACCTGCAAAATCACAGGCAATAATTACGTCTTTACCCATTAGTGAGCGCCTCCTATTATATCTTTAAGATTATTTATACCGTATTTCTGCATTACTGCGGGTAAATCTTCGATAATCTTTTTGCATACAAAAGGATCAATAAGATTTGCCGCACCGATTTCTACTGCAGTTGCACCAGCAAGCATCATTTCAATTACATTTTCGGCAGTTGAGATACCGCCCATACCGATAATCGGAATGTTAACGGCTTCATACACTTTATAAACCATTGAAAGTGCTACGGGAAGTATTGCAGGGCCTGAATAACCGCCTGATTTATTATATACAACAGGCTTTTTTGTTTTAAGATCAATTCTCATTCCCATAAGAGTATTTATCATACTGATACCGTCTGCACCTGCTTCTTCACAGGCTTTTGCAATTGAAACGATATCTGTTACATTGGGACTGAGTTTGATGTAAACAGGCTTGGTTGTGACCGCCTTGACAGCTTTTGTGACTTCTGCGGCACTTTCACATGATGTACCGAAGCTCATACCGCCACCGTGAACATTCGGACAACTGATATTCACTTCAATTATACCGACCTGTTCTTCTTTATCTATTTTTTCACAGCAATAAACATATTCATCAAGCGAAAAACCACTGATATTTGCAACAACAGGCTTATGGAAACACTGTCTGAGTTTCGGTAATTCTTCAGCGATAACCTTTTCAATACCGGGATTCTGAAGACCGACAGAGTTTATCATACCTGAATAACATTCTGCAATTCTCGGTGTGGGATTTCCGAAACGGGGTTCTTTTGTTGTGCCCTTAAATGAGAATGAACCGAGGATATTTATATCATAAAGCTCTGCAAATTCGTAACCGAAGCCGAATGTACCGCTTGCAGGAATAAGAGGATTGTCAAGCTCAATACCGCTTAAATTGACTTTTGTGTTTACCATATGATTTCCTCCTTTACAAGGACAGGACCGTCTTTACAGATTCTCTTGTTGCCGTATTTAGTTTTACATGAGCAACCCATACAAGCACCGAAACCGCAACCCATTCTTTCTTCAAAACTAAATTGACCTGATGTTTCAGAGGCATTATAAAGTGCTTTGAGCATAGGTTCGGGACCACATGTGAAGAAGTATGAATAATCTAAATCTTTGAGTGCATCGGTTACAAATCCTTTTACACCCATCGAACCGTCAACTGTTGTAACGATTGTTTTACAGCCGATTGCTTCAAAATCCTCTTTGCCGAAGACTTCATCGGCCTTATTGAAGCCAAGTATTGCAGTAACTTTCTTTCCTTCTGTAAGAAGCTTCTTTGCGAGATAATACATAGGCGGTACACCGACACCGCCACCTATAACAACAGGATTTTCACCTGAAACCGTTGTGTCAAAACCGTTGCCGAGACCTACAAGAACATCAAGTTTTGTGCCGACCGGCATCTTACTCATCAATTCAGTACCTGTGCCGACTACTTTATAGATAATTGTGAGTTCATTTTCTTTACAGTCAAAAATTGAAATCGGTCTTCTGAGATAAAGAGAGTCAATTTTGATGTTTATGAACTGACCTGATGCCGTTACAGCACTTGTATCGCCTTCAAATACCATTTTATAGACATTTTCAGTCAGCTTTTCATTTGATTTGATTGTATAAATTGCATTATTCATTTATTTCACCCTTAAAAACTACATGACCGTTGCAGATTGTCAGAACACATTTTCCTTTGACATTTTCACCTTCAAAAGGTGTTGCTTTACCCATTGAAACAAAGTCTTCTGAATTTATTGTATATTCAACATTGAGGTCAAACACACACAAATCAGCCTTATTTCCCGCTTTGATTCCCGATTCAATCCCGAATCGCTTTGCAGGAGCAATACTCATAAGATAAATAAGCTTTTCGAGAGAAATCACATTATTTTTTACAAGCATTGTATACATTATCGGGAATGATGTTTCAAGTCCTGTTATACCCATATTTGAACCGGCAAGCCCCTTAGATTTTTCTTCTTTTGAATGAGGTGCATGGTCAGTTGCAATCATATCAACAGTGCCGTCAAGAATACCTTCAAGAAGTGCAAGTCTGTCTTCGTCACTCCTTATGGGAGGATTCATTTTAAATCTGCCTTCATCTCTAAGCATCATATCATTCATAACAAGATAATGAGGACCTGTTTCACAGGTGATGTCAACACCGTCAGCCTTTGCTTTTCTTATGATATCAACACTTTCTTTTGCTGAAATATGGCAGACGTGATATTTTACGCCGGTTTTTTTGCAAAGCTCAATATCTCTTTCAATCTGTTTCCATTCACTTTCGGAGCAGATACCTTTATGACCGTTAATTTTTGCATATTCACCATCGTGAATGTACCCACCATAAAGAAGCTCATTAACTTCGCAATGTGCTGAAATGATTTTATCAAGATCTTTTGCTTTTTTCATGGCAGAAAGCATCATTTCATCACTCTGAACTCCCCTGCCGTCATCAGAAAAACCTATTACATCGTTGCTGATATCTTCAAAATCTGAAAGTTCGTCGCCTTTTTCACCTTTTGTGATTGTGCCGAAAGGATAGACATTGATAACAGCATCTTTTTTTATAATATCAAGCTGAAGCTTCAGATTTTCTTTTGTATCGGGACAGGGATTGAGATTCGGCATTGTGCAGACTGAGGTATAACCGCCTTTAGCTGCCGCCATAGATCCCGATTTTATTGTTTCTTTATAAGAAAAACCCGGCTCTCTGAAATGCACATGCACATCAACAAAACCGGGAAAAATATATTTACCTGAACAATCGATGATTTCACCAGCAAAAGAAGAAACTGCTTCACCAACGGAAACAATGCTTCCGTTTTCAATGATAATATCAGCATCAACAAATGAGCTGTCAGTATAGACTTTTGCACCTTTGAGCAGAATTGACATCTTATCACCTTTAACTGAATGGTTAAAATATCCATAATAAAGGTTCCACCTGAGAGGCAGAACCTAATAGACATATAGAACCTGCCGGATAACCGAATCAGAAATTTTTATTTATTATAACAAATAATTTAATATATGTCAATATGTCAAAATAAATAATAAAGAATGGTAACTTACAGATATTTTTTAAGATAATAACCTGTATAACTTTCCTTGATTTCGGCAACTTCTTCGGGCGTACCTGTTGCAACAACAGTTCCACCGCCATCACCACCCTCAGGACCAAGATCGATTATATGATCAACACATTTAATAACATCAAGATTGTGCTCAATTACAACGACTGTATTGCCCGAATCGGCAAGCTTGTGAAGAATATCAATAAGCCTGTGAACATCGGCAGTGTGAAGACCTGTTGTGGGTTCATCAAGAATATAGATTGTCTTGCCTGTCGGTCTTTTTGAGAGCTCGGTTGCAAGTTTGACTCTCTGTGCTTCACCGCCCGACAATGTTGTGGCCGGTTGTCCGATTTTGACATAACCGAGTCCTACATCATACAATGTCTGCAGTTTTCTTTTAATTTTAGGTATTGCAGAGAAGAATTCAAGACCTTCTTCTACCGTCATTTCAAGAACATCATAAATACTTTTGCCCTTATATTTCACTTCGAGTGTTTCTCTGTTGTATCTTGCACCGTGACAGACTTCACAAGGCACGTAAACATCAGAAAGAAAATGCATTTCAATCTTGACAATACCGTCACCCTGACAGGCTTCGCATCTGCCGCCTGATACATTGAATGAAAATCTGCCGGGTGAATAACCTTTGATTTTTGCATCCTGTGTCTGTGCATAAAGATCACGTATATCTGTAAAAACACCCGTATATGTTGCCGGATTTGAACGTGGTGTTCTGCCAATCGGTGACTGATCTATGTTTATTACCTTGTCAAGATTGTCAATACCGAGAAAATCAGCATGTTTTCCTGCAAATTTCTTTGCACCGTTAAGTTCTGCAGCGAGCTTTTTATATATAATCTCATTAACAAGTGAAGATTTGCCGGAGCCTGAAACACCGGTAACACAGACAAATTTTCCGAGAGGAATTTCAACGTCAATGTTTTTTAAATTATTTTCAGCAGCACCTTTGATTGTAAGATAATGACCGTTTCCCTTTCGTCTTTCTTCGGGAACGGGAATTTTTCTCTTTCCGCAGAGATACTGTCCTGTAACTGAGTTCTTGCATTTTTTGATTTTTTCAATGTCACCTGCACAGACAATTTCACCACCGTGAATACCTGCCCCCGGCCCTATGTCAACAATATAATCTGCCGCATACATTGTGTCTTCATCGTGTTCAACAACGATCAGCGTGTTACCTATATCTCGAAGTTCACGAAGAGTATCAAGGAGTTTGTCATTATCACGCTGATGAAGACCTATACTCGGTTCATCAAGAATATAAAGAACACCCATGAGTGATGAACCAATCTGGGTTGCAAGTCTTATTCTCTGACTTTCGCCACCTGATAATGTTCCGGCAGAACGCGATAATGTAAGATAATCAAGACCGACTGAACACAGGAAATTAAGTCTGCTCCTGATTTCTTTTATAATCTGGTCTGCAATTATTAATTCCCTGTCTGTCAACTCAAGATTATCAATAAATTCAAGTTCCTTTTTAACGGAAAGATTGACAAAGTCATTGATGTTGATTCCGCCGACAGTAACTGAAAGAATTTCTTTTTTCAGTCTTGCGCCATTACAATCGGGGCAATTACATGCTGTCATAACCTGCTCAATTTCATATCTTGACCAGTCCGACGTAGTTTCTTTATATCTTCTTTCAAGATTATTTATAATGCCCTCAAATTCGGCGTTATAATTACCGCTTCCGTATGCTGTGGCACGGTGCATTGTAAGTTTTTTACCTTTTGTACCGTAAAAAATTGCTTCAGCGGCATCTTCTGACAGATTTTCAAAGGGTTCGTCAAGCGTAAAACCATAATTTATTGCAAGTGCATCAAAATACATCTTTGCAATAGAGGAATAGTCTGCCTTCGACCATCCGGGAGCTGTTATTGCCCCTTCCCTGATTGATTTTGTCTTATCCGGTACAACAAGGTCAGGGTCAACACGCATAAAGAAACTCAGTCCTGTACAAGTCGGACACGCACCGTAAGGATTATTGAATGAAAACATTCTCGGCGAAAGTTCATCGATGCTGACACCGTGATCAGGACATGCATAATTCTGAGAAAACAGCAAATCTTCACCATCAACAACGCTGACAAGTACCGTTCCCGATGCAAGTTTTGAAGCAAGCTCAACAGAATCGGCAAGTCTGCTTTTAATTGATTCTTTTATAACAAGTCTGTCAACTATAATTTCAATCGTATGCTTTATATTTTTTTCAAGAGATAAAGTGTCATCAAGGTCATAAACAAGACCGTCAATTCTGGCTCTTACATAGCCTGATTTCTTAGCATTTTCCAGTTCTTTCTGATGTGTACCTTTTTTTGCTCTTACAATCGGAGCCATTATCTGGATTTTACTGCCTTCAGGTAATGCAAGAACCTGATCAACAATCTGGTCAACAGTCTGCTGTTTTATCTCTTTACCACAGACAGGACAATGCGGGATGCCGATTCTTGCATATAAAAGACGCAGATAATCGTAAATTTCCGTTACAGTTCCGACTGTTGAACGTGGATTTTTTGATGTTGTTTTCTGATCTATTGAAATAGCAGGAGAAAGACCGTCTATGCTGTCTACGTTAGGCTTGTCCATCTGCCCGAGAAACATTCTTGCATATGAAGATAATGACTCAACATAGCGCCGCTGTCCTTCTGCATAGATTGTATCAAAGGCAAGTGATGATTTGCCGGAACCTGACAATCCGGTAAAAACAACAAGCTTGTTTCTGGGGATTTCAAGGTCAATATTTTTGAGATTATGCTCTTTTGCACCTTTTACAACAATGTTTTTCTGTGCCATTATTTTAGCTCCCGTTTAAGTTTTTCAATCTTATCCCTGAGATATGCAGCATGTTCAAATTCAAGAATTTTTGCAGCCGCTTTCATTTCTTTTGTGAGTTCATCAATCAGTTTAAGTTTATCAGCTCTTGATAAACGCCTTGCAGATTTCCCGTCAACATTATTCTTTGAGCTGATTTCAAGAATTTCATGAACGGGCTTAATGATAGTCTGAGGTGTAATTCCGTTTGATTCATTATATGCAATCTGCTTTTCACGTCTTCTGAGAGTTTCTTTTATAGCAGCTTCCATGGATGGTGTAACAGTATCAGCATACATTATAACGCTACCCTGTGCATTTCGTGCAGCTCTGCCTATTGTCTGTATAAGAGAACGCTCCGACCTCAAAAAGCCCTCTTTATCAGCATCAAGAATGGCGACAAGTGAAACTTCGGGAATATCAAGCCCCTCTCTGAGAAGATTGATGCCGACAAGAACATCATACTCCCCTTTTCTGAGGTCTCTGATAATTTCCATTCTTTCAATTGTATCAATATCATAATGCAGATATCTGACTTTTATGCCGAAATCGGTCAGATAATCCGTAAGACTTTCTGCCATTTTTCTTGTGAGTGTTGTGATAAGAACCTTTTCTTTTCGTTGAGTTCTGACATTTATTTCTGATATAAGATCTTCAATCTGACCGTCAACGGGTCTTACAGAAATTTCCGGATCAAGAAGACCGGTAGGTCTGATAACCTGCTCGGAAACATTATCACTTTTCTGTAATTCAAAATCACCCGGAGTAGCGCTGACAAAGATTTTCTGACCGGTTTTTGAATAGAACTCATCAAAAGTCAGAGGTCTGTTATCATAGGCAGAGGGTAATCTGAAGCCGAATTCAATAAGAGTATCTTTTCTTGAACGGTCACCGCCGTACATGGCTCTGACCTGTGGCAATGTCACGTGGGATTCATCAATAAACATAATAAAATCATCAGGAAAATAGTCAAGTAAAGTAAACGGAGGTTCACCCGGTTTTCTGTCTGACATTATTCTTGAATAATTCTCAATGCCCTTACAAAAACCTGTTTCTCGAAGCATTTCTATATCATATTCAGTTCTTTGTTTTATTCTCTGTGCTTCAATAAGTTTTCCCTGTTCTTTGAATTCTTTTTCTCTCTCAAGCATTTCAAAATAAATTTCATTCAAAGCTCTTTCCATTTTTTCGTGAGAAACAACATAATGAGATGCAGGAAAAATTGCAACGTGAGAAATCACGTTGTTTATATTACCCGTAACAGGGTTGAATTCGCAGATTCTGTCAATTTCGTCGCCGAAAAATTCAACTCTGATTGCAAACTCAGCAGTGTAAACAGGAAAAATTTCAACAACATCACCGCGGACTCTGAATTTGTTTCGGATAAAGTTGATATCATTGCGTTCATATTGTATTTCAACAAGTTTTCTGATTAAATCATCACGGCTTTTTTCCATTCCCTGACGAAGAGAAATAACCATACTGCGGTAATCAATAGGGTCTCCGAGTGAATAAATACATGATACACTTGCAACTATAATAACATCTCTGCGTTCAGAAAGAGCAGATGTGGCAGAATGACGCAAGCGGTCAATTTCATCATTGACCGCAGAATCTTTTTCAATATAAGTATCAGTTGTAGGCAGATATGCCTCAGGCTGATAATAATCATAATAAGAAACAAAATATTCAACGGCATTTTCAGGAAAAAATTCCCTGAACTCAGAACACAGCTGTGCAGCAAGTGTTTTATTATGAGCAAGCACAAGCGTGGGACGATTCACTTTTTCAATGATATTTGCCATTGTAAAAGTTTTTCCTGAACCCGTAACACCCAACAATGTCTGTTCACTCAAACCGTCAATTATACCTTCAGAAAGCTCCTTTATTGCCTGTGGTTGGTCACCTGTTGGTTTATATTCAGAATGCAACACGAACTTATCCACAAAAAAACTCCTCGCCGATAAAATAAACTATTTCAGAGTAATTGTTTCAACAAATTTATCAAAGTCTACTTTTTTTGCATCATTTGTATTGATATTACAATTAACAATATACAGCCCAGTATCATAAGGAATGTAGTAGTTATAAGCGTTTTTGTAATATTCAGATGATGTACATGAATGTTTAAAAGCGGTACATTCATTTTCATTTATTGTTACAGAATATTTTTCATATGAAAAAACATCGCTTCCGAAGCTTTCAAGCAAACTTTCACAATTCATTTCATCTGCAGCGATATGCTTATCAGCATCTTCATTATAGTATGATATGAATATTTCTGCATTATAAGGCTCGCAATAAAAATATCCCGGGTTGTTTATATCAGCAGTAAAATGTTTCGGGATTTCAAATTTCATTTCTGCAGTTTCAACAATTCTGTCTGTAACAACCTGACCGTTAAATTCTATAAACTCGGTTATATAATCACCTGCATCAGATTTTTGTTTCTTGCCGTTTTCATTGAGTGTATAGACCTGTAGCTTATTACTGTCATTGATAACAATATTTCCGTCAGAATTTCTGACAACAATATATTCTGTACCGTTTTCATCAGTAAATATATCTTCGCCTGAGCATGATGTAAGAGTGACAATAACAACGATAATCAATAAAACTGCTGCTAATTTTTTCAGCATAAATTTCATCCTTTCAGCAATGACATAATTTCGGCTCTGGTTCTTGCATCTTTTTTTGCAACACCTCTCAGTGCCGACGTCTGCGTTATTGATCCGGCTGCTTTTGCACCACGCATAGTCATACACAAATGCTGTGCTTCAACAACAACAGCAATTCCCAAAGGATTCAGTTCTTCATCAAGAAAATCAGCAATCTGTGAAGTCAATCTTTCCTGTAGTTGAGGTCTTTTTGCAAACAGATCAACAATTCTTGCAAGTTTTGACAGCCCGATGACATTACCGCCCGATGGTATATATGCAATATGAGCTTTTCCCACAAAAGGCAGCAGATGATGCTCACACATTGAATACAGCGGAATATCTCTTACAACAACTACTTCGTCATTATCCTTCTCCGAAAAAACCTTTATATGTCTTTTTGGATCATCAGCTATACCGGAAAAAATCTCTTCATACATTGCTGCCACACGTTTTGGAGTTTCAACAAGCCCTTCCCTGTCAGGATCTTCTCCGATGGCTTCAAGAATATCTCTTACTGCACGTTCTATTTTTTCTCTATCCAAAATGTCACCTACTTTTTAATTTCATCAAACATCAGTCTGATATATTTTTTTTCAGGTTCCTGAACAAAATTTATATGCGATATATCAACTTTATTTTCAGCATTCTCAGATACATATTTAATGATTTTATACATATCAGAACCGCTTTTTGAATTGTCAATTATTGAATTAACTGCAGAATTATAAGATGCAGTATCAGTAAACTTCAACTCAAGATAATTGATGCCGTTGTCAATGTTTTTGCAGAGTTTTGTCATTATATCTTTCAATATTATTGAATTATACTCTGTATACAGGATGTTTTCTTTGACAAAATAATTTGCATCTGTTGCCATGCATTCAACAGTCATTGTCATATCTTTATGATCAGCAGAAATCTGTTCTGTTGTCAAATTGAAAAACATATGTGAAACCGAATTGTTTGCACTTCCCGGATCATCCCAAGTAACATCCATATGATAGGGAGAGTTATTAATCCACACAATATTCCACATATGGCTTATGACTTTCTGATCAGATGTTACACCTGTTCCGCCAACAAGAACTGATTCAATTCCGGCTTTACTTAAAAGCAGCATTGCTGCTCTTGAATAACCCGAGCATACAGCTTCACCGTCAACCAGACATCCGTATGAATTTGAAGCATTTTTTGCATTTTCAGTGTATGTGCAATTCTTAATAATATAATCGTGAATTGCAAGTTCGGCAGTGTATTCATCTGAAGTATCAATATTATTCATAATCATTTTGACTTTTGAATCGAGAACTTCAGTCATTGTTGCACAGATATCTTTCGGATAATCATAATGCATCTGCAGAAAACATGATGATAAAAAAGTTATCATATTGCATGAATCAGAAAAGCAAAGCATATCGGGATTGTCATTCTTGACAGCAAAATACACATTGTTGAATTCAGCCTGTGTAAGTTTTGGTATTTTTATGTATTCAGGATGTTTTTCAATATTGTTAAAAATACATATGTATGCCTTTTTTTCATTGTCATCAAGTATATCATAATTCTTTGTAGACAATGGCTTTTTGTCATCAAAATTATCAGAAAACACTATTGCAGAAAAATAGGCGCTGATTTTTTCAAAACCTATATAGTGAAAAACAGACAATGTTATCCCGGTTCCAATAATCAGAATGCAAATAATCAATATCATTAAAACTGACTTTTTCATTATTCTCCCTTGCTATAAATAAAACATTCGGTATTATGTGTAAGCAGATATTCAATATCAGAACTGCAAGTAAAATAATCAGAAATAGTAATATTGGTATTGACACAATTACATAATTTTTCAAAAAGCTCCAGTGCCTGATCTGCTTCAATATTTGAAAGATAAATATTTACGATAGTGCAAAGTAAATCTGCAATTTTTTCATAACCATCTGATTGCTCACAATTGGATTTTAAATATCCGTACAGCATGGCAGATTCAAGATTGTTATATCCGACATCAACAGAATAGCTTTTATCTGATGAAAGATAAGTGTATTCTTCCTCAACATATAAATTGATTTTTCCGAGAATGTTTGTAAGTTCACCTATTCCGTTTTTATCAATAATTGCATATCTGTCAATATGACAATCTCGAACATTTTCTACAGCAGAAATCAATTCGTTGATACCACCGTATGAATAACTCTGATCAAATGTTCTTGTTCCGTCTGAAACATTCATATCCAATGGTGTAATAATTATACGTTCCGATAAAATCTGAAAATCAAATAATGTCATAAACATTGCCTTACCTGTTGTTTCACTGTTACATACAACCAGAATAGTACTGTCTCCAGCCAGCATATTATCAGATGTTTCTACCTGCTCAAATTTTTCCGAATTATTGACATCTGTTTTCAGGTTTGAATTATCGTCAGAATCGGAATAAAAATAAATGCACACAAAAACAATACCTGCAACAAGCAAAAAAATGACAACAGACATAATGATATATTTGTATTTAAAGAATATTTTGTTAATACAGTTCATAAATATCACTCCAGATAGGCAGAAACATTATATAATAAATCATAAAAAAAAACAAGTATATTTATATAGAATTAAAACTAAAATTTATCTTGATTGTGGAAAAAAAATATTGTACAATATGTTCATAAAAGCATGGAGGTGCGATATGTCCGATAAAAATAACAAAAAAAACGGACTGCTGAGACACATCGGATACGGTGTAGGTGCGGTTGGGCTTGATCTTAGCTACGGAATGTTTTATTCCTATCTTAATAAGTATCTTACTGATGTTTTAAAACTCAGTTCCAGCTTCTTGTTGATTCTGACTCCCCTTGCCAGAATCTGGGACGGTATCAATGACCCGATGATGGGAACAATAGTTGATAACGGTAAATTCAAAATGGGAAAATACAGACCGTGGATACTTATAGGCTCTTTTTTAAATGCAGTTATATTAGGATTGCTGTTTAACAATATTTTCGGTTTATCCGGAGCGGCTCTTTATGCATATATTGCATTTATGTATGTTTTCTGGGGAATGACCAACACGCTTGCAGATATTCCTTACTGGTCGATGGTTCCCTCTTTCACAAGCGATCCGAAAGAAAGAAGTATTATTGCAACAATTGCGAGAACTTTTTCAGGTTTAGGACAAGGTATAGTTCAGATAGGTGCACCGATTCTTATGGGGATTGTAAGTATAACAAAAGATCCTCAAACAGGCGAAGCGGTTTATGATGCACGTACTTTTGCCGTTTTGTCAATGATCTGTGCAATTGGACTGATACTTTTCTCGACAATTAGCGTATCAACTGTCCGTGAAAAGCACAGAACGCAGGCAAATGAAAAATTCTCATTCAAGAAGATTTTTACTGTTGCAAAAAACAACGATCAGCTTCTTGTTTTCATGCTTTTCGCAATGCTTTCAAATGCCGGTTTCTATATGATTTCAGGCGTTGGAGCTTATTATTTTGATGTTGTTGTCGGTGACAGCTCAAAACAAAGCGGTTTTAATACATTTGGTGCTGTCGGTTCAATTCTCGGACTTGCAGTTATTCCCATAATGATGAAATTCACAACAAGACGCAGAACATATCAGTTCTCTCTTTCTCTTGCAATGGCAGGATACCTCGGAATGCTTATCTGTGCAAAAGGGGCAGACAGCATAACAGGAATGGGAATATGCTATCTTATTTCACAGATAGGTACAGCATCAATGTTTGTTTCACAGACTGTTTTCCTTGCTGATATCGTTGACTACGGTGAATACAAAATGGGATTCAGAGCAGAATCAATCACATTCTCAATGAAGGGCTTCCTTCAAAAAATGGCATATACTCTTCAGACTATCATTCTGTATTCCGGATTGTCAATTTCTCATTACGACGGAGAATTGCATTCTGCAAATCCTGCAGGTGCACACACGTCAATCAGCATAATGATGTTAGTGTTACCTATGATTCTTATGGGCTTGTCTTTGGCAGTATTTACTTTTAAATTCAAATTGAATGATAAAAAAATGCAGGAGATTACAGAAAAGCTCACAGCAAATAAATAAATTGTTGAAAATCGGTATTCTCATAAAGAAGAATGCCGATTTTTAATTAAATGACTTGAATTATATTTATTTTTATGTTAATATTCATCTGTCAATTTATTATAATCAGGTGAATGAATGAGTATTGTCAAGTGTTCTTCACTATTTTCTTCCAGACCTGAAGAAAAAAGATCGGAAATCGAAGAAAAAACATATGATTTTCTTGAAAAAAACAGTATTGATTTTTTAAGAATTGATCATGAGTCTGCCGAAACAATTGAGTTATGTCACAATATTGAAAAATATCTCGGAGCAAACATCTGTAAAAATCTGTTTCTGAAAAATTCAGCAAAAACACAGTTCAGTCTGTTGCTTATGAACGGAAATACAAAGTTTGATTCAAAAGTTGTATCACATCAGATCGGCTCTTCCCGGCTCTCATTTGCATCGGAGTCTGATATGATTGATAAACTTTCTGTTTCTCCCGGATCAGTCAGCATAATGTGTCTGATAAATGATGTGAAACATGATATCAGACTGCTGATTGACAGTAGTTTGCTGGATGAAGAATACTTTTGCTGCCATCCATGCAAAAACACTTCAACTCTGAAATTCCGAACTGAGGATATATTAAACAAATTTTTACCTGCGACCGGACATTCTTATACGGTTGTGTATTTATAAGAATTATGTGAAAGAATGTGGAAATGATGAAAAAACCGATAACAGCTATAATTGTAGGTGGAGGGCACAGATCTTTTATATATGCAGATTATTCTCTTGAGCATCCCGATGAACTGAAGATTGTCGGTATTGCAGACCCTGATAAAGCAAGAGTAAAAGATGCTATGGAAAAATACGGTATTCCTAAAGAAAATTGCTTTGAAACCGCACAGGAACTTGCAAAACACGGAAAACTGGCTGATGTTATTATAAACGGTACCATGGACAAAGTGCATGTAGAAACTTCTATCCCACTTCTTGAGTGTGGATATGATATGCTTCTTGAAAAGCCCTTTGCAGTCAATAAAGAAGAAATGGAACATCTTGTTGATACCGTAAATAAATACGGCAACAAAGTCATGATCTGTCATGTTCTGAGATATTCAGAATTTTACAGAAGCATAAAAAAAGTAATTTCCGATGGTGAAATAGGCGAAATTATCAGCATTCAGCTTTGTGAAGACGTCAGTTTCCACCATTATTCAAATTCATATGTAAGAGGCAAATGGGCAAACAGCAATACAAGCGGTACTTCTATGCTTCTTGCAAAATGTTGTCATGATCTTGACATGATGATGTGGCTTGTCGGTGACCTTAAGCCCGAATTTGTAACCAGCACCGGATCGCTTATGTATTTTAATAGGAATAATGCACCGGCAGATTCCGGTGAAAGATGTATGGTTGATTGCAAATATGTTGACACCTGTAATCTTTCTGCAAGACGAGTTTATCTTGATATGCCCGGAAGATGGGATTTCTATGTATGGCCCGAGCTTCATTCGGTATCATATGAAGAAAAATATGAATATCTGAAAAACGTCAGCCCGTACGGCAGATGTGCCTATAAATGTGACAACAATGTTGTTGATCATCAGACGGTAATGATAAAGTTTTCAAACGGTGCTACAGGCAGCCATAACCTCACCGGTGGCTGCGCTTTTTCACAGCGTATTGTCCGCGTAATCGGCACAAAAGGTGAAATCAACGGTACTTTTGAAAGTCAGAAATTCACAGTGTCTTATGTAAATCCGCACTACAATGATGATCATATCAATAAAGAATATGATTTATCAACAGAATGTTCTGCATCAGTCGGACACGGTGGTGGTGACCATGCACTTGTTGAAGACTTTGTTAAATATGTCAGAAATGAACCCACATCACAATCCTGCACATCAATAAATGATTCCGTAGCAGGCCATCTTGTTGTTTTTGCAGCTGATGAATCAATGGAAAACGGCGGCATTCCGGTAAAGACAGTATTCTGATTGTAACAATTTTTTAATCCTCCCATAGAATGATATTGAAGTTCAGGCAGTAAGTTGTCTTGATTTTTCAATATTATACGGGAGGAATTTTTTTATGAATGAAAATCACGATGTTTCATGCAAAAAAATAAAAGAAGCGATATGCATTGATACTGCAAGAGTATATGACTCGTGTGCCGACAAGGATTGTCTTGCCGATATCAGAGTATATTTTACCGATATGGCACAGGAAGTAATAGATAACGCTACAAGTATAAGATGCCGCGGCGCAGAAGTAATAAATGTGTTTTCCGAAGTAGATAAAGTGCCGTTTAACAGAGGTTTTTATTCAGTTGATCTTACATTTTTCTTTTCTGTAAGTCTTGATGTTATTTCGTCACCTAATTGCCCGACAGAAACAGTTTGCGGTCTTGCAGTATT
This sequence comes from Clostridia bacterium, assembly GCA_017531385.1. GTDB lineage: Bacteria > Bacillota > Clostridia > Oscillospirales > Acutalibacteraceae > UBA1081. Next base: position 70,184 of record JAFXLD010000002.1, read on the forward strand.
TTCAAAAAAATGTATTCTTTACGGCAGTGACGGAAACGTCAAAATTTTTACATCTGAATTTTCCGAAAACGATAACAATGAACACATCCCGATGGCAACAAGTAATCCGAGAGCAAAAATACAGGTTGCAGAACCAATCTGTCTTGATGCAAAGCTTTGCAGACCTTGTGACTGTTGCAATAACATAGTTGATGCAGCATGCGGTATTCCCCACTGTATAAAAAAACGATTTGGCGGTAACTTCTATAATACTGATAACGATAAAGCCGTCCGGGTTACAATTGGTTTGTTTACAATTGTTCAGCTTGAGAGAGATGTTCAGATACTTGTGCCGGCATACGACTTCTGTATTCCAAATAAAGAATGTTCATGCAATACAGAAGATCCCTGTGATTCATTCAGAAAAATCAAGTTCCCTGTGGGAGAATTTTTTCCACCCTCAGAAAAAGATATAGATAAAGACTGTAATTACAACATTGGCACTGCTGCAAATTGCGGATGTTGCAAATAATTCTAAAAAATCCTCCGTTTTCGGAGGATTTTTTCATAAAACTATTGACAAATTCCAATTTATGTTTTAAAATCTTATTAACAAGAATAATTCTTGTTTAAGAATATTACTTTAAATTTTTGTAAATATAAATATGAGGTGAAATCAATGGATAAGACAGCAATGTTCAAAATAAGTTACGGATTGTTTGTTCTTACATCTGCAAATAAAAACAAACATAATGGCTGTATTATTAACACTGCAATGCAGGTAACTGATAACCCTAACAGAATAGCTGTAACTGTCAACAAAAATAATTTTACGCATGAAATTATTGCTGAATCCGGTGTATTTAACATTTCTGTTCTTGATGAATCTGCCGGCTTTGACCTTTTCAAACATTTTGGTTTTCAGAGTGGCAGAGATACAGAAAAAATACAGACATATTCTGACATCAGTTTTTCAAAAAACGGTATATCATATTTAAATAAATGTGCAAATGCATATATATCCGGCAATGTTTGCTCATCCGTTGATCTCGGAACTCACACAATGTTTATTGCAGATGTTACTGATGCTGAAAATTTATCATCTCTTCCCTCAATGACATATAATTATTATCATAAAAATGTTAAACCTGCACCTGCAAAAACCGAAAAGAAAGGTTGGGTTTGCAAGATATGCGGATATATTCACGAAGGTGAAGAACTTCCTGATGATTTTGTTTGTCCTATCTGCAAACACGGTGCAATTGACTTTGAACCGATAAATAAAAATAATGAAATAAAGGAGAAAAACACAATGGAACTTAAAGGCTCAAAAACTGAAAAAAATCTTATGGCTGCTTTTGCAGGAGAATCACAGGCTTATACTAAATATACCTATTACGCTTCAAAAGCAAAGAAAGACGGTTATGTTCAGATAGGTAAAATTTTTGAAGAAACTGCAAAGAACGAAAAAGAACATGCAAAAATCTGGTTCAAACTTCTTCATGACGGTATGCCCGAAACTCTCACAAATCTTGCTGATGCTGCAGCAGGTGAAAACTATGAATGGACAGATATGTATGCAGCTTTTGCGGAAGATGCAAAGGCTGAAGGCTTTGACCACATTGCTTACCTCTTCAGTGAAGTTGCAAAAATTGAAAAAGAACATGAAGAAAGATACAGAAAGCTTATCGAAAATATTGAAGGCGGACTTGTTTTCTCAAGAGATAATGATAAAATCTGGCAGTGTTCAAATTGCGGTCACATTGTAGTTGGTAAAGAAGCTCCCGAAGTATGCCCTGTTTGTGCACATCCTCAGGCATATTTTGAAATCAAAGCAGAAAACTATTGATTGTTTTATAAAAAACTGACGGTTGAGAATTTACTCAACCGTCTTAATTTTATGTTAATTTATTAATGTATTCACAATATACATAAATGTTCTGAATCTTTTTAGCTTCTACCCCATCATCAGTTTTTATAACTGGCTGTGTTTCGGATGGTGTTATATAACGCTTGAAAACGATTGCGCTCTGACCCGGTTCCATATGGAAAATATCGTCATATTCAAAATTTTTAATATCAATATGAAGATAATCCGTAAGAACTCTGTCAATTGTTCTGTCTGAATAACAACAGCAAACTCCGACATCAGTAAAAACTTCGATTATTGCCCGTGCTTCTTCAATGCTCATAGAGTCGATTTTGTAGGTTCCGTTACCGACAGCCAACATAGCATCATTGTCAAAAATCAGAAGAGAATTCTTTTTTTCCATATTGCTTACCTCCATGTGTACTTTCTTCAAGTGTTTTTTTTCTTAATTATAATTGACTTGTGTTAAAAATTTAGTTAAAATATTAGTGTAACACGGATTGGTGGGATCAAAATGAAACAAAAGAAAGTCTATATCAGTTTTTTCGGTATTCTCAGAATAAGAACTGAATACGGAATATTGACTGAAAATGAAATCAACTCCAATCAAATGAAAAAACTGATTGCGTATCTTGTCCTTAACAGAAAAAGTCTGATCTCTGCAGATATTCTTACTGCAATTTTATGGCCACAGGGAAATGAAGATCCGTACGCAAGTTTAAGAGGACTTGTTCATCGATTAAAAAAAACACTGAAACCAATATTTTGTGATGATGATTTTATTATAGCAAAAAACGGTTCTTATATTATAAATCCGCTTTATGACCTTGTTGTTGATGCAGAACAGTTATATGTTATATCTAAATACAAAATAAGCACAACCGGTGCAAAAGCTTTTCTTGATAGTTCCTGTTATCCGTTTATTGAATCACTTGCAAATGATATATGGGGTCTGCCTGTATGTACTTATTACAACACAGGGCTTATTACATACATATGCACTGTGGTAACAAAAATGATTAAAGATGAAGATTATGATGATGCAATAAAATATGCAACTAAGGGACTTGTAATTGATCATTTGTCTGAAGAATTGCATTTGCTTATAATTGATGCGTTGACTGAAAAAGGTTGCAGAAAACTTGCTCTGAATCATTATGAAAATACGATTAAGATGTTTCAGAATGAATACGGCACTATTCCTACAAAACATTTTTTATCTGCAAAATACAAAATATTCAATAATAAAGAGGTGTAATTCTTTTGGTTAAATTTGATAATAGCTGGGACAATATACTTCAGGATGAATTTAAAAAAGAATATTATCTGAAAATCAGAAATTTTCTTGCAAAGGAATACAAAAATCCGAATTACCCGATATATCCCGATATGTACGATATTTTCAACGCATTGAAAATTACTGATTATAATGATGTAAAAGCAGTAATTCTCGGTCAGGATCCGTACCACGGTATAGGACAAGCACACGGTTTGTCTTTTTCCGTAAAAAAAGGAATTATGCCTCCCCCATCGCTTGTTAATATCTTTAAAGAATACAATAATGACCTGGGATATCCGATTCCACAAAGCGGAGATCTTACAAAATGGGCAGAAAACGGAGTTTTGTTGCTTAACACAGTACTGACAGTACAAGGTGGTCTTGCAGCAAGTCACAAAGGGATCGGTTGGGAAATTTTTACGGACAGAGTAATTACATTACTGAATGAACGTGAAAAACCGATAGTTTTTATTCTCTGGGGCAGATTTGCAAGAGACAAGAAAAAGCTGATCACAAATCCGAACCACCATATTATTGAATCAGCACACCCAAGCCCTCTTTCTGCTTACAACGGATTTTTCGGCAGTAAACCTTTTTCAAAAGCAAACAGTTATCTCGCAAACGATCCGATTGATTGGAAATTAGATTGAATTTAATATCATAATAAAAAGCAAAAGCACGGAAAAGTAAGACTTAATTACTAACCGTGCTTTAATTATTTAATACGTTTTTTTTAGCAAAAAAATATGCCTTGATTTTTCATTATTTCCCATAACACGGAAATAAATTAAATTTAACCTAACGGATATCTGTATTCAAGTCCGTCTATCCATTCACCTGTGATAAAATCTCTTCCTCTTACAAGAATTTCATTTTCATAAACTTCTACTACAATTCCGTCACCGGGTTCATAATCAACTATTTCTGTTGAACGGGGAAGATTTATGCTGTCAACGTCACCCCATTCATAGAAGTTGTTTGTATCAAGATAATCATGTATGTGTCCGTGAATATAAAGAAGATTATCGTATTTGCATAGAAGCTTAGCCAATGCTGATGAATCATCTGCTCTCAGAAGATAAACCGGATGATGATTAAAGACAAAAACAGTTGCATTTTCGGAAGAAGCTTTATCAAGTACACTTTCAAGCCATATAAACTGCTCATCACTCATTACAAAATCGTTGACAGAAAGATCTTCAGATGCGAGGAAAATCATATAACAGTCATTAATTACTTTATAGTAATAGGGCTTGTCGATATTATTCCACAAGTAAAATCTGTTGTTGTTTATGTAGTTTTTTCTGAATGAATCGTAATCACCCTCACCGTTGCCGAAATCATGATTTCCTGCAGCAACAAGATTGATTTTACCGGGCCTGACTGCACTTACCGCAGTATAGAAAAACATGTTTTCCAGCACCTGTCCGTTCATGACATTGTCACCGAGAAAAACAGCTGCATCATGATTTACACCAGCTTTGATACCGTAAAGAAGATCAGAAAAAGCAGAATAGCTATCAGGATTATTGGTTTCAACGTGAGTGTCAGAAACAGCAGAAAAACTCATAATAAGTTCTTCGGGATTCTCAGCCTTGTAAGGTGTGCCTACCGGTTTATCTGCTATCGGAAGAATCATCATAATCATTGTCATAAAAGTTGCAAAAAGCTGTTTGATAAAAAGAACAACAGTTGAAAGATCCATATTGATTCCTCTTTTATAAATTTATTGTAATTTTATTTTATCAATATCAATAATAATTGTCAAGAAGAATATTTTTGACTTGCATCTGACTTGCACAATCTTAATATATAATACAATAATGATATTATTTATCAAAATAATATTCAGAAATAAAAAAGAAAAACAGTCCTGAAATTCAGCATTACAGCGATTTCAGAACTGTTATTTATGGCAGGGGCAGAAGGGCTCGAACCCTCGGCACGCGGTTTTGGAGATAAGTATTCATTCCTTATTTATAGCCATTTACAGGCTTTTGGGGGGCACATTGGGGGGCACATTATGTTTTTAATAAGAAAAATGCGTTGTTAAAAGCACTAATTTTATATACATCTTTCTGTATGTTTTATACATGCGATTTGATCTGTTTTTATTATAAAAATTCACTCAAACAGGTTCGCACATTCGACTAACCTCCTGTTATAAGGTAGAATAAAGCTACCAAGTAACAGGAGGTTTTCTTATGAAAAAAGTTAAGATTAAGTTTACGGATTTTGAGTGTAACCTATTAATCAACGGAATGAACGAGTTTCGAAATATGCTTCTCTCGGACGGTATCCCCACTGAAGATGTTGACGAACTGCTCCTGAAAATTATCAACCAATCTGAAAGGTAGGCACTGATATTATGGCTGATTTTATTGAAGATTTTTATTATGGAAACATCGAGCCGCAGGAGTGTACAACAAAACTGACGGCAAAGGTTAAAAAGAGCCTGAGTGAGCTTGCCGACAAAGAAGAGCAACTTACATCACTCCTCACAGGTAAGGAGAAAGAGCTCTTCACCGACTATGTAGCAACCTACATCAAATTCTCAAGCCTATGCAACGCAGACAGCTTCACCATCGGTTTCAGACTCGGAGCAAGATTTACATATGACACTTTTATTGAAAATAGGAAAGGATGAAATTTATGGCAAGCATTACATACAGACAAGTCAATGATTATATGATACCCAATCTCACGCTACCACCTGAAGAATCATCCATCCGCCTCGGCAAATGGGGAATGTTACATAAGGATTATATTCTGAAGCACAAGAAAGTGGTATTTACAATACTACTTGCTAAAGGAAAACTTTATCAGCACTGCGCAGAGATTGACGCTCAGGCTCAACAGATGTTTGATACTCTTGTTGAGCAGATGAAAGAGTCTGAAGGTGTTACCGAACAACTCAAAGAACAAAACCAACTCGAATGGCTACGCCGAATGAATAGCATCCACCGCCATGTAACCGAAATAGTAACCAAAGATCTCATATACACATAATAAAGTCGCCCACTCGGGCGGCTTTATTATGTGTATATATATTCAAGCACCTTGAAAAAAACAAAATTTTACATTATAATAGAATTATCTATTTACTATAAAGTACAACATAAATAGGAGAAATATATAATGACAAAATCTTCTGTGCAAAAAACAACAAACACCCCAAATTGGTTTGCTCAACATTGGAAAACAATAATTTTAGTGATATCAGTTGCATTAGCATTATTTCTATTTGAAAGTAGTATTTACTATTTTGTCATAAATGAGAAATTTATAAAATACTGGATAATTATACCTTGCTTCACATATATGGTTTGCTGCTTTATAAAATATTTTATAAAGAACAATCTGTATAAAAAGTATGTAGTAGAAATAAGCAATATCATTGCGTTAGGTTTGTTGTTTCTTAGTATAAAAATTGAACAACTAAAATCAATCTATATAAATAATTATGAAATTCTTTCTTTTGTTATTGTATTTATTGGATTTCTCAGTTTAGTATTAATAAAAACTGATAAGGTTACTACAATTAATATGGCAAATGGCAAAATAATAAATAAAAAACTCTTTAATTTATTTTATTTAAATACATCAAAAGCACATGAAATTGCAATGCTGATTGATAATAAAGTGGTTAAAAACATTGAAAGGGAAAATGTATCTGAACATGCTGTAAAAAGTTCAACTACTCTTTCTTTTAATCAAAAAGCAATTACTTCATCTAATGATATATCTACCGAAGATTTGTCTAAACAACGCGTGTTTGAAAGTTTTGATGTAAAAGAAACAAAATCTTTAATGTTACGCACCATATATGATTCGATTGCAACATCATCAAAAAGTAATTTTTCAGTGGGAAGTTTAGTTTTATTTGAAAATGTTGAGTTAAAACAGTTAAACGTGGACGATACTGTAATGATATTGAATATTTTACAGGATAGTAAATTTAACAATCAAGAAAATGACAGCATCGAAATTAATTATAATAAAATGTTAGATAAGATGCTTGATGATTTTACAGTTGATTATACTTTTTGTTATAGTCAGGATGGTCAATCTGAACAAAAATATTTAATTAGACTGCCTTATAAATCAGACGATAACTTTGAAAATGGGTATCAACATAACGATTTACAATTGGGTCGTCTTAGTGTTATAGGAATTTATAGAGGTGAAATTGATTTCTCAAGGGTCGAAAGTATGTCATCCAAGTTTTTAGATATGGTTTTTGATTCTTACAATGAACAAAAGACCGAAAACGCACAATCACATCAAATGAAATTAAGCAATGCAACAAAAATAAATAATGATATTGAATTCGATTTCAGTCGTAAAAAGTTTGATGATAAAATTAGACTCATTGATATAATTGCAATTATACAGGAAATATCTTTTAAGAAGGATGAAGAATGAGTAAAAAAACATTGTATATCTATGATGAAGACAAGTTTAATAATTTAACAGAGTGCTTATCTGATTATGAGTTCTATGATATTGCTTACTTTATTGATTTATATGCAACTATTGAGGCATTAAAAGCAGTAAATAAAGATGAATATACGAAAATAGTTATCGATATTTCAGATTTAATATATGAATCTGGTAATAATAAACTTTACATTGCAACATACATAAGAACTTTATCAAAATTTGAAAACATGGTATTTTGTATCAGAAGCTCTTTATATGATAGTTTTAAAAATAAGTTTCCGATTTTACATCTTCAGCTTAATAAGAATTATGATTTTCAAGAACAAAATATAGAGTTAACGGAAGAATCTTTAGTAATTACAAAAAAACTGTGTATTTATGCGTATTCCGATTTTTCAAAGACCAATATAGATAATAAAAGTGTCTTGACTTTAAGCGAGTTGATTGATGATTGGAATCAGTTATCTATAAGATATAACATAGATACAATTATACAAACTATAGCTGAGCAAGAAATAGAATATATTGATTTATCTTCAACATTAAAGACTCTGCGCATCAGAAACGACTTGATTTTGCAATTTGAAATATTTATACACAATATTGCAAGAAGGACGGGAATCAAATTTTGTGTAGAAAGCTCTTTGCTAGAAGACCTATCCTATGTCAGTCCTTTTTTATTTGAAGAACATAAAGATTTAGATGAAAAAGAAATTCTTGAAGTCGATGAAGGAAAAGAAAAAATTGATATTTTATCTATTGAAAAGCAGTTGAATGAGATATGTCAAAAGTTGATAGGTCACGACACATTTAAATGTGATTTTAAGAATGCTTTTTTAAAACACAAGTTTTTAAGCCAAATGGGTGAAAGAAATATTCTTTCAATTATTTTATGTGGCAATTCAGGTATAGGAAAAACAGAATTTGCAAAAATCACTTCAAAAGTTTTATATCCCGATGAGCAGCTAATCAAAATCAATTTTGGAAATTATTCAACCGAAGGTGTTCTCAACAGTTTAATAGGCTCACCTTTAGGTTATATGGGCAGTGATGAAGGCGGAGAGCTAATCAACAAAATAAAAAACTCAAAATCAAAGATAATACTAATTGATGAGTTCGAAAAGGCTACGCCTAGTGTTTATAATTTTTTCTATGAACTTTTAGAGGATGGCATTTTCACAGATAGACATGGAAAAGCGTATGACTTAAGTGGTTATATAATTATTTTCACATCTAATATGTCTGAAAAGGAATATAAAAAGCATATTCCAGATTCACTAAAATCAAGATTTGATATGGTTTATTGTTTTGTAGATATACCGATTGAAGAAAAATTGACTTTTATAAACGACACATCAAAGAAACTGATCGAAAAATTAAACAGTGATTTCAAAGTTAAAATAGATATCAATAAATTACAAACAAAGTTATATGAATTAGCTAATATGCAAAACTTAAGAGATATGAAACGTAGAGTTGAAGATATCGTTTTTTTAGAATTTTTTGAACTATATAAAAATTCAATAGATGATTAAACATTGCACGGCGGAGGGTGTTAACACCTTCCGCCGTGTATTGTTATCTGTTGCCTTTTGCTCTGTTGTGTGTCTTGCAAAGCATTTGACAATTATTTATATCGGTTGCACCGCCTCTACTCCAAGCTGCAATATGATCAGCATCCATTTCGCTCTGTTTCCATATTCGTTTATTATTACTGTCGTTTCCTAATGCACAAAGTGGGCAGTTTGATGTGCCGTCTGCTTGAGCTTGTGATGTCTGCCTTGCATAAACTGTCTTTTTTGTCGCTTCATCAAACACACGTACATTTAAAAGCTCTTTATGCTCACAACCGCCTAAAACATATTCCCAAATACCTTTCTTATCGCTTACATAAGTATCTTCAAGAAGTTCATGAACCTTATCAGAAACGACTTGTGGGTCATATGGATTATTATGGAATCTTTCATAAAGCTCACCCCATTTCAGACCGCACATCTTGCTGTCAACATCAATAAACACACTTGAAATCCAATTTATTACTGAATTGAAATATGTTTTGAGTTCGGTAATATTATCATCGTATCGGTGCATACTCATATAAGCATCAATATGACCGTGACTTACCCAATCTAAAGCTGTGCGAAGGTAATCCTGTCTTAACACATTACCTGAAATATAAGCACTCCATTTCTGAATATTGGCGTTCTGACTGTTACTGAACTCTTCTTTAGCTTTTGTAACAAAGGGACCGGAGTGAATAGCATTTGAAAGTTCTTGCTCGTTAAGGGGTACACCTGCTATGTTTATAGTTTTAAACCATTCTTTAATTTCGCTTTCGGTACCTTCGCAAATATAAATAGTAAGCGGTGTTTCTAAAATAGTTTTTTTCTTATCGTCAGCAAGACCGCTGAAATAGCGTTCCATACCGTTTTCATCCTTAATGGCAAACTTGTCTGTTATGAATCTTCCAAAGCTCGTTATTCGCTGCTGACCGTCAAGAACTTCATATTTATCTTCACCAACCTTTGTGAAGTAGATAAGACCTAACGGGTATTCTTTGAGTAAAGAGTCAATAACGGCGACATCTTTTTTGCCGTCAGCATATATGTAATTACGTTGGTATTCAGGCTGAATTGTCAGTTTACCCGAAAGACCGAACAAGCCTTTGCCTTCGTATTCGTTATAAGCAAAGCCTTTGCAAATATCTGCAATCGTTATATCAGTTCGTAAATCAGTTTTCATAGTCCTTTTTCCTTCTTATAATAATCCTAAAATATGTTGCTTTTCCATTTATGTTGCAAGTGTGTGATTTTGCATTTTGAACGTATTCGTTAGTACCTAACACATCCAACAATGCATATCTATTGATTGCATCTATTATTTCAAATTGCTCTGGACAATATTTGTCTAGAAATGTTATTGGAACGCCCATCAACTCGTCATAATCTATGGGAATTGCATCAGTAAAGGGTATTTCAATTGCTGCGTAGTTATCATATTTAGCGTATTCACGGTTGCGCACTTCTCTATGTTTGCTAAATTTTATATTATCAGCCATTGACATAAGTGCAAGTGGTTCATGTCTTCGTCCATGGTCAATGTTTGTAAACCACCTAACACCTTTTACACGAATATATTTATTGCCATTTTCATCTATACGATAACCAGCAGAAGCTAATGGATAGCTGTCAGGTACTCTAAACTCTCTATCGCCACTATGAATGCTTACACCGAGCCAAAGCTTGTTTTCCATAATGTAAGGAAATACTTCTTTGTAGGTTATAGCATTTTGATTGCCAATAATTATGAAACTTTTATCAGCTTCCATTATCCATGATAAAAATTCTCTAAAAAGCGAAAATGGAGGATTGGTTATTATTATATCAGCCTCATCTCTCAACGCCTTAACTTCTTCGCTACGAAAATCTCCGTCTCCATCCAAATACTGCCACTCTAAATCATCTATATCAATTGCACCGGATTTATTACTATCTCTTGTAAGTGTAAATATTTTACCATGCGTTTTAGTTTTACTTTCATCGAACTGGGGTGATTCGCTTTCAAAAAGTGATAACTGATAATAATCTTGAATTTTTTTACTTTCATGAGCATAACTTGTGCTTATTAACTTTTTAAGACCGAAGTTTTCAAAGTTTTGGGCAAAAAATTTTGTGAAGTTACTCCATTCTGGATCGTCACAAGGCAATAATACAGTTTTTCCTCTGAAAACATCTGGATTATATTCCATATAGGAATTCATTTCTTTTTGAATGTCGACATACTGCGTATAGAACTCATCATTTTTTGCTTTGTTAGCTTCTCTGAGATTTGAATTAGCCATAATTACCTCCGCATTTTTCGCAGAATGTACCCATTTGCGAATATAAGCAGATAAAAATAGAAAATCCGTCAGGTTTAAGGTTTTTGAGACCATAAATCTGACGGCTATTATTTATATAGCTATATTAAATTTTAACAAATCCATCTGCTTTACTT
>JAFXLD010000062.1 GCA_017531385.1 Clostridia bacterium
AAGGGTAAAATCGTGTGAAATCGTATAAAGGGATAAGGTGAGCAGATTGCGAAAAACCCTTTATTTTCAAGGCTTTTAGAGGAATTCATTAACGCCCTACAATAAGCGATAATGATTTAAGAAAAGTTAGTTTTCAAATTCTTATTTATCGAATTGATTATACCACACTCACAGAACAAAATTCAATCTGTCGGCAGACAAAAAAACTGCCCTCAAAAGAGAGCAGTAAAAATGTTCAGTTTGCAAAATCGGAATTTATCTTTATCATTTCATAAAGCATATTCTTATCGGATGCTTTGGGCTTGTTTGTATTGTGTTTTCGTTAAAAACAACATTTTCTGTATTTATCTCAACCTCGGGATAAATGATTTTATCTGCTTTTGGTACGGTATCAAAACAAAGCTTTGAGTTTTTGAAATCTATATTTTTCAGTGTTATATTTGCAGTCGGATAATTTGAATGAAGCAAAATATCAACATCATTTTCTAAAATGATATTCTCGAGAGTGATTTCACTTTGAGGAACGCACACACAACCGGGATAAAAACTTCGTGCATAGGTGTCATAATTAAGACTTATCGCAATTCCTATGTTACGCTTTTTCTGAAGTGAGAAATTTCGTATTATAATGTTGCGACAACCGCAGTCAAATTCTTCCGTATCGCGCACAGCAACCCAATTTATACCGTCATATTCCATAATTCCTTTTTCGTGGCAAGGCGGTGTATAGGAAGTGTAAAGCTTTCCGTCTTTCGGATTCATCAGAACACGGTATGTTTTACCGTTAACCGCAACGGTGTCCGAGTGCTGAACCTGCATCCCCTTTTGCCATCTGCACCAGGCACCGCCAAGAATCCTGCAGAAAAAGCCGGTTGTTGAGTTATCGTCCAGGTCAATACAGTTTTCGATTATTCCGTTTTCAATCCAACCTATATGCGTGTTTGAGGTTGCATAATCAAAGGCGTTGAGTGCTATCGGGTCATCGAATGTACGGAACCTACCGTTGCTGATAACAAATCCGTCGCCCCACCCCAGATGAACACCGTCTTTATTTCCTGTTATAAATAAATCGTTAAGAATAATGTTTTTAAATGCACTTACCTGAATTGCGTAATCCTTTTCAAGCAATCCGTGACACTCAAACCCGTCAATTGTTAAATTTTCAACACAAATCATTGCAACCTGTGCACGTAATCCGGCAATCCGACTGTTCACACCAAAGTCATTGCTTTCGATACCGTTACATTCAAGATGCAATCCGATAATTTCAATGTTACAGTTATATTCACCCTTAAGTGCACCTTTATTAATGAAAGCATTACCGTTGATGCCGCTAACACTTGCTTCGCGCCTGAGAATCACACCTTCACCGAATACAAGTTTTGTATTATCACCGATTTCAATCTGCTCGGAAAATTCATAAACACCGGGAACAGTAACCTGAATTACTCCTCCCTTATCAACTGCTTTTTGAAAAACTTCGGAATTTTTATATGGGTTGTTTTCAGGCAAAAAACCATATTCGTTAGCATTAATCATAGCTTTCATCCCTGCAAATTCTTAATTGTTGAGATTATTATATCATATCTGAATCATAGAATTCAATCTTCAGAAACAAAAACTGCCCTCGCAAGAGAGCAGTAAAAATGTTCAGTTCGACAAATTGGGATTTGTTGTTCTGTACAAAGCGGGTATCATACTGAATAAACACTCAAAGAACTGATGACACTGCGGACAGAAGTCTTGGAAAAAAGATAAAATACGTTGCCAGAATGCAATGAACGAGTCGCACATATCTTTTATAAAACGCTCAAATTCTGTAAGTCTGTTGTTCTCGTCATAACCGTTTTTATCTTTGTATACACGGACATAATCAATAAGCCATTCTATAGGATAGACATTATCAGGTTCATCCCAACCGCTGAAATCAGAATTGATATACATAGACAGAATCATACACATTCTGTATTGGGGTGATTCTATGGTCTTAGCCACTTCTTTTCCGTCCACATAAAATGTTATCCCTTCAGGTCTCCAGTCCATAGCATAGGTGTGGAATTCGTTTACATAATCCATCGGGGTGCCATCCAATTCAACTTTGCTTGCCCATTCGCCAAGCTCGGGGTCATCCCATGCGTGAACCTTGGGTTCAAATACTCCCGGAGATTTAAAAAAGGTTTCAAATACATCTATTTCACCATTTTGCTGAGAACCTGTTCCGTCAGGACGGGCATCATCCTGAGCGCCTATAAGCCACCACGCTGCATATCCGCCACCCTTGGTGTCCGGCATTTTCATTCGTATCTCAAAGTAGCCGTACTGTGTTGCATATCCTTCATAAGGCTCAACTTCCATCTGCTGACTACCGCCCGGATGCAGATGATTCTTTTCCCATGTCTGAATACCGTTGGCTATCCATAAAAGGTTATCGGAATCTGCCGAGCCGGGCTGACCGCCGAAATAATCAGGTGAATCTTTTGTGATAAACAGATTCAGATAACCATTCTCAATTTTATACCTTGCAGAGGAGCCTTCTGTGTTGGTAGTACAGTGAGGCAGATATTGTGGTAACCAGTATTCTGTATTTAAATTGCCATCATTAAATTCGGTGCTGAAATCAAGTACATAACCTTCTTTTTCAGGAACGCTGTCTTCGGCAGATGCTCCTAACGGCAAGCCGACCAGCATAGTTAAAACGAGCAACAAAGCCATACTTTTTTTGAACATAGTTGTTTATCCTTTCGTACAAATTCTTATTTGTTGAGATTATTATATCATATCTGAATCACAGAATTCAATCTCCCGAAACAAAAAACTGCCCTCTTAAAAGAGCAGTTAAGAATCTGTTCTACAAATTGGAATTTACTTTTCAATCTTTTTCTTTATAGATTTTATTGAGTTGGTTTATCAGTGCAACCTTTTGAGATATATCCAGCAACAACAATAATCAAGCCGATAATCGCAATTAAATCTGGCAGGAAACCATCTTCCATAAACAAATGAAAAACAATCACAGCCAACATAATGGCTATTCCTAATAACATTTTCTTGATTTCTTTCATATTAGTTATACCTCCGTCAAATTCTTATTTGTCGAGATTATTATATCATATCTGAATCACAGAATTCAATCTCCCGAAACAAAAAACTGCCCTCTTAAGAGAGCAGTAAAAATGTTCAGTTCGGCAAATTGGAATTTAATCAATACTTATATTCCTATAATTTCTCTGATTTCTTTTGCATCAACATCATTCAGACTGCAATTGAGTGAAACGGAGATGTATGCCGCAACACCTGCAGCCTCACCGATGCCTACACAGATAGGCATAACCCTGAAATTTGAATGTGCCATATGTGTACCCGAAATATTTCTGCCGCAAAGCAGAAGATTTTCTTTGATTTCGGGAAGAAGGCAACGGTAAGGAATCGTGTATCCTTTTTCCTGAGAAAAATGTTTCTGTACTCCCGTTTTATCCAAGCCTGCACCCGTAATATTATGCACATCAAAATTGAAGTAAGCATCTTTTACAACATAATCATCAAAGACTTTCGCTTCGAGAATATCCTGCTCATTCAAGGTGTATTTACCTTTGAAATGTCTTGTTTCACGGATGCCCATAAGGGATGCGGAGCTGATAACATAACAATTTTCGTAACCGGGAACAAATTCACGCAGATATTTAACTATGTCATCCATCTGTCTGCGGCATGCAAGAGTGGCACATGTCAGGTCGTCTGCATTTGTGCCGTCAATATCGATTGCATTTGTCATATTACATGTCACAACACCGGGGAGGGTTGATTCATAAGTGAGAATATGCCCCGCAGGATAAGGTATGTGTTCTTTTGCAAGAGCCTGAAGTTCACCGTTCGGTGTTTCATAGGTTGATTCAAATGAACCTAAAAATACTGCCCGGTCATAGTCAACACCGCCGACTTTGAACATAATGGTTGCAGGCTGCATTTTGTTATCGCTTTCTCTGCCGAGAACAAATTCTGCTCCTGCTCTTGCGGCAATATCCCCGTCACCCGTAGCATCAATAGTGATTCCGGCATAAATATCTGTTTTGCCCGATTTGTTGATAACGGTTGCACCGAGAATTTTATCTCCGTCGCAGATTGCATCCTCAGCAAAAGTATAAAGCATAACCTTGCAACCTACCTCGCAAAGCATTTCAAGATAAAGTGTTTTCAGCTTTTCGGGGTCTATCAGGTTGGTGATTTTGTTTTTGAATTCACCTTCATTATTTTCGGATGTTCTTTTCAGAATTTCATAATACAAAGGGCTTGCGCAGCTGCCTGTCCAATGGCTCATAAGACCTGAAGTTGAAATTCCGCCAACATCTCCGCTTTGCTCAACAAGAATTACCTTCGCACCGTTTTTTGCAGCAGTATATGCCGCTGCAAATCCGGCAGGACCGCTTCCGAGAACAAGAACATCGGTATGTATTTCAAACTTTTCAATCATATTTGACACCCCAACAAATTCTGTTTATCAACCTGATTATATCATACCTGCAGTACAAATTTCAATCTGTCTGCAGACAAAAAAACTGCCCTCGCAAGAGAGCAGTAAAATGTTCAGTTTGGTAAATCGGAATTTACTTGCATACAAGAATTTACGAATTTCATTCCTGTTCTAAATAGGTTAATTTTCCCCAATGCCATTTCTTGTTTTTATCAAAATGATATTTATCGGGTTCGCCCATATAAAAGACACCATCACCGAGTATACCAAATAGATGTTTTTTCAAAACAAGAATGTTTCCTTTTTTACCGATGGAATACAATTCATCAAACATATCTTCTTCATCAGGGTGCCAATGAGTTAAAGAATCAACAAACGCAGAGTTGCTGATTATATCAATGCATGTATCATAGCTATCACAATAAGCACGAACAAAAGCATTTTTATATAATTTTCAAATTAGAATTTCACCATCTAATTCAGGTTCAGAATGCAAATCGGGCATTTCAAGAAGTTTTTCATATAATTCTTTTGTATTTTTTGAATTTCTCACAAAATCATCATCCTTAATTTATTATATCATACCAATACCAAAAAGTAAATCTACACAGTATAAATCCCCTTGTTTAACAAATACTAACGAAGCAAACGAAAGAATAAGGAGATAGATATATATGAAAGCAACAGGAATCGTAAGAAGGATTGACGACCTCGGCAGAGTCGTTATTCCTAAAGAAATCCGCCGTACAATGCGCATCCGTGAGGGTGATCCGTTGGAAATTTATACAGATGCGGACGGCGAAGTAATTTTCAAAAAATATTCACCCATGGGTGAGATGTCGGAATTCACTTCTCAGTATGCAGAAGTACTTTACAGAGCAACCAATATGCCCGTAATCATCACAGACCGTGACCATGTAATTTCATGCACAGGTCTTTCCAAGAAAGAAACCATCGACCGTCACATCACAAAGGAGCTTGAGGAAATCATGGAAAACCGTTCAAGCTTTGTAGCAGGCAATGATAAGGGCGTTCTGATGCCCGTTGACGGACTTGACCGCAATGCTGCTATTGCATACCCCATTGTGGGCGGTGGTGATGTTTCGGGTGCTGTTATTCTTCTTTTTAACGAAAGCGGAACAGCTCCCACACAGGCTGAAATCAAGCTGGCACAGGTTGCAGCATCATTCCTCGGCAAACAGACTGAAGAATAAATCTTTTCTTAACCGTGAACTGATATCCTGTTCACGGTTTTTTGCTTTATAGTAAACTGCGTTTCCATAAAGTAAAAAAAAATTTTATGTCCCGCCGATTTTCCATACGGGCACGGCGATGGACTAATCGAAAACGGTGAAAGCCGTTTTCTTGTATTGACAAAATAGTTTTCCCCTTGCATAATATAAATATGTTGAAAAAAGCAGGTGTTAAAATGAGTTTAACTGAAAAACTCTCTTTTGAATGTGATTACACAACAGGTGCTCATCCTGAAATTCTGAAAAAACTGACCGAAACGAACATTGAATCTTTGCCCGGTTACGGTGCAGACCGTTACTGTGAAAGTGCAAAAGAAAAAATCAGAAATCTCTGCAATAACGATGTTGAAGTTTTTTTTCTTGTTGGCGGCACACAGACAAACTCCATTGTTATCGCATCACTTCTCAATTCATATGAAGGTGTGATTGCCGCAGACACCGGTCATGTCAGCGTTCACGAAGCAGGTGCAATTGAGTATACAGGTCACAAGGTCCTGACACTTCCCCACCATGACGGGAAAATTATGCCGACAGAGCTTTCAGCTTACATGGATAACTTCTATAATGATGAAAACCACGAGCATATGGTATTTCCCGGAATGGTTTACATATCACATCCCACCGAAAACGGCACTCTTTATACAAAAAATGAACTGAAACAGATTTCGGACATCTGCAGAATGTATGATATTCCTCTGTTTCTTGACGGTGCAAGACTCGGTTACGGTCTTATGAGCAGAAATACAGATGTTACACTCCCTGATATTGCAGAGTTATGCGATGTTTTTTATATCGGCGGAACAAAAGTCGGTGCATTGTGCGGTGAGGTTGTTGTCTTTAAAAAATCAGCAACACCGAAGCATTTTATGACAACAGTCAAACAGCACGGAGCTTTGCTTGCAAAAGGACGATTGCTTGGTGTTCAGTTCGACACTCTGTTTACCGATAATCTATATTTTGAAATCAGCCGACATGCAATTGAAATGGCTGAATTTCTCAAAACAGTACTGAAAGAAAAAGGATATCATTTTGCATGGGAATCTTTCACAAATCAGCAATTCGTTATTCTTGAAAATAAACAGATGGAAAAACTGAAAGAAAAAGTCAGATTTTCTTTCTGGGAAAAATATGACAACAGCCATACAGTTGTCCGTTTTGCCACAAGCTGGTCAACAAAAAAAGAGGACATCGAAAAATTAAAAACGATACTGTAATGTATAATAAAAGCCCGTATTAAAAAATACGAGCTTTTTTCATTATTCAGGATTTCTTTATTCTGAGAATGAACTTGATAACATTAAGAGCACTGCGCTGTGCTTCTGCTAATGTGACACCACCTGCAGATTTCATTGACGGAATCAGTGAACGAGCATCAGGATCGCCTTTTTTGCCGAATTCACCGGGCATAAGAACATCAACCTGAGCACGTACACGGTAAGCGTCATTTTTAATGTTTGGAAATTCTCTTGAAGCTCCTGCTCTCATCCACCAGTCTGTGATTATAAGACCCTTGTAGCCCCATTCCTGTCTTAAAATCTGTGTAACAAGCTCATAGTTATAATGACTCCATACGCCGTTTATCTTATTATAGCTTGTCATAATGGAATACGGATTTGCTTCTTTGACGGCAATCTCAAAACCTTTCAGATAAATCTCACGCAGAGCACGTTCGCTGAGTCTTGAATCGTTATAGTTACGGTTGGTTTCCTGATTGTTGCAGGCAAAATGCTTCGGACAGGCTGATCTGCCTGTTTTCTGTATACCACGGATTGCAGCCGCGGCAATTTTGCCCGAAAGGAACGGATCTTCCGAAAAATATTCAAAGTTTCTTCCGCACAAGGGATTTCTGTGAATATTCATACCCGGTGCCAGAAGCATATGAACATCAAAATTCGCCATTTCTTCGCTTACAAGAGAATACAACTGCTCGATACCTTCGGTATTGAATGAGCTTGCAAGTGCAGTTCCGCAAGGAAGGAGACTTACCGTTCTGCGGATTCTGATACCCGACGGACCGTCTGTTGTTATCATTGCGGGAATACCTCTGCTGCGGAGTTTCTCGGTCACACCACCGAATGCACCTGCATTCCCGTTGATACCGTAAGATGAGTTCATCTTGCCTTCGCCGTGTGTCAGGTCGTCGAGTTCTTCAGGTGAAAGCTGAGCAACAAATTCTTCCGCTGTATATTTACCGCTGATGACATCATCAAATGTTATATCTTTTTCTGTGCACTTCAGTTCTTCGGGAAGCTCTTCAAGAATCTGTTTTTTCAGATCTTTTGTTGCAGTGGGAACATCAGCAAAATTAATTACACCGTTCTTGTTAACCAGTCTTTTAAATGAATTTTCGGGTCTGACTGCCAATGTTTCACGCAGTTCTTTTGCCACTTCGGTTTCTGCTTTTTCAATTGTCAGAACACGGGTTGTTTCACGGACATCTGTTCCGACTTCAACACCGTAAACACCTGCTTCAAGCACATGGCAGGACTTGTGACCCGTCATACCGCTGTCATCATAAGGTGCAAAGTCAGCAAGATTGATTTTCATGGTCAGAGTCTGATTTTCACTCGGTGCAAGAGTTTCTGTTTTTGCAAAAGCTGCAAGAATTTTTGCGGGATTGCCAAGTTTTCCGCAAGGGAGATTCAGATAGCACTGAACAACCTGTTTACCTGCATAAGCTCCTGTATTTGTCACCTGTGTCTGAATTGTGATTTCGTTTCCGATGTTTTCACACTCTGTTTTCAGTTCAAAATCGGTATAGCTTAAACCGAAACCGAAGGGATACAGAACTTTGTCTTTGCTGAATGTTTCAAAATAACGGTAACCCACATATATATCTTCCGAATATGTATTAAATTTTTTACCGCCGAAATGTTCATTGCCGGGATATGCTTCATAGTTCACGGCAATTGTATCTGTAAGTTTTCCGCTGGGTGAGACTTTGCCTGTGAGCACATCTGCCAGAGCATAGCCGCTTTCCATACCGCCCTGCCATGCATAAACTATTGCGCTGATTCTATCACCGTAACGCACAGTCCAGCTCATGTCAATGATATTTCCGCAGTCAAGAATTACACAAACTCTTGTAAAATGCCGTGTCACAAGATCAAGCATTTTAATTTCTCTGTCTGTCAGGTAGTAACTGCCCTTTTTCAGTAGATTTTCTCTGTCCTCACCTGCTGCTCTGCCGATAACAACAAGTGCAATATCAGAATTTTTTGCGACATCACTGACTGTTTTTTCGCTGAGAGGCATTTCGGGATAGCTCATTGGCCAATGTCCCCAGAAACCCTCATCGGGAACATTTTTCTTATTGTGGCACCATGCATCATAAACCGAAGCAAGATTTTCTTCAATTTTCACTTCATTAGCTCTTAAGCCATCCATAAGACTTGATTTATACGGAGGAATAACATCACCGCCGCTGCCGTATCCGACAGTAAAATAATCAACGGCAGTTCTGCCGAAAACAGCAACCGTATCTTCTGCACGTACAGGCAAAGTTTTGTTGTCATTTTTAAGAAGCACAATACCCTCTGCTGCCATCTGTCTTGCAACCGGGACAATTCCCGGAACTGTCAGTTCGCTTGTGATTTCCGACTGATTAAGCTCCTGTTCAAGCCCTGTTGCACCGAATGTTTTTATAAAAAAACGAACACATTTATTAATTATTCTGTTCATGACAATACCTCTTTTTTTACAATTAATCTTTATAAATCGTTATAACATAATCATCAATATACTCTTTTTGTATTTTTTCGGAATTTACGGAAAGTGTTTTCAGATTCTCTGTTATTCCTGCTCCGGTATATTTAAGATTCGCTTCTTTTGCAGTCCATAGCTCAAAAAAACGCTGGAGCATTCCCTCATCGGGCAACACATAAAAATCATCATCGGACGGAGAAAAACCGAAAAGATAGTAAAGCTCCTCATCGGTATATATGCGTTTTGCAATTTTCAGGTCAATATGTCTTATCTGCTCAACATCAATTCCGACTGGTCTGTCATCAACAGCACAGACAACAAGATTCCCTGAATGACTGATATTGAACTGAGCATCTGCATTTTCAGCAAAAGGCTTTCCGTTTTCTGCAAGTGCGAAAACAACCTTTTCGGCAGACATACCACACCACTCAGCAATGGCTTTTTTTGCAAGCATTTCACCTGCAACGGACCGTTTTTTGTCATCTTCAAAACGAAAACGGACAACTTTCTGTCTTTTGTCTTCATTCATAAGAGAAAACCATTTTTCATATTCAATTTTACTAAAATCACGGATATCATATTTATACCATTTCAATTTTCAACATCTCCGGATTAAGTATACCATATTTTTCTATAAAATCAACTGACTTGCAAAAATGAAGAATATATGTTAAAATAAAAAAAGACTACAAAAAAAAGGAGATTACATATGTATAGATATTTAGGCTCCACAGATATTTTTCTTTATGATTTTATAGGAACAAGTGCTTTTGTTTTTCTGCTGTTCTTTAATATCTTTCATTATAAAAAAAAGAGAAATATATTGAGTTATTGTTCAACATCCGCAATGAATGTTTTTTCAAAAAAACATCAGAAGCCGATAACAAAAGTATTTTCAAATGCTACTTTCTGGGCAATCATCGAAACAATCCTTATTTCGATTGTCCAATATGCCTTTGCCTTAAACTTAAACCAAGGCTTTGGTGATATGGTAAGAACCGGCTCAAACTATTACGGATTGCTCTTCTTCTCCCCTGTTTTAATGTTTGCTTTATGTCTTGCAATCTGGTTAGATCCGCTGAAGCAAATCGATCTTATTACTCCCTCATTTCCGTTTGCATTGGTTTTTTCAAGAATTGCCTGTTTTTGTAACGGATGCTGCGGAGGAATCGAATGGTCTTCGGGACTATACAATTATTACACAAACCGTGTGGAATTTCCTTTACAACTGCTTGAAGCCGGACTTGCATTGCTCATTTTTATTTTCCTTATGTTCTGGCGAAACAAAGCAAAACCGGGCACAATGTTTCCTACATATCTGATTATTTACAGTGCATCAAGATTTTTTATAGAATTTTTAAGTAACAAAGAAAATGTTTTCGGAATATTCAAAAGATACCATGTCATATGTGCAGTCGGTGTTGTTGTAGGCATCATTGAACTGGTGATAGTTCTCAAATTTGGTAAAGATATCAGTGATTTATTCAGCGAATCACATTACTTCATACCTAATAAAACAAAAAAGAAGAACAAGAAAAAAAAGACAGAATCAAACGCATAAAAACAGCAGAGAGCAAATCGTCATGATTTACTCTCTGTTTTTTATTTACTTATGACTGACAATATTATTTCTGCAAGCTCATTGCTGTTATCCGACTGGAAATAATGGGTCTTTGTATCTATAAAATGCACTCCGCAGACATTCTCTGCGTAAAGACTCCACAGTCTTCCGGCATCAGTAAAGTTCTCGGTAAACAAGTCGTCTTTACTTATTACAACCGAAACAGGGCACGGAACTTTATTTCTTTCTTTATAGAAACACTCTGTCATAAAGTCGGTATCTTTTCGGAAATTCATAACCATATCCGAAATCTGTTCGTCTGAAAAGCTTCCGAAAGGTGCACCGGCTTTAATAAGCACATTTACAAGCATTTCATCTGATACGGTATTCCAGAAATTGTCTTTCTCAGGTTTTTCGGGTGGAATACTTGCACCTGCAACATAGTGTTCTACTATCCCATTCTGCATTTCTTCAAGAATGTTGATTACCTGCATTGCAGCCGCAGAACCTGCACAGTGGGAATAAACATAAAGCTTACGCACTTTTGCAATTTCGTACAGTTCTTTTGCAACATTTTCACATTCTGCGTATGAACGCGGATAATCAAAAAAGTAAAGCGAATATTCTGCCGTTCTGTCTGACAATGATTTTGAAAGAGCCGCAAAAGCTTCTGCACCACCACCTGCATAGGGAATAAAAACAAGAGCTTTTTTGCTGTTCTCAATGTCTTTCAACATTCTGATATAACTGAATTCACTGATTTTTTCTTCATTCATAAGTCTTGCAAGTTTTGAAGGAGTGGGATTTGCGATAAAATCAGCAGCGGAAATATCCTTGAATTTGTCTTCCGACAACAATGCTATCATTGAAAGGCTTGTACCGCCAAGCTCGAAGAAATCGCTGTTTCTGCCTATCATTCCAACACTCAGAATTCTGCCGAAAACTTCCGCGATATAGCTTTCTGTATCATTTTCAGGTGCTTCGTATTCATCAGTGTTGCTTTCAATTATTTCGATTGCGGAAAGTGCTTTTCTGTCAAGTTTACCGCTGGGATTAAGCGGCAGTTTGTCAAGCTGACAAAAAGCACCGGGAACCATATATGAAGGCAATTCCTTTTCGCATATATCTCTGATAGTTTTCTCATCGGTGTCTTTACCGCACCAGAATGCAGCAAGAATATCCCTGCCGTTATTTTTTCTCAGGATAACAGCAACGGACTCAATACCGTCTATATTGCCTATAACGCTTTCGATTTCACCGATTTCTATACGCTGACCGTTAAGTTTTATCTGGTTATCCATTCTTCCGCAGAAAATAATTTCACCGTCTTCACGGATATAGGCATTATCACCTGTTCTGTAAATTCTTCCGTCACCAAAAGGATTGGTCAGAAACTTTTCAGCTGTGAGTTCGGGATTGTTAAGATATCCCTGTCCCACATTCACTCCGCCGATGCAAAGTTCACCAGTAACACCCTGCGGTACACAGTTCATATATTTATCCGTAATATAAATCGCTGTGTTATAAATGGGTTTTCCGATGGGCACGGGGTCAACATCATCGGGAGTACAGTCATAATAAGTTACGTCAACAGCACATTCGGTCGGTCCGTAAAGATTATGAAGTCCTACTTTCTCAGAATCGAACATAGCATAGAATCTTGTCACAAGTGATGCAGAAAGTGCCTCTCCTGACAGGAATACATACTTAGCCGATGCGAATTTATAACATTCTTCAGGATGCTTTTCGAGATATGTGACAAACAATTCAAATACAGACGGCACAAAATGCAGATGTGTCACACCGTGCATATAAACTTCATCAAGAATTTTTGCAGGCAGGAAGTGTTCATCGGGTTTTGACGCAACAAGACTTCCGCCGACCATACCCCACCAGAAAAGTTCCCAGACCGAAACGTCAAAGGTATACGGTGTTTTCTGAAGAATAACATCCTCAGCACCGAGAGGATAAGCTTCGTGCATCCACAGAATACGGTTGACAGCCGATCTGTGACTGACTTTTGCACCTTTCGGTTTACCTGTTGAGCCTGATGTATAAATTACATAGGCTGTGTCATCAGCTTCTGCAGCACAAGGCAATATGTCCGTTTCAGGTGTATTATTGATAAAATCCGTCATATCAATACAGGCAACATCCCCTGCAAGATGCGTGAATTTATTTTGTGCAACAACCAATGCCGCATTGCTGTTTTTCAGCATATATTCAATTCTTTCCTGAGGGTAATCAGGAGCTATAGGCATATAAGCATTACCACCGCGGATTATACCGTAAATTCCCGCATACATTTCAACACTGCGCTCTGCAATAACGGCAATGATTGATTTTTTACCCTTTGTAACATTTCGGATGCTGCTGTCAAGCGCTTCGGACAATGCTAACAATTCACCGAATGTTATTGATTTTCCGTTTGCAGTTACACATGTTTTTGATTTCATCCTGCTTGCAGTATCTTCAAACAGGGTGTATACGGTTGACTCTTCGGGAACGTCATACATATGCGCCGTATCATTAAAGTCATACAAAACAGTCTGCTTTTCATCCTCTGACATAGCAGTTATGTCTTTTATGAGTGTATTCTCTTCAAGACACTGTTCAAGGATAAGCTTGAAGCTGTTAATGAATTTCTGTACAGTTTCTTCTTTGTACAGATCTGTGCAATATTCAACTGCTAATACCACATCGTTTTCTCTTGGCATGACATTGAAATTTATGTCACACTTTGATGTTGTTGTGGATATCGGGAGCAGTTCTGCTTTTTTGTCTCCGAAGTCGATATCCGTCATTTCATAGCTCTGATATGCCATCATAACATCATACAACGGGTTTCTTCCGTTTGTCTGGATATTTAATTTTTTAACAAGATTATTGAACGGATAATTCTGATTGTCGATTGCAGAGATTGAATTTTCTTTCACTTCCTGCATGAATTGTGAAATGGTTTTGCTACCTTCCGGTTTACTTCTGAGTGCAACCGTATTTACAAACATTCCCACGGATTCAAGATATTTACTGCTTCTTCCACTTATGGGCATTCCTACAACAATATCCTCATTTCCCGAATATTTTGACAGAAGGATATTGTAGCATGTCATGTAGAATACATACGGTGTTATATTCAGTTCTTTGCACTTGTCCGTTATCTTATCATGCAGTTTTTTATCGATACGGTCATAAAGAATTGTTCCTGTGAATGACTGTGCCTGATTTCTCGGATAATCTGACGGCAATTCAAGCTCAGGTATTTCATCGCTGAATATATCGAGCCAATATTTTTCACTTTCTTCGATATCTGTTTCCTGTACTGCAAATTCGCCGTACTGTACAGGTGCTTTTTTTATATTTCTTCCCATATACAGTTCATTCAGTTCTCTGAAGAATATAGGCATGGTTTCACCGTCAGCTATGATATGGTGTATATCTATCATAACCGTGTTTTTGTAATATCCTGCTCTCAGCAGTGGGGCTTTTGTCAGATCAAAGGCTTTGATAAATTCTTGTGTGTTGTCATTTTCAAGTTTCTGAAGCTTAATTTCTGCTTTTTCTTCAATTATCTGTACTATCTGACCTGCTTTGTTCTCAAAGCGAGTTTTTAACGCTTCATGTCTTTCAATGAGCTTGTTCAATGCAGTTTCAAGCTTTTCTGCATCGAGTTCTTCTACTCTGAACACATTCGGAATATTATAAAGCGGTGTTTCAGGGCTCATAAACTGTGCTGTATATACCCGCATCTGAGCCGGTGTTGCGGGAATGATATTGCCGTATTCGATATTAATATTTTCTGCTTCTTTTTCATCAAGTTTTTCTGCAAGTTCTCTGATATCCTTGCATGAGAAGATAGTTTTAACGGGTACGGTGTATCCTTTTTCTTCGAGCTTTGCTGTCAGTTCGATTGCTTTAAGACTGTCACCGCCGATATCGAAGAAATTATCAAGTATGCTGATTTTTTCGGTGTCGAGAACACTCCGGATACACTCTGTCAGCAGTATTTCTTTTTCTGTTTCGGGTGCGATGTATTCTGTTTCTGTACTGATATTCTCAAGATCGATTCCGGGCAGTGCATTTCTGTTTATCTTACCGCTTGATGTGAGGGGTATTTCGTCAAGGTGAGTAAAAACATGGGGAATCATATATTTCGGAAGCTTTTCGCTGATTTCTGCCTTGATTTCTTTTGCTGCTTTCTCTGTTCCTGTGTAGAATGCGCAGATAAGCTGTCGGTCTGTTTTGTCTTTTCTGACGACTACAACACTGTGAACGATGCCGTCAACTTCGGCAATTGCATTTTCGATTTCACCGAGCTCTATTCTCTGTCCTCGGATTTTTACCTGGAAGTCATTTCTTCCGATAAAGACAATATTTCCGTCTGCTTTTCTGTATGCAAGGTCGCCTGTTCTGTAAATTTTTCCGTCACCAAACGGGTTATCAATAAATTTTTCCTGAGTGAGTTCTTCTCTGTTCAGATAGCCGTTTGCTACACAGTCACCCGCAATGCAAAGCTCTCCTGTTACCCCTACGGGCACAAGTTTCATGTATTTATCCACTATGTGTATCTGTGTATTTGCCATAGGCTTTCCTATGGTTATGTCTTGGGAATCTTCAATTTTTGCGTATGTTACCCATACGGTAGCTTCTGTGGGACCGTAGATGTTGTAGATTTCTGCATCTGTGACATTTTTAAGCTCAGTTACAAGTGATGTGTCGAGTGCTTCACCACCGAGGATGATTGCTTTAAATTTTTTCAGATAATCAAGCTGTGTCTTGTCCGTCATCAGGGACTTCATCTTTGTGGGAGTTGTCTGGATGATATCGGCAGGAGAAGAAGAAAGCAAATCAATCAGCTTGCTTTGGATTCTTGCCTGTTCTTCATTTGCAAGAACAATTTCCATACCGTTTGCAAGAGGCAGAAGTGTTTCTGTTACAAATATATCAAATCCTGCTGTTGTGACTGACAATATACTTGTGCAATTCTTTGTTATGCCGAAGTGAACATTTTTCTCATTTCTACTTACATAATTCACCACATTTCTGTGGGTGAGAAGAGTGCCTTTCGGCTTGCCTGTTGAGCCTGATGTGTAGATACAATAGCATATATCTGAATTATCAATTGCAATTTTCGGGTTTTCTGTGTTTTCGTTTTTCAGAAGTTCAGATACATTTTCATCAGTGATGCAATATTTTGCACCGCTGTCTGTGAGCATATATCCTATTCTGTCTTCGGGGTAATCGGGGTCTATGGGAAGATATGCCGCACCTGTTTTGAAAATACCCAGCATCGATGCAACAAGAGCCACTTTTCTTGACAGTCTGAATGCAACAATGTCATCTTTACCTATACCTTTTTCGATAAGACTGTGAGCGATTCTGTTTGATTCTTCGTTCAGCTCTTTGTATGTGAGCTTCTTATAGCAACCTGTGATTGCTGTTTTTTCAGGCACTTTTTCTGACTGTTCTTCAAACAATTCGTGTACACACTTTTTGCTTTCATATTCTATGGCAGTATCGTTGAAAGAACAAAGCAGTTGTTTATGTTCATCAGATAACATTTCAAGGTCATAAATAATTTTTTCAGGGTTTCCTGCGGCATCTTCTGCAATAGCGAATATTGAATCCAGCATAATGCGGATGTCTTTTTCGTTGAAATATGCTGTTCTGTAACGGATTTTCAGATTGTGATTGATTCCATCAAATGTCTGCAGGTGCATTTCGATGGGAACGGAAAGATTGTTGCCGTAAGGGATTCTCATTTCATATTCTTCATTGTGAGAAAATTCCTGATAATCGGAAACAACATCAAAAAGCTGATTTACTGAAATTTTATTTTCAGTAAGAAGTGCCTTTATATCCTGCTGTGTAAAACTCTGATGTCTGAAAAGATTCATTTTTGAATCTTCTATTCTTTTCGCATTTTCTATGAATGAAGCTTCCGTTATATTTATAACAAGCGGTACAAGATGCATATACAGACCGATTGTGTTCAGTTCGTCGGCAGTTGTACGGTTAAAAACAGGTACGCCGATTGTGAAGCTTTTAGCTTCATATTGTTTATAAAGATATGCCGCATTTACCGCATTAAAAAATGATGCGGGAGTAATTTCATATTTTTCACAAAGTGTTCTGATTTTACCGAAAATGTCTGCAGAGATTACTCGATTAATTTCTGATGACGAAAAATCAAGCATATTTTCTGCTGTGGGGAAAATATTGCACTGCGGTTTCCCTGAAAACTCTTTAAGCCAGAACTCCTGCGATTTTGAATATCTGCGGGACTGCTTGTACTTTTCTTCTTTTGCCACATAATCGGCATATTTCTGAATAACAGGAGCAAAATTTTCATCTTTCAGGAAACCGTTTATATGCTCAGACATAACAAAAGCACTGAAGCCGTCAACAACAATATGGTGAGCATTGATCATAATACCCGAAGTGGTCGGAGTCTGAAAAACTGCACAATCAACAAGGAGTCCGTAACGGTCAGTAGGTTCATTCAGGAAATCCTGAGCCTTTTTCATAAGTTCATCTTCCGTTTCAACCTGCCAGAAACGGTAATTTATGTATTCGTGGTCTCTGACGTCTGCTACAATACCGTTTTCTGTTTCAACAAGCTTTACACGGAGACTCTCATGGGTTTCAACGAGTTTATTGTATGCATTGTTCAACTGTTCGTATGAATACACTTCAGGGAAAATTTCCATAACACCCTGGTTCCAGATCTGACTGTCCAGAGTGAAATTTTTATTATAGAAATTCCTTTGCGATGCTGTTAATTTGAACTTCATTTCAGACGCTCCCTGAAGGTGGTATTTTTTGCATACAAACTACCCATTATAATAAATAATTATATATTTATTTATAGATAAAGTCAAGAATAAAGATATTACCTGAAAAATGCTGTATCATGAGGACAGATGTATTATCTGAACTCTTGTTTTTAGTAAAATCTTGTGGTATAATAAATAAAAAATTTCGACAACGAGTGAAAAATAAAGAGGTGATTTTGTCTTATGAAAAGGGAAAGAACTATATGGAGTGACAATCACTCACCCGAGAATTTCAGAGAAGAATATCCTGAATTTTCCATGGTTTCACTCCTTAAAGAAACCGCAGAGAAATATCCTGACTATTATGCTCTGGAATTCAATAATAAAAAGATTACATTCTCTCAGATGATTGAGCAGATTGAGATTGTTGCTCAGTCACTGCTTGCAAGCGGTGTGAAAAAAGGTGATTTCGTATCTGTCGTTGCTCCCAATACACCTCAGGCACTTATTTCTGTTTATGCAATCAACAGAATCGGTGCAATCGCAAACATGATTCATCCGCTTCTGTCTGCAAACGAAATCAAGAAATTTGTTGAACACGTTGACAGCAAAGCTGTTATCACATTCGACATGCTTTATCCGAAACTTGCAGAAATCAAGTGGGAAACTTCGGCAGAACCCGTTATGGTGCTGGCAAGGATTGCAGATGCACTTCCGTTTTATATAAAGCCACTTTACATGGCAACAAACAAAGTAAAACTCAGTATAAATTCATCACACGATATTATTTACTGGAATGATTTCCTCAGAAAAGGCAAGCAGAGAAAAGAAGCGCTTCCTGCTGATGACGGAAAAGGTGACGATATTGCCGCAATTCTTTACAGCGGCGGTACAACGGGAATCCCCAAAGGTGTAATGATTCACAACCGTGCATTCAACTGCATGGCAATTCAGGCAGAGGAAATCAAGCGTGACAATTCAAAGGATATCGCAGGTAAAAAAGCACTTGCAGTTATGCCTGTTTTCCACGGATTCGGACTTGCAATGTGTATGCACGTCATGCTCTATTTCGGTATGCAGGTTTTTCTTGTTCCGAAATTTGATTTCAAGCTCTGCTCAAATCTTATATTCAAAAAGAAAATCAACCACGTTTATGCTGTACCCGCATTGTTTGAAGCTCTTTCAAGAACGGAAGAAATCGAAAAACAGGACCTTTCTTTCCTTGAAATGGTCGCATTTTCGGGAGACAAGTGCAGTGAAAAGCTTCTTAACAGAATGAATAATTATCTGAAAAAAGGCGGTTCGTCAGAACAGATGACGGAAGCTTACGGACTTACGGAATGTCTGTCTGCAGCCTGCATCAGTCCGTTTTTTGCCCACAGAAAAGGTAGTACCGGACTTCCTTTGCCGGGCAACGAAATCAAAATCTGCAGAATCGGTACACATGAAGAAGTGCCTTTCGGTGAAGACGGTGAAATCTGTATAACAGGTCCCACCCAGATGAAGGGTTACTACAAAAACGAAGCGGAAACAAATATTGCTCTGCAGGTTCATCCTGACGGCAAAAAATGGCTTCATACGGGTGATATCGGTTATATGGACGAAGACGGATATCTGTATTACCGTCAGAGACACTGCAAAATGATTATTTCTGCAGGTTACAATATTTATCCCACGCAGATTGAAGAGGTTATCAACGATTGCAGAGGTGTTCAGCTCAGCTGCGTTATCGGTATTGAGGACAGAACGCTCGGCCAGCGTATTGTTGCCGTTGTTCAGCCCGTAAATATGAATGGAGACCTTGATGCACTCCGTAATCAGATTACGGAAAAATGCAAGGATAATGTGGCTTCTTTTGCTATGCCACATGAAATTATTTTCAGAGAAGAATTGCCGAAAACTGCAATGAACAAAGTTGATTTCAAAACGCTTACAAAAGAACTTAGCAAATAAATAAAGGATGAAAAACCATGATAAAACGCATTGAAAAAGTTTTTTCGGAAGTTACAGGTCGGACAGACATCACTTTCACCGAAAAAACAAAAATTGATAAAAAGCTCGGCATTTCTTCACTTGGTGTCATACAGCTCATATGTGGTCTCGAAGATGAATTTGATGTGGAAATTCCGAATTCGGCAATAAAAAAATTCAAAACCGTTAAAGATGTAATTGACTTTCTGGAGAAAAATGTTGGTAAATAATAT
This sequence comes from Clostridia bacterium, assembly GCA_017531385.1. Classification (GTDB taxonomy): domain Bacteria; phylum Bacillota; class Clostridia; order Oscillospirales; family Acutalibacteraceae; genus UBA1081. The sequence continues at coordinate 19,968 of JAFXLD010000062.1, forward strand.
GGATTCAAATAAAAACAGACTTATAATTTTTGACTGCTTCGGCGTTGTTTTCGGCGAAGTGGCACCTGTCTTTTTCAGAAAACATTTTGCACCCGAAGAGGCTGCAACTCTTAAAGAAAAATTCTTCGTTCCCGCTGATCTCGGTCTTGTGACATATGATGAACTTTTTGACAATATTGCAGAAGAACTCGGCATGGACAAAGACGAAATTTTAACAGAGTGGAACTCCATCATACATCTGAACGAAGAGATCATCCCCGTTATAAAAGAGCTTAAAAAGAGTGCAGATGTTATTCTGCTTTCAAATGCGGTTGAAAGCTTTGTTGAAAGGATTTTTGAGGAACACTCTCTTACAGAGCTTTTTGACAGAATTTTCATCTCGTGTTATCTGAAAATGGCAAAACCTGACCCTGCAATTTATCAGTATGCCGTGTCGCAGATGAACAAAGAATATGACGAAATCTATATGATTGATGACAACATTAAAAATGTTGAAAATCTGCACGAAATAGGAATACATGGAATTCAGTACAAAAATATTGAAAGTCTTGATATATTAAAATAAACATAAACAGTGGCACACTCCGAAATGAAGTGTGCCACTGTTTTTTATCAGTCACAAATTGTTTTATTCACCGTTATTTCTGCAATATCGGGAGCAAAGGTTTTTCCATCGTTGAATTTATTTGCACCGTCATTTGAGAATGTCAGCAAATTCCCACCTTTTTCAAGGTCGATATTTGTTGTGACGGTTGTGCATGTATCGTGAGAATATGTATTCCTGCAATAGAGATTCTCACTCTTTTCACCGTTGACGGAAATTGTGATAAAGTCCTCAACAAGGTCAACATTATAGGAATGAACGCCGTTTTCACGGTTATTTGAATAGTATATTGTGAGCTTATATGTGCCATTTTCGGGCGCATTTATTTTATATTCAGCCTTTCCGCCCTCTGACGAAATACCCGTTATGTAATTTACGCCGAGGGTATCATTTTTTCTGATTTCTGCACCGTCGGAAAGAGCAAATTCAGATGCTTCAATCCGGTCAGGCTGAACAGATTCATCATGCTTTGCAGAAATGCTTATATCTGTGTTTCCGGGAGTTCCGATAAAATTCAGACCTCGTCTGAGATATACAAATGCTTCACCGTTTGTGATACTGACTTGTGCACCGTCAATATTGAACACACCGTCAGAGGATGAATTAATTTTGTAATATCCGTCATCAGGAGCGACTGCAAGGTGCGAATTCTCTCTGTCGTCATCCTTTTCACAGTAAACAGAAACTCTCTCTTCTGCTTTTCTCACAAGAACGCTGTCAATGACGCTTGTGCCTGTTTTGTGTAAGAATTTCAGAATATGCTCACCCTTTGTAAGATCAAGTTCAATGTCATAAGTGCTTGTGATTTCGCTTCTTATTGTGTTGGGATATGAAAGAATTCTTTTTTCCCCATCAAGAGTAAATATCACTTCAGCATTGACTCTGTCTGAACTTGTGGGGCCGTCATTTGCTTTGCCGTAAATAATTCTGAGCTGATACTTGCCGTCTTCGGGTACGGAAATTGTCATTTCAACGCCGTCGCCCTTTTTTTCCATACCGCCAACCATACCGTTGACTTCACCCGTTGTGGCATATGCGCTGTCATAAGTGTAGGCATCCCCCGTGAGAGTGCCGTGTTCAGCTTCAAATCTTACAAAGAGATTATCATTTTCGTATTTTTCAACATTTTCAGCAGGTGTTACAGTTATACGGTATGCCGTATCGTCGTCCATATCAAGAGAAACAGACAGTTTTTTACCGCATTTTTCAGAATAGATTTTCACAGTTTCAGGCTCATATACCTTGCCGAGAATACCCTGATAAGTGACGGCTTCAACTCTGATTTCCACATTTTTGCCGTAAAGAGCAGTATTTTCAAGGTTTTCGATAACTACTCTGCCCTTGTAATCAGCGCCGGAAACGAGAATATCGAGCTTGTCTTTTTCATCTGTAATTGTACCGAGTCCCATAAACTGCTGATAACGGAGTTCTCTTCTCTCTTTCACGGCTTTTCCGAGATCTGAGTGAAGAATATCTCTGATTTCACTCGCCATTGTCTGCCCCTGCATGCTTGTATACCATCTATAGACCCACCATGCAGAGTTGGGTGTGTTGTAATCGGCACAGGTACTGCAGAGATTGTCCGCAAAGAGCCAGTATGCCTGATTTGCGTAAACTTTTGTGTTTTCCGTACGGACTATGTATTTGAGCATTGTGCAGGGGTTACCGTTATCCTGCATTCTGCCGTATTCGGTTATGATTATGGGTGTATCGGTGCTGACACCGTATTTTTCCTCGATAGAATAAAGGTCTTTTACATTTACTTCCCAGTCATAAATTGAACGGTCACCCAGCTCGTGATAGATAATCACTTCGGGTGTGCAGTTATTTTCAGTTGTAAATTTCAGAAATTCATCTGTTTTCCATGAGCTGTATTCATAGTTACCGGGGCCTCCGATAACTGCATCGGGATCAAGTTTTTTGACATAATCATATGTCATTTTCCAGGCTTCATAAAAATTCTTTCTGCCCTGTTCGTTCCAGTCGTGCCAACCGTTTTCACCATCTTTTGCCCATTCACCGAACCATACACCGTTGTCGCATTCATTGAAAATGCAATAAACGAGCTTGTCGGCATACCCGGTATTTTTCATTTCATTGATTGACTGCTCAACAAGAGGAAAATAAGTTTCCGTGAGGAATTTTTTCCAGTCATAAGTGCCGTTTTTCTTCATTTCTGTGATATCACCGTCTGCATAATACCATGTGGAGAACATATCCTGAAGATAAACAACGATATAGTCACAATGTCCCGTTCTGAGAAGTGACGGTGCAACATCACCCACTTCACCTATCGGATGCTGAAGACCACCCTGAGTTTTTGCCGAAACCGAAGAAACATCAAGGCTTTCAACCATATTGTATGACGGCACACCGTCTTCTGCAATGCCATAAAGATAGCCCGAAGCACCGTTTGTGACTTCACCTGTGAGATTTTCCGCATCAAAACGGACTGTGGGCATAAACATTCCCGCAGATGCACACATACACAGTGGAATTGCAATGATAACTGCAAGAACAACTGAAATTATCACGATTATCTTTTTGCTTTTTGACATTTCTTCCACCTCAATTAAATTTCAGGGATTTCAGGCTTTACAAGCACCGAATTGTAGACATGATATATTACAAAGCCGGGTTTTGCACCGACAGGCTTTTTGAGATTTCTGACTTCCGTATAGTCAACCTCAACTGCGCCGGCTTCCCTGCCTGAGCTGTAATATGCCGCAACCTTTGCCGCAAATTCCATTGCCTTTTCAGTAGGCTCTCTGCCATCAAGTGCAAGAATGACATGTGAACCGGGTGCTTTCTGAATATGGAACCACAAATCAGACTTCATCGCAGTTTTCAGCGACAATTTGTCGTTCTGAATGTTGTTTCTGCCAACATAGACCTTGAAACCGTCGGGAGCATCAATCTCAAGAGGAGGCATAGGCTGACTTCTTTTGATTTTGCCCTGATTTTTCTGTTTCACAAAACCGCCGTCGGAGAGTTCCTGACGGATTTCGCTGATTTCTCTTTCAGTTTCTGCACGGCTGAGTTCATCGAGTACGGTTCTGAGATAAACAAGCTCTTCTCTGCCCTCTGCAATAAGTTTTGTGAGCATTTCTTCGGCAGTTCTGAGTTTTCTGTACTCTTTATAATATCTCTGAGCATTCTCCGTGGGAGTCAGCTCAGGCTTCACGGGAATTTTTACCGTTTTGTAATCATCATAATAATTCTCAAGCTCATAGACACTGCTGCCCTTACTGAGCCTGTAAAGATTTGCATTGATAAGCTCTGCAAAAATCTTCTTTTCTTCCCTGTCCTTGCATTCTTCAAGCTCTGCCATCTGATTACTGATTTTCTTAGCAAGGCGTTCAATGAGATTATTTATATTCTTGAAAAGGTCTTCTGCCTTTGATTTTGTTCTTGCAAGTCGTTCTCTTTCAAAATAGAATCTTTCGAGAGTTTCCGAAAGTGATTCATAGGAAAGATACTGTGCCGCCGAGCCGTATTGAGTAATAGGCACGAAAGAAAAATCCAGGAGTTTTCCGTCCGCATCTGCAACGGCATTGGGTGATACCGTTCTGTTAAGCACGGTATTTTTCAGCATTTCAAGCTCGAATGCAAGTTTTGTTTTCTGATTATCTGTAAGCTCGTCTGCAACAGCATCAATCCCTGCTGTTCTGAATGCAATTTCACGGCAGAGTACGGGCGACATACCCTCCATTGAAGAGAGAATTGCATTACCCAGTTTTGTATTTTTGCTTGTTATTGCAGAAAGAATATCCTCGGATGAGTCGTCAATAATGCTCAGTTTGTTCTGCTTCGGAGGAAGTTCATATGGAAGAGAGGGCAGAACTTCACGCACAGATGACTTTGTGTTATCAACACGCTTTACAGCGTCAATTATAACGCCGTTTTCATCAAGGAGAATAATATTGCTGTACTGTGCCATAATCTCGATTACAAGCGTTCTTGTGACCCTGTCGCCGAGTTCATTTACTGAGCTGAAAACGAGATTCAGAATTCTGTCAAGCCCCTCCTGCTGAATATCAACAAGTGTCGCACTGCCCAGATGCTTGCGAAGAAGCATACAAAGCATGGGAGGTTTCGGAGGATTTTCAATCTGATGTGTTGTAAGATGAAGTCTGGGTGCATTGCCCGATGCTGAAAGCAGAAGTCTGTATGCACCGTTTCTTGTTCTCAGAGTAAAAACAAGCTCCACCTTCTGTGTCTGATGTATTTTATCCACCTTTGAACCTATGAGAACTTCTTTGAGTTCCTCACTCAGAAGATGAAGAAAAATTCCGTCTAATGCCATTTATACCACCGTTTTGCAAGGACTTTCTTCTGCAGCAATACAAATCGTATGCTTCGGGAATGCCCTCAATAATTTATCACATAATTTTGAGAGTACAGGCACTTCCGTGCTGAAATGACCTGCCACAATAAGATTTATACCGAGTCTCTGAGCTTCAAGCCTTTCGTGATGCTTTGCTTCACCTGTGACGAATGTGTCACAGCCTGCCGAGAATACTTCGGGGATATATTCACCGCCTGCACCGCCGCAGACAGCCACTTTGTGAACTGTTCTGCCCGAATCATACACTTCGGCACCGTTGCCGAGTTTATGAGCAACAAATGATGCAAATTCCGCCATAGACTGTTCATTCACATTGCCCATTCTCATAAAAGGTGTACCCTCGGCAAAAAGTTTTTCACAGCCTGAAAGTCCTAATTTTTCAGAAAGAACATCATTGACACCGTCATCTGCCATATCAAGATTTGTGTGAGCAGAGATGACAGTTATATCATTTTTTATTGCATTGTAAAGGGGTGTGCCGTCGGAAATTCTCTTCACGGTTGCAAAAATCAACGGATGATGACACACAATCAGCTTGCAATTATTTGCCACAGCTTGTTCGATAACATCATTTGTGCAATCAAGACAGAGCATAACGGAATTGACATCTTTTTCCAGATCACCGCACATAAATCCACTGTTGTCCCACTCGCATTGGGTGTTATACGGTGCAATGCTGTCAAGAAAATCATAAACTTCCTTTATTTTCATAATAATTCACTCCATTTCTCATTAACACCGTCAAGCACTTTTGCAAAAACTGATGCTTCGGCTTCATTTCCTGACATCATAAGTCCCTTATAACGGGATTTAACATAGAAAATCTGCTTTTTTATATAACCTTTTTCACTCTTAGTGTCACCTGTTGCCACATTTCCGAAGTAATAATAAAAATCGTCACGGCTATGGTCTTTTTCGTCATAGTAAGCACTTATAATAACATAGTCTCTGCCCGTGTCGGTGCAGAATTTCTCTGTATCTATGTAAAAACCGTTTTCGCAAAGGAATTTCCGGACATCATATGAATGTGTCATAGGCTGAAGAATAAGATGAATTTCCGTCTTTTTAATCCACTCTGCTTTCCCGAGGATTTCAGCAATCAGTGTTCCACCCATACCGCATATTATGATTTCTTCTGTATCACGGTCAATTTTTTCAAGTCCGTCTGACAAAGCAGTGTCTATTTTCTCTTCAAGAGAGTATTTTTTTATCGTTTTTTCGGCATTTTCCAAAGGCCCTCTGCCGATGTCTGCAGCTGTCACATTATCTGTAATTCCGCCCATAACAAGAAATGCCGGCAGATAACCGTGATCTGTGCCGACATCTACTGTTTTACGGGAGTGCCTTACAAGCTCTGCCGCAGTTCTGAGCCTTTCTGTCAGAACGATATTCATTACTTTTTGTTTGCGTTGAGCTTTGCAACAAGTTCGTCTGCGTTTACGCCGTGAACCATACAGGCCTGTTCTACAGATTCACTTCTTGCAGAAGGACAGCCAAGACAGTGCATACCCATTTCAAGGAAGTAGGGTGCAAGTGTGGGATCGTTGTCAAGAATTTCACCGATTAAAGATTTTTTTGTAATTTCCATTGTATTTATCTCCTTTTTATTTATCACAATTTGTTTTTGCTATAAGATATTTGGGTCTGTCCTTGACCTCTGTATATATTCTTGCCAGATACTCTCCTGCTATGCCGATACTTACAAGTATAAGTCCGCCGATAAACATCACTGCAAAGAGAACTGCACTGAGTGTAACAGAATCAATATAATCAGAGAAAAGAAGAGCACCGATGATATAAAAACCGCTTAAAATTATCAAAAGTATGCCAAGATAAAGAGGTATTCTCAGGGGACTTGAAGTGTAGCCGATGATACCGTCCATAGCATATTTAAAGAGTTTGGTGACGGACCATTTTGTGTCGCCTGCTGCTCTTTCACGGTTTTCATGAGGGAACCATTTGACATTGAAACCGACCCAGCTGAAAATACCCTTTGTGAAACGGATATTCTCTTTCATGGAAAGGATTGACTCAATGACATTTCTGTTCATCACACGGTAATCCTGAGCACCGTCATCAATATATGTTTCTGAAATCTTATTTACAACTTTATAAAATGCAGCAGAGAGCATGCTCTTGAATTTCTGCTCACCTTTTCTGTCAACACGTCTGCAGGCTGCAACATCATAGCCTTCTTCGTCAACGGCTTTAAGCATTTCGGGAATAAGGTCGGGAGAATGCTGCAAATCAGCATCGATAAAACAGGCAAAATCACCTGTGCAATGTTCAAGACCTGCAAGCATACCTGCTTCTTTGCCGAAGTTTCTTGAGAATGAAATAAACTTCACTCTTTCATCTTTTTTCGCAAAAGATTCAACTATATTCTGCGTGGCATCTTTACTACCGTCGTTTACAAAAAGAAATTCAAAATCATAATTGCTGCAGTCTGACGCAACCTTAATGATTTCTTCATAAAAAGCTGAAAGAACAGCTTCTTCATTATAACAAGGAACGATAACCGACAGTTTTTTCATCATATCACATCCTTATAAAATAGTATAACATAATTTTTTTATAAAATAAATACCTTTAAAAAATTTTATATTGACTTAAATCAAAATAAACAGTAAAATATCTTTAGATTTATTAAGGTGTGTGAATCAATGGAATTTTTTAAGAAGTTCAAAGAAAAAAAGAAGAAAAAACAGGCATCCAGAGGTCAGTTTGAAAAAATTGTTGTAGGAGAAAAGACCTTACCTGTTCTGAATTTTTATCTTTTTACATCAAAAGAGGACAGCAAAAGATATATTGAACTTGCAGCCATGGATGAGCTTCCCGATTTGCATTTCAGCGAAGTGGATATGGAAGTTGTGCTTACAACTAAAAAGCTTTCCATAAAAGCCGGATTCAGCGATGCTTTTTCAAAAGGCAGATTTAAAATTTATAAATTTGAAGTTCTTGACATTCATGAGTATTATATTTAAGTTTAGGATACTGCAGTTATGCAGTATCTTTTTTTGATGTAACAACAAAAACCCCGGAGCCGAAGCTCCGGGGAAAACTTTATTTAATGTAGTTTTTTACAGCTTAAAGCATTATGCCATGCCAAACAGCTTTCTGAAGAAGTCACCGATCTTCTTGAAGAAGTCAGCGATTGCCTTGAAGAATGCAGCAATACCTGTATCCTTTTCTTCATCAATAATATCTTCGCTATCACCTACTTCGTAATCTGTACCGAAGTATTTGTTAAGAGCGTTCTTAAGTGACTTTTCAAGGTTTCTGAGAATGGGATCATTACTTGTTTCAAGCTGCTTAAGGATGAATTCCCAAGAGTTAGTTACATCATGGTAAATGTCATCTGCGCCTTCTGCAACATTGTCAAGAGTAACGAAGAAGTAGTAAACAACAGCCATACCCTTACCGAGGTTAGGATCTTCATTAACAGCTGCAGCTACTGAATCAAGGATTGAACATACTGACTTGTATGTATCTTCATCTGTGATAACATCTGCGAGCATATCTTTGAATACAGCAAGGTTTTCTTCCATTGTTACGAAGTCAACGATAAGACGAAGGAGAACTGTTACCATATCAGCCATATCACGATCTGAAGCATACTGCATTGTGTAGTATGTTTCGCCGTTCTTTGACTGGTAGGATACTACTCTACCGATTGTAAGTTCGTTGATTGCATTACCTGCAATTTCTTCAAGTTCGAAGCCTGTATCAGCAGCCATATCAAGAAGCATATTGAAGAGGTAATCGAAGTTGTATGTAGCAAGATCAATACCAAGGAGATCAACGATGCTTGTTACACCTACAAGAGGTTCAAGACCTGCAAGAACAGTGTCTACAGAGTTAAGAACATTCTTAACAACAGTATCAAGACCGTTTGAGTTCACGAAGTAGATAACTGCGGGAAGAAGTTCAAGAACTTCGTTGATGGGATCAGCAGCGATTTCATCGATCTTGTCGAACAAAGGATTGATGATTGATGTGATTGCTGCTGCGGGATCAGCTGCAACAGCAGCCTTGTATTCATCAGGTGTAAGAACACCTTCGCAACCGAGTGCCTCAAGGAGAGGAATGATACCGTATGCATAACCTTCTGAACCGTAAAGAGTGATCGCATTTACGCCTTCGATATCAACGAAGAAGCTTACATCCTTACTTGTGAGAAGGATTTCAAGAACAGGAACTACGGGAGCAAGAATCTGACCGATAGCCTTTGAGAATGAATCTCTGTTGCCGTCTTCAACTGTTACTACCATGTTGTCCCATGCTGTGAGATCTACGCCGAGAGCGCTCTTAGCAACAGTCTTGATGAGATCGCCGTAGGGTTCAAGATCTGAAAGCTGTGCAACGAGATCCTTAACCATTGTAAGGATAGCATCTGCATTAGCCTGCGAGTAAAGGTCTGAAATAAGAGAATTGATAATTGTTTCAACATCAGACATCTTTACGCCGTCGATTTCAAGATTGAGAACATGGAGAATGTTCAGAACGAAATCATCTGCACGATCAACAAGAGTCTGAGCCTTATCCTTTGTCCAGTACTCATTGTATGTTGCTGTGTATTTTTCTGTTGTCTCAACAGGAGTAAAGATCTTATCAGTATCAGCATACTCAGTATAGAGCCAGCTGAAGTCCTGCATTGCCTTTGCACCTTCGAGTTCGAGGATGCTCATGATTGCATTAACGATATCTTCACCAAGAAGACCTTCAAAGAGTTCCTTATTGAGCTTGAACAGATCAATTACAAGGCTGAGAACGATTGTAAGCATGTCGCTTGCAGATTCTTCATCTGTGTAAGCCATTCTGTAAGCGTAGTCACCGTTAGCAGATTCATACTTAACGATTTCGCCGATGTAGAATGTCTTGAGAAGTTCAACATGCTTGTCACTCATAACAAAACCTGCATCTGCTGCAAGAGCAAGGAGTGAATCTGTTGTGATATCTGTAATATCGAAGCCGATCTGTTCTGCAAGAAGGCCGCCGATAGAAACATCACCAACAATAGGAGAAAGTTTTTCAATGATTGCATTTACGGGAGCAAGAAGGTTGTTAACGCTTGACTTGATACCGCCTGCATTGAGGAAGTAAATAATGTTGGGAATAAGTTTGAATGCTTCTTCTACAGGATTTGCAGAAACCTTATCAACAAGTGCAAGAAGTGCATTGAAGATATCTTCTACAGCAGCTGTTGCATCATATTCACCATTTACAAGATATGCATCAGCAGCCTTCATTTCGCAGCCGAGAGCTTCGAGAATGGGTACAAGGCCCTTTGCATAGCCTTCGCCACCGTTGAGAGTGATGAGGCTCTTGTATGTGTAGTTGCCTTCTGCATCCTTTTCGGAATCAGTGAAGAATTCATAACTGTCACCGAAGAAGAGCCATGCAAGAAGTCTGTTAGCGGGAGCAAGAACTTCCTTGATAGCTGCAACGAATGTTGCCTTCTTATCAGTTGCTGCGTCAACGCCCCAATCCTTTGTGCATTCATATTCGCCTGTCTCTTCATTGAGAGTGCAGAATGTGAACCATGTTGAGATGTCTGTATCAACAACAACATCAACGATTTCAAAGAGAGATGCGTCGAGGTCTGCAAGGAGATTTACAAGGAGTTCAACAACTGTGTTGAGGATTTCATCTGAGTATACGTTGTCTTCAAGGAGACCGTTAAGAAGAGTTGCGATGTCACTGCCAACGAGTGAATCAAGAACCATACCTACGATTTCATCAAGAGAATCGTATACAGCGTCAGCTGTTTCTTCAGTCCAGTTGTTCTGGTAACCAAGGTAAACGATTGAACGTTCGGGAAGAATTACATTGAATTCTTCGTCAAGTCCCATCATGTAACCCCAGTCGGGTGCTGAATATTCGTAAACAATACCACCGATAAGATCGAGTACTGTTGTAACGATTTCAGTAATCTGATCGTTGCCTGTCTTCTCTTCAATAAATCCGAAGAGTGCCTGAGCATTTGTCATGCTTGTATCAGCTGCGGGTTCGTCAAGACAGTCAATAAGAGCTGAAAGGATAATTGTGAGTGCATCAGCAGCGTCTACATCTGCGTTGCAAAGACCCTTAAGACCGATTGTTGCAAGTGTGCTGTGTTCAAGATCTGAACCAAAGACAACGTCTACAATTGCGAGAACATCAGTAAGAGTGAGGTTATCGATTGTAATAGTTACAAGGAGATCGTCATTGCCTTCAAATTCACCGAATACGAGATCAACAATCTTGCCAAGTGCAAGACCATTACCGTTGATAAGATCAGATACAATTACAGAAACAATTGTATTTACATCTACATTAACAATAGGTCTTACTGTATCAACAAGAGCAAGTACGGGAAGGAGAAGGTTGTGAAGGAGAACTGAAAGACCATTACTTTCGATGTAGTAGAGAAGATCTGCTACAAGGTTAACAGCAACTTCTACAAGGTCATCAGATGCAAGAGTTGCATCAAGCCATGTGAATACTGCATCAACTACGCTGTTAAGAGCTGTCATGGGATCAGCTGCGAAGTCAACTGCGGGAACTGTAATACCAAGTGTTTCAAGAAGAAGACCGAGTGTTGAATCGAATGATTCATAACCCTTAAGTTCAACTATACCGAATACGCCAAGGTCTTTACCACCGAGAAGGAATGCAACTGCAGGAGCAAGAGGAGCAAGAACTGCGCAAAGAGTATCAACAAATACTTCCTTGTCGCCGTCTACAAGACCATTCCATACATAGTTGCCTTCAGCATCTTCAGTAACAGTTACACCGAGAACGCTTGCTTCGGGAGCTGTAAGCTCTTCGTTGAAGAGGTAACCGAAATCATTTGCCCATGCACCCATGTTAACACCAAGCTGGTCAACAAGGATGTCGTTGAGAATTTCAGGAAGTTCGATTCCTGCAAATGTTTCAACAAGTTTTGTGATAGTCTCATTTGTGAAGAGATCAGCAAAGAGACCGTTAACTTTTTCATTAAGGAATGCATTAACATCAGTTACTTCAGAACCTGTCATGCCAAGAACTGTTGCAACGAGATTCAATGCGTTATCAATAAGATACTGTGATTCGGACTTTGTCCAATCATTTGCATAGTGAAGGTAAACGATTGATTCGTCCATACCTTCTGCCCATGTCATTTCCTTGAGTTCATACTCAACGGGATTGAGGAGTTCAACGAGGGCTGCAATAGCACCGTCGGGATTGTTGCCGACTGCAGCGAGAACGTTATTAAGAACTGTACCGATAGTACCGCTGAGGTCAATATCGCCACCGAGAAGGCCAAGGATTGTATTGAGGAAGTCGGGATTAAGAGCACTTACAAGGTAGTCAAGGAGGAAGAAGAGAACGTCTGCCTTGTCTGCTGTAAGGCTGCTCTTGCTGTTCCACTTTGCACATTCAATGAGACCTGTCTGGTCGATGTCGGGAAGATCAAGGTTAACTTCGAGAGTTTCGAAGAGGAAGTCAAGGAGTGAATTGATATTGCTGATGTCAATACCAACAAGATCCTTAAGAGTTGCTGCACCTGCGATGTCAGCAATACCCATCTGATCGCCGAATACTTCAAAGGTCAACAAACTAGCAAGTGTATTAATTGCACCGCCTGCCAAACCATCTGCATTGGTACCTGCAATACCGAGTTTAACTGAGAAGTCAAGAACGATACTGCCAAGGAACGAATCAATGAAGTCTGTTGAAAGAATGTATGCAAGTGAGGGAAGAAGTCCGAGAATTGTATCAAGGGGTGCTGCTACAACCTTATCAAGAAGTCCGAAGATGGGATCAAGGATAGCCTTAGCATAATCAATACCCTTTGATGATGCGGTCAGATTAGCGTTAGCTGTAACACCAAGAAGACCGAAGAGAGGCTGGAAGAGATTTGCATAAAGGTTCAGAGGCTGAACTGTCAAGCTGAGTGTTGCATAGAATTCAGCATTATTAGCATTTAAAATACCTGCAGCAGAAATACTACCGTAACCTACACCTGCAGGAGACTCTGCAGAACCGAGTTTCTTGTCAAATGCAGTATTCAGGAAAAGTGTGGGAAGAAGAGAACCTACGGAATCAAGAACACCGCCGAGAACCTTTGTGAAGGAAGCTCTGTCTGTAATACCCCAATCGAGGTCAAGAGCATATGTGAAGGTTTCTGTTTCAGGATCAAACACACCGAGAGATGTCCATGTTTTTCCTGCTTCCTTCAGCTTCTTATAAGTTTCGCTGGAAGTTGTGAGAACGCCTGATGTAACAAGGCTGTCTGCCAATGTGGTGGGATATGCATAAAGACCGGCACCTGCAAGAAGTGTGGGGAAATCCTGCTGGATTCTCTGCTGACCTTCTTTTGTTACATCGCCGATATAAATATCAATACCGCCACTGACGGCATCAACAAGAGAAGCAAGGTCAACATAACCCAATGAACCGGGGTTCTGAGGAGGTACACCATTGGGGTTAACAGTTTCACCTGCAAGAAGAGCACCAATCTCATTAACGAGAAGGTCTTCGATCATGGGGAAGAGCATACCGACAACCATATTGATAAGGTCGTCGTTGAAGAGCATTTCGCCGATCATACCGTAGAGGTAATCACCGAGACCTACTGCATTACCGTCTGCATCTTCAAAGCCGAGAAGAGCACCGAAGTCTTCTGAAGCAAGGAAGTTGTCAAGCTTAACGATTGTAGCATTGAGCTTATCTTCATCTACTGTGTAAGCTTCTTCCTTTACAAGGTCTTCGTCATAAACGTCACGAACAACATAAACGCCGTTTTCGTCAAGTTCAACCTTCTGGAAGCCTTCGCTGTTGATCTTATTAATAAATGCATTGAACGCATTGATAACTGTCTGAACATCTGCATAAAGAGCCTGGTCAGCTGCACTTACCAAACCGTTATCTGCACAAAGCTGATAGAGAGCCTGGTCAAAGGTCTTAATAGCAGTGCTGATAGTAACAAGGTTATCGAAGTTAACGTTAGCTGCCATGTCTTTGTAACCTGCAGCAATTGCGAGCTGAGCACTGTTTCTTGCAACAAGTTCAGTCTGAATAGAACTCTTTGAAACTACATTCTGAATAAGTGCGGGTGTGCCACCTTCACCGATTGTTACGGAGAAGAGAGGATTAACAACAGAAGCACCGTACTTTGCAACCTGCTCATCATAAACAACTTTCAGAGCTTCAAGATTTACATCGAAGTCTGAGAACATTGTCATAACATCAGCAGTTGCCATAGCACCGTAGTTACCGAAGAGAATAGGTGTGTAGTAATTGTACTGCACATTGAAAGCTGCTTCAGTTTCAGCGGGTGATCTTGCTTCAATATTTGCCTTAACAGAATTAATAAGATTGTTAAGGTTGTTTACTGTGCTGCCCATTACAGCGCTTACAGCAGTGCCGTTTGCAGCATTGATAGTACCCTTGTAACCGTTGAGCTTATTCAAAAGTGTCTTAAGCACGGGGATTTCAAGAGTGTTAAGATTTACGCCGTTGTATGCAGCAAGGTCAGCATCAATTGTTGCCTTAAGGCCGGGAAGTGTGATAAGATCCATAGCCTTCTTCATATCATTAAGATAATCTCTTGCTGCTGCGATATTGAAATCTGCATATTCAGCCTTTGTAGCAATGTAATCAAAGACTTCGGAGCCATAACCTTTAATTGCATTGTAAGCTGAGTTAGCGGGAGCATAGATAGCTGCCATTTCATTGTAATTTGAGCTGTCATATGCTGTGCCGACATAATTCTTAAGGATGTCGATTGCAGGCAGTGAAAGATTTATCTGCATTGCCTTGAGAAGATCTGCAAAATAAGCATTGTAACTGCCATAGAGATCCTTGATAACATCAAAAGAATACTTATCGATCATAGCCTGATAGGGGCCATAATTTTCATCATAGATAGCCTGGAGTTCTGCTGCATCAAGAGCGATCATTTCATCGAATGTCATTGAAAGATCTACAGAAGCAAGAGTCTTGCCGAATTCTTTGAGTTCGTCGATAGAAACGATGTTCTTGATTTCAGTTCTCTTTATACTTCCGAAATAGTTCCATCTGTAACCATAACAATCATAAACAGTGTCACAACCGCTTTTATGTTCATTCTGGTCAAGACAAGCCTGATCAACAACCAATGAGTATTCGAATGATACACCCTGAAGGAGTGATGCAGGAATTTCATCAACAGAACCGTACTTCTCAAGAAGAGAATTAACTGTGCCGTAAACCTTTACAGTTTTCTTAACACCAACGTTTGTGGGGATTGTGTTGTATACATACTTATGATCACAACCGTCACATTCACCGCCGTATTTGGGGGTAACAAGCTCAATAGCTGAGATAACATCTCCGGCAGGATCAAGAATGTACTGCAAAGCTTTGTACTTATCACCTGATGTGAAACCTGTGTTATTTGCAACAGCATTAAGCACACCGGCTGTTGAGTTTACCTGAGATGTAGAGCTATTGCCCTGTCTGAGAGACATAGCATAAGCATAAATCTCATCAGCAGCTGCTGCTACTGCAGCGTCACCTTTATATGTATATGAGTTGTGTTCAAGATGACCATGATAAACAATCTCATTTACAACATAATCAGTGAGCGCATTTTTTACCGACTGAACTGTTCCTGTTGCGGCTGCAGCAGTGATTGTCATGCCGGTAAGACCAGCTGAGCAAGCACCGAATATCATAAGCAATGACAGGAAAATGCTCAGGGTTTTCTTTGCGATTTTCATGAAAAAAATCATCCTTTCATAATATTTTATATTCGCCCGCAACTACCTTGCTCCGATGGAAATTGCCAACAAAAAATAATAACAGGCATAATATATGCTAATTATAGCATCGCGTGAATTTTTTTTCAACTGTTTCAATCAAAATAATACTCACCCTATCCAAATTTGTGAAAAATGTGCAAGATTATCAGATTTTTTTTTACATAGTTACATTCTTTTTGTGCTTGACAACAGTTTCAGACACAACCTGTTGCGGATGCAAGAAAAAAGCTTTACACCGCTTTGCACAGTGTAAAGCTTATGCCTTTACGAAATATTCAGACCTTTGTCCTTCAAAGTCTTTCTGGCACTTAAAGTCTGACGTTTCTGAGTAAAAATGTACTGAGCAAGAAAGGCAGGAGCCTTTGACAGAGCCGTTTCACGCAGAACTCGCCTGTCAAGCGGAGCTCCGTTTCTGATTTCGAAGCATTTTCTCGATTTTGCGAGCTTTCTTGCCTGTGTGTGGAAGTTTTTATCAGGCAGAACAACGATATTTTCCATTTTTCTGAACTCATCGGGGAAAAATTCACTATTAAAACGGCTTTCACTGACCATAAGCTCAAAAAACGGATAAGTCTGCGCATAAAGTGAACGAAGAAACGGTTTATATTCGTTTTCATCCGTCAGGTCAAAGAAAATGGTGAACTCAGGCTCACTTGCAGCCTCTTCTTTATCAATATATATATAAGGTAATCGAATGTCCGCATTATTCTCCTGCAATTTCTTGAATCGCTCAGGACGGACAAACTGTGCGTACTTTTCAAACTCCTCTTTCATAAGCTCCAGTGTTTTTTTATCCATATACCAGTACATACGGTAGAAATTATCTATAAAAAACTGATATGCCATGAAGATTATTTCCTGTATGTAGGATTCATCACCGTCGAAATTGCCTGTTTCTTTTATTATAACATCTTTACCCATATCAAAAATCTCTGAAATCACAAAAGCTGCTGATCTGAGATTTTCGTATGTGGGCATCTGAAACTGTGAATAGCCGTCTTCGATATGCTTGACTGTTTTTTCAAGAATCAATTCGGGACAACCGCTGAGCTTCACGCCTTTCATGACTATCTGCATAATAAAAAGCAATTCGCCGTGAGCCGTTAAATCAAGAAAACGGATATCGTACAGATCAAATATTTTTTTTCTGATTGCTTTTGCACCAAGCTCTGAATTTTTCAGAAGCCAGCTTTCAAGCTTTTCAACTTCGGGCATCGTTGCAATGATATCAAGCGCTTTATCATACTCATATTCGATATCACCGTTGCGCCAGCATCTGCCGGTTATAACATCCGCATCGTTTTCATCACTGCATTTAAAAATCGCTTCAACGGAGCCGTCTGTCAGCAGGTCTCCGCAATCAAGAAACAGCAGATATTCATATTTTGCCTTTTCGATACCCTTGTTTCTTGCAGCATATACGCCCATATGCTCCTGATATATGTAAAAGAAATCATTGTATTCATCACAATATTTTTTGCTGATTTCGGCTGTAGTATCAGTTGAGCCGTCATCAACGATAATGACTTCAAAGTTTTCAACTGTCTGAGTCACAAGACTCTCAAGTGTTTTTTCAAGATATTTCTCACCGTTATAAACGGGAATTATGATTGATAAACGATTCATTTATTCTGCCTCTTTACATTTTATTATATTCTCTGCCCTTTCCATATCCTCGGGATATGTGAGCTTTATGTTGTTTCTGTCACCCGTGACGAGGAATACTCTCTCTCCTGCCGAAAGAAAAACTGAACAGGAATCGGTGAAAGTTTCCATTTCTTCATTACTCAAGTTTTCATAAAGTGACAGAAGTTTTTTCACACCGAAGCTCTGTGGGGTCTGTGCATGAAAAATTTCACTTCTGACAGGCACACTTTCGATAAATCTGCCGTCGGAACTTCTGAGAATTGTATCAACAGCAGGCACAACCGTATTGCAGGCTCCGTATTCTCTTGCCGCAATAATATTTTCATCAATAATACGCTTGTCGATAAACGGTCTGACCGCATCATGAGTGAGAATGATGTCATCATCACTTATATCAGAGATGCCGTGAAGAACATTCAGAAGTGTTTCGTTTCTGTTTTTACCGCCGACAACAACGGTTATATCAGCTTCACCGAGGTATTGTGCAACAAGCTCCTTTGTATAATCAAAAAAATCTGCCGAAACAGCGACAAAAATTCTGTCGACACTTCCCGAACGAAGAAAAGCCTCAATGCTTCTTATTATAACAGGTTTACCTGCAACGGAAAGAAACTGCTTTGGCAGACTTCCACCCATACGCAATCCGCTGCCGCCTGCAAGCACTGCTGCATATACCACAAAAACACCTCCGAAGAAAATTATTGTATTTATTTTATCATAATATAAGGGATTAATCAAGACGGAAACAATAATTTAGCAATGCACAATTAAGAATTCACAATGCACAATTACAATCGGAAGGGCTTCACCCTTACCCATTTATATAGCAGAATCTGCCTTATTGGCAGCATCTGCATAATTGTGCATTATGTATTGTGCAATAAATTATTGCATAACGCACCGCACCCGTCGGGGTGAGCCGACGGGTGGGTGTGAAAAGATATGTATATGAAAATTGTCAAAAAATATCTTTTACAGATATAGTGTTTGTGTTATGCGCCAAGACCAAAGAGACTCATCATCTGTTTGATTATGCTGCTGAACCAATTTATGAGCTTCTGGAAGAAGGACCAGATACCGCCGAAGATGCCGTTGTTTGAATCATCGTCTGTGCCGTCACCTGCGTCACCGCCGCCGATTGAGGACTGACTCTTGTCGATAGCTTCAACTGTGATGTCATAATCGGGCATTGTGAAGGTGATATTTATGCCTTCAATTACTGCACCCTCAAGAGTTATTTCGTTGCCGTTTGCATCTGTAATGCGCCAGCCACCGAAGTTTTCAGGGAGCATGTTTGCTCTGAGGGTTACTTCATCGCCAAACCATTCTTCGGGGCTTCCGCCCATAACAAGGTTGCCTCTGGTGAGCTTATGAAGAAGTCTTATATTGACAGTGCGGTTTATATCCTCAATTATGCAGGGGTCATTTTCTGTGGGGATATAAACTATTTTAATCTCGTGAGCGCCTGAGTTTTCGGGTGCAAGCTTAACTTTATATCCCATGCCTACATTTTCAGCTGTAAGCTCACCGTCAACATAATATGTATATGTGCCCTGAGGTGTGGGGTCATTATAGTTCATTTTGGAAAGATAATAATATCTGATGTTAGAATCTTCATCGTCAATCTCGGATTTTAATGCAAGCTCGAGAACAACAGGCTCAATTGTGAGAATAAACTGAAGGTCAGTTACATTGTAGTTTGTATTCTCCTCATAACCGCTGTAGGGTCTTATACGGACATTATATGTATTTGTGCCTACGGGAGCCATATCATCCTTGTCATAGTCAGGGAAGGAAATAACAGGTATATCATAGTTTGAAACGCTGTTTCTGTCTTTTATCATAAGCTTAAGTGCAACACCAAGTGCACCGCCTATGTCAAAGGTTGTTCCGTAGGGAAGTGTGATTTCAGGAACAATTTCTTCTCCGTTTTCGTTAACAAATTTGTAGTTGGCTTTGGTTACGGTGACTGTGCCATAGCCTTCACTGGGAGCATATTTTTCAAGGTCATCGGGTGTAAAAATTACTGGAACAGAATCATATACACCGGCAGAAGGCTTTCCTACGCCTGTTAATTTACGGGTAAAAGTACCACTTACCTCCGTGTCACCGGCCATAACCTTTCCGCATTCAAACACTACCTCATTCCATGCCTGTCCGTATTCTATTGTTGCTGTGGGAGCTTCAACAATCGTTGTAGCCTTTACTGAGTTTTCTACTTCAATATAAACAGGAAGAACAAAGTCATTGAAATTACCCGGAAGTATTTCCGGAACCGCATTATAATATCCGCTTTCTGTAACAGTTAAACTTGTATCCTGCCATGTCCAGTTTAAATTAGCAACATATGAAGTGGTTGTTGGAGCCTGAACAATATAACAGGCACCGCCTGTTATTCTGATGTCTGAAATAGCTGTTCCGCTTGGCACTGCCTCGGCTGTTTTGGGATAATCGTTTTCAGCATCTTTAAGAGCAAGGTCAGCTTTTTCAACGATGACTGTAACAGGAGTTATGGTTACACGGTTTTTATTGAATGATGTATATGCTTCAATATCATCAGGAAGAAAAGTCAGATTCACATTCTTAATTGTAAATTCACCTGCACTATAAACACTTGAATTCCTAATTACAAAATGCCCTGCGACCTGGTTGCCTGCAGCATCTACAACAACTTCATCATCGGCAACTGAAAAAACCGTATCCTGATAATTACCGGTATATACCGTTACATTTTCCTTCATCGTTATCGTAGGAAGTGTCTGAATATTTGAGGCAGTCAATGTTTCAGCCGCTGCACTTGCGTACATAGGCAAAACAGACATTATCATAATAACTGATAAAACGAGGGATAATAATTTCTTAGTTTTCATATTTTCGTTTCCTTTCGTAATAAATTTTCTTTGGTGTAAAAAACAAAGATTTCAATAAACCATCGGACTCCCCCTCTTCATTTTTTATGAATAAACATAAGGAAAAGTCATACAATAAATTTTGGCAATTACACTCCGACTTCCCTTATTCATATTTGCACACAGCCTTAACGCAACCGTACAAATCAAACCAATCATATTATCGATAAATAGAGTATACTCTATCTATCGACAATTGTCAAGATGTGGAGTATAAAATAAAATATTTTTAAATAATTTTTTTAAGGTATTTATTATGATTTCGTATGAACCGTTTTATGAAACATTAAAAGCAAAGAACATTTCCACTTATAAGCTTATAAACAACTATAATATAAGCCGAAGTCTTCTGGACAGACTAAAGCACAACAAACCCATAAGCACTGTCACACTCAATGACTTGTGCAATATTTTAAAATGCAGCATTACAGATATCATTTTGTATACACCCGATGAAGAAACATAAACAGGACGATGATTCAAAAATCATCGTCCTGTCTGACTGTCGATAAACCGTGTTTCGCAATCAAGCGAGACACGGTTTTTTAGCATAAATAAAAGAATACACTAAAATATTTATTAAAAAACGCTTTTTTGTTGGCTTTTTTTCGTTTTTGAACTTCCACATTGCCAT